>NZ_JCACKR010000141.1:0-23408 GCF_059505485.1 Stenomitos rutilans
TCTGCCAAACCATCACCAAAAGCTGGGAAGAGCCCTATGTAATTGACATTTCACACTTCTCGTAGCTGCTGCCGTTCCCCATCAGTTAATCGAACAATGTATTTCTTTTGCATAAAGCACCCTCGCTTTATACAACTTCGTCGATTTGGACGAGTTTGCCAACCCTAATTCCTAAACGTGACGCTGCACTAGTAGAGTGAGTAATTAATTATGCAACATAATGCTTGCCCAGTTTCTGGTCTGCATCTTGACGAGTAAAGCTCCAATCAATCGTTTTCTTCTGTCGATTTCTGCGCCTGTTCCAAGCCCTGACGTGAGTGACTAATTCCGCCTCGGTGGGAATTTTCCGGTTGAGGCACTGCTTGTCTAGAATGCCAATCTCAATCTCTGCCATGTTTAACCAACTGCCATGCTTGGGGGTGTAATGAAACTCAATGCGACTCAGTAATTTCTGCGCCCGCTGGGAACCTAAGATTTCAACAAAGACCTTCGCAAAATGAGTGTTGAGATTATCGACCACTAGATGCACCTTCTGGGCATCCCGATAGCGCCCTTGCAGTAATTGGCGGAGGAAATGGACAAAATCAGCCTTCTTGCGGTGCCGCGTGACCTGCACCTGCCGCCATCCAACCAACGGTTCAACTGCTACAAACAAGTTACGAGTGCCCTGGCGCTCCTATTCATAGTCCACTTTGCCAGCTTTCCCTGGTTGCATCGGTAAGTTTGGGTGTTTCGGCGCTAACAGTTGGTTGCTTTTCTCATCGACACACACCACAGGTTCAGCGCGGTCGTAAGGACGCTCGTAGAGGTCAAGTACCGCATACATCCGTTAGCCGATATTGAGCCGTGAGTTAACCAATGCACCACATCTCCTTCAACCAAGGCTGACAGCGTTTTTTTGGAGCACCTGACGCACCGTTGCCTGACTGACCGTTTGCAGTGCCTGAGTTTGACCACGAGCCACTTCGGTGAGCAAGGGCAGACTCCATTGCGAGTCCCCCGTCGGCGGTTGACTACAGGCTAAGGCGACAATCTCAGTTTCGGCTTTGTCATCGTATTGGCGGGGGCGACCGGGTCGGGCTTGGTCATATAACGCGGCGGCGAGTCCACCCTTGAGATACCGTTGGCGAGTCCGCCAAAGCCGAGTTCGTTCCAGATTGAGTACCGCACTGATTTGCCCATCCAGCACGCCTTGATCTAGTGCTAGCAACACTTGCGCTCGCTGTAGAACACGGACCTGACAGACTCCGGTTGAACTCAGGGTTTCCAGGTAGTCTCGTTCTTCATCTTTGAGATGGATTTCGACCCGTTGCATACCCGAATCAATGTTGCATTACTTCTTGTCTAGTCTACTAGCTTTAGTGCTTTACGAGAAGCGATGGAGGCAGTTTTGAAAGATGCCGTGTCCTAACAGTGTTGTCTGTAGCTATAGGTTTCAAGTCTATCTTTGAAATGTCGATCTAAAAGAAATGAAATTAGTATGACCCAAAGAACAAGCGCCAAAATGAATATACCAAGGGCTTTTGAGATAGCACCCCATTCTTGAATGATGTAGTCAAAAAATGCCTTCATTACAAGCAGCCACCACAGTAGAAGAAAAGCCTTTCTTATTGATCATTAACTCAAGCTGCACAAAACGGAAAGAGTCGGTTGCGCTTCCAGATAGAACTAAAGGCTGTGAATACGTTAGCATGTTGCAGCTTTGCGGTTTCCCATTCAACGCTCACGCATTTTACTCCAAGTGGAGTTAATCTTTGTGAGGTTTTAAGTATATCAATGTCGAGCTTTACACCTCGTCTCGCTATGTGGCGGAAGTAAACTGCATCCCTTTCCTCACGGCTCTTCCAGCGGTACTAAGCCCGTTTGGCTCAATAGATGTTGTCCTTCACGGGTCTTCAGCAATGCCGCAAACTTCTGGCCGATCGTGGAGCGATCGTTGTCTTTGGCGTAAACGACAACCAGTGGATACGACAGTGGGTACTGTCCGGTTCTCAGGAGTGACGGTTTGAGCCGATAGGAGCCTTTCTCGTTGCACAGATCGGTTTCTGGCGTGATCGATCGTCCCTGTGCGAATCCAAGCACCTGAATGGGTTGTCCTGCATTTGGCGCTTGCTGTAAGGCTAATGGATACACAGAACACTGACCCACCACTTTGCTGAGCGAGCTGAAACCGATGCTGCCAATCTGGTGCGCTTCAAAGTCTTGAATGACCGATCGCATGACAGCAAAGTCTGGTAGCTGCGCGATGGTATGCATCGACGTGGATGAAGGATGGTCGAACGATGGTTGTAGCACTCGCCGTTGAAAAATTTCGATGGCTTCACGGTTTTCTGGTGCATAGAGACCGACGGTTAAATGGGAGGGGCTGAACGCGCTCCACTGATTGATGCTGCCTGTGTACAGTTGGCGTAACTGCTCTAGATCCAACTGACCGTGAAGTTGAGTGGGCAGTCCGGTAGTTCGTTTGGCATAGCTGAAGGCCACAAAAACGGCCAGACCGTCATAGGCGATCGGCTCAGCAGTCAGCGTGTCTGGCAGGGTATGCAGCAAGGGCACGATCGCAAAATTAGTGGTGCCTGCTTGCACTTGGTCGATCGCGGTGTCGATCGAATCGGCTGTCTGCAACTGTAACTGGAGCTTTGGCTGTGCCGTACTGACCCGTTGTTGTAGCGTTTGCCCTTTTTGAATCAGGTCAGTTGTTTGCCAGACGTAACTCCAGATGCCGTCGGCTGTGGTGCTATACGTGAATGTGCCCGGTGGAATGCCGCCAACGTCACGTAGCGCATTTAGAGAGGGAACCCGGTTCGCTGTGCTCAGTTGGGGTTTCGGCAGCACACTCCAGAGCAGCCAGCCCAATAGCCCCAGACCGCAAATGCTCAGTAGCCCGATCGCCCAGCGAGAAAGGTGGCGTTTGGGTGTGGGTTCGGGCGTTGCCAGTAGCTCTGATGCGATCGAGGGGCGCGCGATCGGAAGCTGCTGTAAGACACGTCGGGCAGCTTCTGCACTCTCAAAAGGAGTCTCCCAACCCAGCAGCCGCAAGATGAACTGTTTGAGGGCGCGATCGGGCATGTGACCATCCGCCCGCTGCCAGTGTGTGTCCTGCATGGGATCAAGCGGCTGCCCATCAGCGGTGGTAATCTTGCCAGTCAGAAGATAGAACGCAATGTAGCCGATCGCAGACAAGTCCTGTGCGACTGAGGGTGGAGTTGTTTTTGCCAGTGGTGGTTGAAACAGCCGTTCCCACAGCGCTAGATCGCTTAGGTAAATGAAGAAGTTGGCATCCTGATCCTGGTCTGTTTCGCTTGCTGCTGTAGGCGTTTGCAGTTGCGGATTGACGTGCGTCTGCCCAATGAGCAGGCTGTCTAAATTGAGATTGCCATGCACTAAACCTGTTTGCAGTTGCCCTGCACTCAGACGAAATTTCTGCCCATACAAAAACTCCAGCGTTTGTAAGACTTGATGTAAAACTCGTCGTACTTGTGCTTCAGACATTGCGCCTGTAGTCAGGTATTGGTTGAGTGTGGGGGCAGTGCCGCGTCCATCCAGCACAATAAAGCAGCGTTCGCTTCGTTCATCCACGATCGCCTCTAAGGGAGCCAGCAAGCGGCAGTCCTGCGATCGTCCATCGGCGAGACTTAGCCCCGCTAAGGTTTTGAACAACTGCTTGGTTTGCCAGGTTTGATCGGCGTTAAAGTATTGCTTTGGCAGAAGATACTCTTTGACCAGTACGGGTTGATTCATGCCAGTCTGTACGGCAGCATAGATGCGTCCTAGGCCCCGTCGCCCTAGCCATTGCTCAATGCGATAGATTCCTCGTTGTCCCTGTAGTTCTGCGCGTTCTGGCAATTGGGTGGGAAACCCACACGGTTCCTGGCAGTAGGCCAGCTTTTCCCCGTCTGTACCAAGCGGCTGGGCTTGTGAACAACGGAGAGGATCATTCTGCAAACATCGATAGCGAGGATAGGGTGAATCGACTGTTTGTACGCCTGCCGCTGTCGGTAAGGCAATTGGGGGGCGGGCTGCGATCGCTGCCGTCTCTTCTGGAGCACTCGCGTCCGGTGGAAACAATTCTTGATAGACTTCGTCCCAAATGGGCTTAACCCATGCCCACCGTCTCAAGGCAATCATGTAAGCCTGCTGTACATGGCGAGGTTGGCTTGTAAAGCGGTAGGCGTAACGCTTTAAGACCTTTTTTGCCACAAGCTTAGGAACATTCTGAATTGCCATCGGCCGGACCCACAAGACAGGGAGCAAGTTCAGGGTTCCCTGCAAGGCGCTTGAATCCTCAGTGCGATCGTTTATTAATGACTGAAGCTAAAAACACTTGAATCAGCGATACACTGTTGCTGACTTAGAGGACCGCTAGCCTTTGGTCAAGTAATGCTGGCAGAAGTAGCAGACGTTGTTTGGCGAGCATCAAGCAGAATTGGTGAAGGCTGCTTCAACGTTTAAAGAGCAAGTAACGTAAAGAGCAAGTTTAACGGAGCACTGCTGGTTCGTTAGGGGTGGTCTAGGGGCAAACTTATGTGTCCTACAACAAAGGGAAGATCTCATGTCAGAGCAAGGAGAGGGTAGCATCCTTAATGAGACATCCAGTTTGTCCACTGTAGAGTCTCACGTTGGCACGGCCAGCAGCCCTCTTGCTGCCATTATCAGTTCCTCTGGTCGAGATACGTTGGTGTCGGGCGATCGCTTCAATCTGAGCGTCACCATCAGCAACAAAGGGCATCAAAGCGCCATTATTACAGTTTTGATTGATGCACTTTCGCCGTCATTGCAGCAGTGGTGTGAGTCGGACCAGGAACAACTAGCATTAGGCCCTAACCAGAGCGATGAGGTGATCTTCCCGATCCAAATCCCGATCGAGGCGCTGCCGGGGATCTATCGCTATTTTGTGGTCGTTGATGCCCAGGAACATTACCCCGAAGATACGCCGATTCGCTACGAACAGCAGCTTCAAGTCTTACCAGCCACACAAAATACGATTCGCTCTAACGATCCAACCTTTGTGCTCGTGCCACCCTCTAGCTCTGCCAATCCCGCAATTCTTCAGGCTGGTGCTGCCCTTCAGTTTCAAGTGCTGGTCTACAACCGGGGCGATCGGGTCGATCGCTTTCGGCTTGCCTGCACAGATCTTCCCAAAACCTGGTTCAACATCATTTATCCACCGAGCGCACAGGGCGGCGGGCTGATTGCGGAAGCCGATTCTCTCAATCTGAATCCTGGTGAACAGGGCGTAATTTTGCTGCTGTTCAATCCACCGTTTGATGCGCTAGCTGGGAGCTACGTGCCCACCTTACGGCTTTATTCTGAAACCTTGCCAGAACTGGTGCTGCTAGATCTGGTGTATCTGCAAGTGCCCCCGGTCTATTTGCTACAAGCAGAACTGCGGACGATAATAGGGCAGGTGAAGCGGCAGGCAGGGCTGTTTCAGGTGCGGCTATCCAACAGTGGCAATACGCCGCGATCGATTACCCTGTCGGTGCAGAACCTCAACGAAGAAGCGCTTTGTTTTTACACCCTGGAACCAGCAACCGCTCAGGTTGCGCCGCAATCAGTGGTTGGTGTCGATCTCCGGGTACAACCAGACCCCTGGTGGCGGCGACCGATCTACGGAGGCGGTCGAGTCATTAACTTCAATGTGTCGCTGCAAGACGATCGCCAGTTGCCGCTGCCGATCGATCAATTACCGGGACTTCTAGTATGGGAACCGCGCCCCTGGTGGCAGTTTTTTCCGCTACTGGTGTTGAGTATTCTGGGCGTTTTGGGGTTGGTCTATCTCCTCTGGTGGCTGCTGTTTAGAACGCCCCCCTCACCCCAGATTGCCCAATTTGCACCAGCCGACAGCGGCTATGCTGCCATCAATGACGATGTGGTGCGACTGAACTGGCAGATCAACAACGCCGATCGCTTGCAATCCATTACCATCAACGGCTTGTCCAGTGATGGCACACTGCTCACCCGCCCAGAGGTATATGACTTTAGCCGGGGCATGCCTGCTGCGCTGGAATCCTTTTGCACTCAATCATCGGCAGTGCTGACGTGCAATAGTGTTCGGACTACGGCTCGCAAGGCTGGTACCTACTTGTTTGAGATGACCACTGCTTCCAAACGAGCAAAGGGAGCCATATCTGACACGCGCAAAAGCATTCCAGTCAAGATTGAAGCGGTGCCCTTGCCCCAGATCGTGGGGTTTGCCTCGACCCAGCCCATCTATCAAGAGCCGAGCGGTTTTGTTATCAAGCCGATCGCTCAGCCGATCGCGAAGACCGCAAAGCCAACGCGTAAGATGATCATCAACCCGGTTGACCCCAACAGCAAAGAGAGCAAAGCCTTTGGGGTTCGGCTTAACTGGGCGATCGCCAACCCTGACCAGTTGCGTGCTGTACAAGTCGTGGGTCGCACACCTGATGGAGGGGTTGCCAGCCCCTTAAAGCAATACGATTTCAGCCAGGGCATCCCCAAAGAATTGCAAGCAGTTTGCAGCCTACAGCAAGTCCTAATTTGTCAGGCCGTTCCCACCGAGTTGCGGAAACCAGGAGATTATGTATTTGAACTCACGGCGCTTCCCAAGGTCAGTAGTGGAGAAAAGTCACCATCGCAAAAAACAGAGTTGATTAAACTGCTACCCCGATCGCCTCAAATTGTGGCGTTTCAACTGAATGGAAAACCGATACAGCCAAAATACTTTATTCCCATGACGACGGGGCAGGCGGTCGGTGGTTTGGTGTTGTCGTGGTTGATCGATACTAGTAGCGGCAGTCGGGCCGAATTATTACCAGTTCCAGGCAGTGTCCCGCTTAAAGGGGCTTTACCGATTTTCTTAAGCCCTAAGCCAGGAAGCGTGACGCTGACATTACAAGTTACCAGCCCAGCTGGGCAACAAGTGACGCAAGCCGTGACGCTAGAAACATACGATCCTGCGGCGGGTGATCCGGCTACAACGGCTGCTGCCGCTGCTGCTGCTGCGATCGCCAATGCCCAGGCCAGCCCTTCACCCAGTGCTGCAACTCCGACTGCTCCAGGTGATTCACCTCCAGGCACTCTGGCACCGATCGCGATTCCACCCCAGTTCGATCGGCGCTAACAACCCGCCTTCCACCCGGTTGGTAACGTTGCCCCGCAAAGATTTGTGTAATCCAGCTTCACACCTGCCAGTCGCGCCCCTTGTAGCTTGGCATGGTTGAGATTGGCGTAGCTCAAATCTGCCTGATCGAGATTGGCTCCTGTCAGGTCGGCTCCGCTTAAGTTTGCTTCACTCAAATTGGCACCGCTGAGGTTTGCGCCCTGCAAGTTAGCGCCACTGAGATTGCTGCGTCGTAAATTTGCATTGCGTAAGTCGTTGCCGCTGAAATCAACCTGGCGCAGGTTAAGATTGCTCAGGTCGGCCTTACTCAGCTTGAGGTTTCGGAGCTTCGCACCTTCGAGGTTGATCCCGCGTAGGCTTGCCTGGGTCAATTCAGATTCGCTGAGATCCACACCACGCAGATTGCTACCGCTCAAATTAGCCTCACTGAGATTTGTGCCGCGTAAATCAGCCGCAAACAGGTTTGCCCCTTGAAGCTGGCTCTGGCTGAGATTGGCTCTATTCAAGCTCGATCGCGATAAATTGACACCTGCCAGATCCGTGCTGCTGAGGTTGGACTGTTGCAAATAGGCTGAGCTGAGATCTGCCCGTCGCAAATTGGTTTGCTGAAAAGTGGTCGATCGCAAATCTGTCGCACGTAAGCTGCCCTCTCTCAAATCTGCTTGACTTAGATCAGCGTTGCTCAAATCGCTGATAAAAAAGCTGGTACGCCGTAAGGTGGTTTGGCTTAAATTCGCATTGCTCAGCAACGCATCTTCCAGGAAGGCTCCGCTAAGATTCGCTTTTGCTAAGTTTGCGTTGCGTAAATCGCTGCCGTTTAAGTTCGCACCCGCCAGATTGGCCTCGCTCAAATCTTGATCACGCCCTCCTTCTTCCACCAATTTGCGTACCAACTGCCATTTATCCGCCAGCACGGTGCGATCGCTCACAATCGTGCCTTTCAGTTGTGCGCCCTCCAGCTTTGCGTCTGCCAGATTTGCATCTGCTAAATTAGCGTTACGCAAGTCTGCTCCAGTTAAATTGGCTTGCTTGAGAAACGCACCTCGCAAATCCGCTCCGTTCAGATTCGCACCTTTCAAATTGGCTCCCCGCAAATCGGCCTGCCGTAGAGACACTCCCCGCAGATTGGCATTCACAAGATCGCACCCTGCACACTGGCGCGTTTCGCGTAGCTCCTTAAGGTGACGATCGTTCGCTGCCTGAGCTTGAAATGGTAGCAGCACTAGCAGCAAAGTGACTGGCAAAGCTTTCATAAAATTTCTCGTGTCCAGAACAAGCGTTGCAATCGATGGTTTGATACAGTCAATGACGAAACTGGCGTGTTTCAGCATTGAGCTGTCGATAATACTATAGTTCCCAACATTGAGGCTCTTTCCATGCCGCGATCGCAATGGGTTACTCTTGCCACGTTCATTGCCAGCCTGTTTGTTGGGCAGAGTCAGAGCCTTGCTTCTAAGCCTCCAGCATCGCCTCAACTTGTAGCACAGCAGATGCTTCAAGAAAAGCTCAAAGACTTTGCGTATTGGACAGACCTTTGCAGCCTCCAGGCCGATTCAGGCAAGTATGAAGAAGCCCTCAAAGCCTGTGAACAGGCGATCGTGTTGCGTCCGAAAGATCCATTGGCGTGGGCAGACCACAGCGCGATCCTCTTAAAACTGAAGCAATATCCAGAGGCGATCGCCTCTGCTGATCGGGCGTTGAACTTCGATCGCAAAACCTCTCTGGCGCTCACGTATAAATGTCTTGCCTTTGAGTCGCTGGGTCGTCATGAAGAAGCATTGGATACGTGCAATCAAGCCTTAAAAGTGGATGGTAATTGGGGCAGAAAATCGCCTGCGTTGGCCTGGTTACACCGGGGCATCATTCTCAGTCAGTCGGGACAACTAGATCAGGCAATCACAGCCTTCGATCGCACCCTCTTATTGGAACCGCAAGATTCGTTGACGCTGGCATACCGTTGTCAAGCATTGGCAAAACAAGGTAAAAGCCAGGAGGCCGTCGCAAGCTGTGATCAGGCTTTACAAGACAACGATAACTGGGGCGATAAAACGGCTGCGTTTGCCTGGGCAAATCGTGGCTTGGCAAATCGTCAGCTCAACCAATGGCAAACCGCGATCGCTGATTACGATCGCGCCATCAGCCTTGATCCCAACGATGCGACGATTTGGAGTGCCCAGGGATTGATGCTCGAAAAGCTCAACCGTTTTACCGAAGCGCTGGCCTCCTACACTCGCTCTACTGAACTGAGTCCAAAATATGCGTTTGCTTTACTGGGTCGCTGTTCCATGCTGAACCGCTTGACGCAATACAAGGATGCAGAAGAACCGTGCAAACAAGCGATTCAAGGCGATGGTAATTGGGGCGAAGCCACTGCGGCCCAAGCCTGGAACCAACGCAGCGTTGCACTTGCGGGCCAGGGAAAGTACGAAGAAGCCCTGGCGATTGCAAACCGTTCAGTAGGCATTAACCCAAAGTCAGCGAGTGCCTGGAGCGATCGTAGTGTGCCCTTATGGTATCTCAAGCAGTACGACGAGGCGATCGCGTCCACTCAGAGAGCGATTCAGCTTGATCCCAACTTTGCTCAGCCCTGGTTTAATCAAGGGTCGATTCTGCGGAGTGCAGGCAAACATCAGGAGGCTCTGACTGCATACGATCGGGCGCTTCAACTTGATCCTACCAATTCTGACGGTTGGGCAAATCGTAGTGTGGTGCTGTGGCAGCTACAGCGCTACGCACCCGCGATCGCCGCCGCTGACAACGCCATTCGATTTAATCCCAATTCGTTTTCAGGGTGGTATAACCGGGCAACGATACTCATGTCTGTGCGATCGTTTCAAGAGGCGTTCGCTGCCTATCAACGAGCCAGTCAAATTGACCCCAAAAGTAGCGATGCTCTCACCGGGCAAGGGCTAGCACTTGCCAAACTCAGTCGCTTTCCAGATGCGTTGAAGATCTTACAGGCATCGCTGCAACTCAATGCCAATCAGCCGCTAGCCCAGGCATCGCTTAAGAGCGTCATTCAGCAAATGCAGAAGCAGACACCGTTAGTGCAAACGGCTCCTACGCTGTCACCTCCTTAAAGGTATTGAGACCAAACAAGCCGCTCAAGCCCAGAACGAAACAGGGTGGTTTCATACAAGGAAGTCAAATTAGCAGCGGATGGAAAACAGATGAAACGGATAGATTCGGTAACTTTTTGTTCGGTTTATCTGTTTCATCCGTTCCAAAATCCGTTGCCAACCTTGTTTTCTTCTGATGCATGAAACACTCTGGCTCAAGCCCAGAATGAAGGGGTGGGAATAGTCAAATGCATTAGGAAAAAGCAGTCTTTCAACACCCCACCAATTCTCCGCACACCAAAAGCGCTCCCTCAGTGAGGGAGCGCTCTTCATTTACCCAATCAACCGATCAAGCAACTAGTCAACTAGCCTTGGTCAAACAAGGGTCAGACTAACCGTTGATGGAGGGAGCCGCGAGGGCGACCGGAGCCGCCTCACCCGCCGCCAAGTCAAGCGGGAAGTTGTGCGCATTCCGCTCGTGCATCACTTCCATCCCCAGGTTCGCCCGGTTCAGGATGTCCGCCCAAGTACCGACCACACGTCCCTGCGAGTCGATGATGCTCTGGTTGAAGTTGAAGCCGTTCAGGTTGAACGCCATCGTGCTGATGCCCAACGCCGTGAACCAAATCCCGACGACCGGCCACGCACCCAGGAAGAAGTGCAGGCTGCGCGAGTTGTTGAAGCTGGCGTATTGGAAGATCAACCGACCGAAGTAGCCGTGCGCTGCGACGATGTTGTAAGTCTCTTCTTCCTGACCAAACTTGTAACCCGCGTTCGCCGATTCGTTCTCGCTGGTCTCACGCACTAAGGAGGAGGTCACGAGTGAACCATGCATCGCACTGAACAAACTGCCACCAAACACACCCGCGACGCCCAACATGTGGAAGGGGTGCATCAGGATGTTGTGCTCGGCCTGGAACACGAACATGAAGTTGAAGGTGCCGGAGATACCCAAAGGCATGCCGTCCGAGAAGGAGCCTTGACCAATCGGGTAGATCAAGAACACGGCGGTCGCGGCGGCTACAGGGGCAGAGTAAGCGACGCAGATCCAGGGGCGCATGCCGAGACGGTAGGACAGTTCCCACTCACGTCCCATGTAAGCGAAGACGCCAATCAGGAAGTGGAACACGACCAGTTGGTAAGGGCCACCGTTGTACAACCACTCATCTAAGGAGGCGGCTTCCCAGATGGGGTAGAAGTGCAACCCAATGGCGTTGGACGAAGGCACTACCGCACCGGAGATGATGTTGTTGCCATACAGCAGGGAACCAGCGACGGGCTCGCGGATGCCATCGATGTCCACAGGGGGCGCGGCGATGAAGGCGATGATGAAACAAATGGTCGCAGACAGCAGGGTGGGGACCATTAGGACGCCGAACCAGCCTACATACAGGCGGTTGTCGGTGCTGGTCACCCAGTTGCAAAACTGCTCCCAGACGTTGACGCTCTCGCGTCTCTGTAAAGTCGTAGTCATGATAGGTAATGAGTGCTTGGTTTAACGTGTTTAGGCGGTTTTACCCGCTTGTGAATGAGTATAAACCGAACATTGACTTTTGTAAAGCAACTGCAACAAACGCTTGTGTGAAATGACGTCCTAAAGGCCAGGAGTTCTGCGGTGCCAAGTCTTTGGCGTTGTGTACACAATTTAAGCGTTTGTTTACTTTTATGAGAAAACGCTGGCATGCGAAGCGATGAGGAAGACCACCCTACTCGATCGTCCGCCGCTGTCTTTCTAGCTTTTCTCGCCTTCCCTGACGCTTACTTCATGAGGGTCTGTTTCATTCTGCTCAGCGCCTGCTCAATATCCAGTGCTAAAAAGCGATCGAGGGCAAGGTAAACCCAGTGATAAGAGCGTTGAGTATCCTGAAAGGTTTTTTGAAAGCCCAGGGCTAACCGCAAATCCTCATATAGAGGGTGCAGGATGAGCGAGTAAATATCGCACAGGTTAGGGAAGTCTTGCTGCATCTGTATGAGCGCTTCGCGGCTGTCTTCCAGCAAAAGACAAATGTTCTCAGCTTGCAGATAGGGCGTATCAATCACCCAGGAGCGAATGTAAACCGAGGTGCAGGTTTCGTCCCCTGCAATTGCCATGATGAAGGGATCAGTTTCGGTTTCGGAGGACAGGTAGAAGCTTTTGCTGGGTGGTTGAAAGAAGTGCATCTCGGCCTCACTTGTTACAGGGAAAAGTACGCTGATGCCAACTGGGTTGAGATTATCTGAACGACGCAGTACTCGCAGCCCTTTGGGATACTGCTGCGCCCAACCGCGTAGCGACCTGGCAATTTTATGAGATGCTTTAGCCGCATCTTTCATCAGTTCTGCATAGGTACGCGCAATGAGATTGGCGATCGGAATCGTATCTGTCCGAGGATTGAACGCATCAGGAATCAGTGTTACCGCCACTTCTGGCTGGATCGGTGTCTCTAACTCTGGCAGTGAGCGAATCTGAAGGCAAAGGGTTTGCCCATCAAATTGTTTTTCGAGCAAGCCCAGCGCTACAAAACGATCGATCATCATGCCCGCAGCCCGATCGCTCCCGCGCTCTTGATCCCCATAAAACAGTTCAGCCGCTTCTCGATGGGTGCAGGCAATTAACCCGTCTGTTGAGTGTAGGTGAGTCAGGGGTTTTGTTAATTGCATTCCTAGCATTTGCCGTTGCTTCAGCAGAAGGTAAGCCCAAAGACGCACAAAATATTCTGCCCGACGACGGGTTAAGCCACCCCGTCCCATCAGCATCGACATATAGACACGCTGCTGTGCTAGCGGAAAAAACCGTTCAAGCAATTCTGGGGCTAAGCGCTCATTGAACTGGGACACAGGTTTCAGAGAACTCACGAAAGTGCTGGACATGAAGGGTGTGGTGAGGGATGAGATGAGGATTTTTCTAGTGACTCAAGAGCTGTGAAACGTTTGAGAGTGGCGAAAAGTACCCAAATGGGTGAGTCCGTTTACAAATGTTAGGCCGACAATAGGGAACATCGTCGCTGTAATTGTGCGGAATCTAGAAGCCTTTGATGAATCTAAGGGGTTGACGCTTGAAAGATTGCTTTTGTCTTCTTGGTTCAGGCTATTCCGTTCAGCTAGATGCTGAACTCAACTGGATGTTGAGTGGTACGGCTGACTAACCTTAATTTAACCTTGCTAAATCGCTTTGCTGACAAAGGATACTTGCGTAGCTATTAGGCTGTTAGGCGATTCAAATTGAGTTCATTATTAAACAATTGGGCGCGTCTTAACCGTCCGAAATTGGAAAAAACTTCACTCCACTTCAGCCTTGTTCACTCTCATTCGATCGACGCGACTGCTCTTCAACGGTTTGGTGCCAGTTACAGGTTGCTCATTGTGTCTTCACAAGCACAGCGGTCAAAATGACCACATCGTTTGTGGAGTCCTGATCTATGACAGCCCCCTTACTGGTTTCGTCGCTTGAGCCAACCAAGCTCGGTTCTTTGTTTAGCTCTTGCGCCGCTGAAAAAACGAATAAACCTTCATCTGCACGCCGCGCCAAACAACCTTCTGGACAACAACCGAAAACCACCAGTGCCCCGCTCAGCGAAACATCTACGCTGAATCTCATCCGGAGTAGCCTGCTGGAATCCCTTAACCAGGGTGTGATTGTGACCTCTCGCGGGCTGAACCCGCTTTACTGGAATGCTAAGGCGCGGACGCTGTGTCAGCATTTATCGGGCAATGATTTTCCCCCGCTTGAGCTGCCAGCAGAGGTCTCTGAAGTGTGCCATCGGCTGATGCGAGAGAATCGCCAGAGCGATCGCCCGTTTGTGATGGAGTGTCAGGCCGCTACAGGTCAGACCATTCGCATCAGCGCTCGTTGGTTGGAGCTAGCAGGCTCTCAAACCATCGATCGAGATGGGCAACGACAGGCTTATATTCTGGTGCTGCTCGAAAACTGTGATGACCTTCTATACGAAGAAATTCAGATCGAGCGCAAGAAGTACGATTTGACCGAGCGAGAGGCAGAGGTGTGGATGCTGCTGCGGCAGGAGTACTCTTATCAAGAAATCGCCAAAATGTTGCAGATCAGCCTGAACACAGTCAAAACGCACATTAAGAATGTTTACGCTAAAAAACGCAGTTGCCAGGGGCGTGAGAAGTTCTGGTGCGGTGATTAAGGTGACAAAGATGGATGAAAGGCAAAAGGATGGGGCATCTTTACTCGGTTGGGTAGGCAACACACTATGAGGAGTACCAGTTTTGAGTTTTGAGTTTTGAGTTGAAGCTGACCGATGACCGCTGACGGCTGGAGTTTTGAGTTCTTGACTACTCCCCACTCCCTATTCCCTTTGAGTAGTTTTGAGTTCTTGACTACAGCAAGACATCACGAGACCAGGATGATGAGCGTTAGGTTAGAGGCATAGTCTATGAAGAGTGCTTTGTTGGTCATCAATGTCTTTCAATGAATCTTGCATTCAAGGCGCTGTGTCTCAAGCCCAACATCTGAATATGTCTACTAGAGTGGCGACCTATAGCCCTGCTTATACGCTGGTGCCAACCTATGAGTGCTTTAACCGCTGTAGCTACTGTAATTTTCGGGCTGATCCGGGTAAAAGTCCCTGGTTAACGTTGGCTGAGGCTGAGGTGCAACTGCGATCGCTGCAAAATCAGGGCATTATTGAAATTTTGATCTTGAGTGGCGAAGTGCATCCCCAGAGCGATCGTCGATCGTCCTGGTTACAACACATTTATGCACTGTGTGAATTGGCTTTGTCGCTGGGGTTTCTACCTCATACGAATGCTGGCCCCTTGAGTTTCGACGAGATGGCTCGTCTAAAAACTGTGAATGTTTCGATGGGTCTGATGGTAGAGCAGATAACCCCTAACCTTTTACAAACGGTGCATCGCCATGCCCCTGGTAAACAGCCCGCATTGCGCTTACAGCAGCTTGAACAGGCTGGCGAACTGTGCATTCCCTTTACGACCGGGTTGCTGCTGGGCCTTGGCGAAACCGAGGTCGACCGGTGCGATACCTTAGAGGCGATCGCGCAACTGCACCAACGGTGGGGGCACATCCAGGAAGTGATTTTGCAGCCGTACAGCCCTGGGCAGACGGAAGCCTGGTTAGGTGCAGCGTTTTCGCCTAAGCAGTTGTTAGACACGATCACGATCGCTCGGCGCATTCTGCCTGCTGACATTGCGCTACAAATTCCTCCCAACTTGGTGCCGCAGTCGCAACTGATAGCGTGTCTAGAAGCAGGGGCAAGTGATCTGGGTGGTATTGGGCTACGGGATGAAGTGAATCCTGACTATCTGCACCCGATCGATGCGGAACTGGCAAAGTTGCTGACAGCAGCCGACTGGAAGCTAATGCCTCGGCTACCGATTTATCCTCAGTACGATCACTGGCTGTCCACGGACTTGAGGAGCGCGGTCGAGAACTGGCGGGGGAAGATAGGGGGCAGGGGATAGGGGAAAAGGCTGTAGCTTGCTTCCCGAAGGGTAGGCTGAAGGCTAAAAAGCTGACCGCTGTAGCTTGTTCCCGCAGGGTTAGCTATCGCTCTTCCAACTCAAAACTCCCAAACTGATCACTCGATCAACTCCTCACCCCTTGCGATCGCTTACGGCTAGCGGCAGTACCAGGCGACTCAAAATGCGGTTGTCATCAAGTTTATAAAGATTAAATTCGCCACCGATTTGCTTCATGAGAGTCCGGCAGATGTACAGATGTTGGCCCGGAGGGTGATCTAGGGGGGAGGGTGCCAGTAGATCGGCTGATCTCCCTATTTCTAGCTCAGTGAGTAGGCGTGGCTCAACCTTGCCGCTGTCTGTAATGGACAGTTCAAGCCAGTGGCTATCGATTTGGCGGCACCAGAGGTCGATGCGTCCACCGATGTCGGAGCGTTGGCAGGCCGTCAGCAACAGTTCGTGCAGAACCAACTCAATCTTCGCAATATCCCCGTTGATGGTGAGATTTGTTTCATCGTGCACCTGAGACCAAAGCTGCTGTTGCTTCATTAAGCCTTCTACTCGCCCCAGCGATCGCTTGAGCAACGTTACCAGCGACATGGTACGAGCATTTGTTCTCAGGTGCCACTGCTCTGTTTGAATGAGTGAGGATAGGGGGCTGATCGCATCATTTAACTGCCGTAGGATCTGCTGATAGCGGGTGCTAAACAGTGGATCTTTAGGATTGCCAAGGTCTTGCAGTCGTTTCAGGTTTGGCAGGAGCGATCGCTGCAATTCTTCGAGGGAACGGTGCTTGTACCAATTTAACTGCTCTACGGCTTCGTGCTGTGATGCAAGCCGTTGCGCTAACGTCAGGTAGCGGTGAGACCAGGCTAGCTGGCTGACCAGGGCACCCAGCGCACTCAGATGTTGTTCTGACCACTGGCGATCGCTCCCATCTGCAAGCAACACAATCCCTAACGGCTCGTGCTCTGGAGCCGTTCGTAACGCCATTGCTAAAATTTGACCGATGGCGCTACCGCTGAGCCATTGACGGGTTTCGGCGGGGATGTCTACGATCGCTAAGGGCAGTAAGCCATCACTTTCTACGACCCATCGGATCAAAGCATCCGCGTGGACTGGAATGATGGCATTGGCATTGATGGCGAAGCGATCGCTGCTAAAGATCGGACTGACTACACGACCGTTTGCTTCACCCGGCGACCAAGTAATCAGCGTTGCTAAAGGCACCTGGAGCACCTGAGCAATTTGTTGCAGCGCAGCTTGTTGCAGTGCCTCCAGTTGATGCGTCTGCTGCATCAGGGCAAGCCCCCATTGGATGGTTTGGTTGACCTTCTGCTGTTGCTCATTGTGCTTTTGCAGTTGCCACTGGTGCAAAATCAACCCAAGCTGCTGGCTGACAACCCGGACGAGATCACGCTCCGTTCGGCTCCAGGTGCGCGGGCTTTCATGGCAAATGATGACAAGCCCTTCGATGGGGCGACCGAGAGACACATGGCACAGAATTAGCGATCGCACGCCCAGTTCCATGAGGCGATCGCGCCATGCCACCAAGCGCAGATCACCATCCAAATTTTCGATGCTGATGGTGTCGGTGCTTTTGGCTAAGAGTTGCCAGTCGGCTTCGCTGAGGATGCCTAGCGGTGTCGTCAAAGGACGACGGTTTGCAGGTTGGCTCTGGTAGGAGATGTCAAACGTGCGCTGTTCTGGGTCATAGAGCAGCACCAAAAAGCGATCGGCCCGTAACCGCTTACACACTTGTTCAGCAGAGAGTTTGAGGGTGGCTTTCCAATCGTCTTCACCATAGATGGAATGGGCAATTTCAGCCGTGAGGACGCGATCACGCTGAATCTGGTCGATCGTATTTTCCATTTCGTCGAGTGGTGCGATCAAGGCGATAATTTGCGCTGCCCCACGGAGATAGCTTTTCTCTTCGTCTTCCCAAATGCGGGGATCGTTCCCTTCAACCGCCAGAAAGCCGAGTAGCTCGTTCTGAAACAAAATGGGTGCTGCCAGCAGCGATCGCGCTCGAATTTGTTGCATGAGCCGACTGGTGGTATCGGCCTTGAGAGAACTGTGGGCTTCTCCGATCGACACCAACTGATCGGTCAGCAATGCCTGGTAAAAACTGCTGACTTCCTGTGCGGTAATGCCAGAAGCAGGCTGGTTTGCCTCACTAAAGCCGCTTGCCTTTTGACGATTACTCATGCGTCGCCAAAAATAGCGGCGTTCACGCTCAAACCAATACACGCTGGTACGAGTTGGCTGCACAAATTTGTGCGTTTCTTCCACAATGGCTTCCAATCGGGCACCTAAGCCAGTGAGCGATCGCAGTTTAGTCAAAAGGGCTAAGAGCGGCTGATCGGGTCGTTTCGTTTGCTGCCGTAACCACTCTGCTTCAATTTGATAGAGTGCGGTTGCCAGACCACCCAGCACCATTGATAGTCGCGCTTTTTCGTCCGATCGTGGCGATGCGCCCCACAAGCTTGAGCCTAACAGCGTCACCCCAAAACAGCGATCCTTATAGCGGAGCGGGAAAATTACCGTTCCCTGGACATCAAACATTTGCGCGGCCTTCCGCCATTCACCCGCGCGTAGTTCCTGCCGCAGATCGGGCACAGCGAGAGGACGCTGCTGAATGACTACCTGCTCGAATAGATCGCCAGGGTTGAGCAAAAATCGCTGCTTGAGGAGCGATGTTTTACCAGATGGCGTGTTGCCTCCCTTACCATGCAACCGATGGTCGAGGCGATCGTACAGCCCAATCCAGATCAGGCTGTAGTCAAATTCAGTTTCTAAGTAATGAAGCGTCGTATCAATGAGAACGTCAGAATTCTCTTCCTCCCGCAAAATTTGCAGGACTCGCCCCAGGGCAACCAACTGTTTATCGTTGGCGTTTGGCTCTTTTGGTTGAACCATTTAGTGCAGTATGAATACGCCAATACAACGAATGTAAGCGGAGCGGTGTGCGATATGCAAACGGAGATTAAACACCGACGTTCAGGTAAAAAAAGACACTGAAACTAGGTGGGCAATCCGCTTGAAAGCATTTGCCGAACCTGGGCCATGTTGTACTCATCCTAGTTCGTTTTCAAGGGTTCCGTCCAAAAGCACAGATGCAAACCGCCAACAGCGCTTGAGGTATGTTAATGCTTGCGATCGCACAGCACAAAGGGCTGACATACCGTTGTAAGCTGTTGCAGGGTGAGCCAGGTATGCTGATGAAGGTGTACTCGTTCATGTCATCTAAGCGGCTGTGGAGATGTATCGGTCTATCATTCGTCCTGTGCTATTTTCTGGGCTGAAGGCAGATCCCGAATGGCTGCATCAGCAAACGCTCAGTGCTCTGGGTTGGCTGGATCAACAGCACGGTCATCCGTCTGTTCGCTGGCTGCAAGCGCGTCTAGCCAAAGCCTATTGTTTAACTGACGATCGCCTCTCACAATCGTTGTGGGGTTTGAACTTTAGCAATCCGATCGGGTTGGCAGCAGGTTTTGACAAAGATGGGGTCGCCTCTGGTATCTGGCCTCATTTTGGCTTCGGCTTTGCAGAGCTTGGCACCGTGACCTTCAACGCCCAACCGGGTAATTCCCTCCCCAGACTCTTTCGCCTTCCCCTAGATCACGCGGCTCTCAACCGCATGGGGTTTAACAATCAAGGTGCAGCGAGAATGGCAGCGGTGTTTCAAGGGCGATGGGGAGGGCAGGAGTTAGAAGTCAGGAGTCAGCAGTCAGGAGTCCTGACGTTACGATCGCTCTTTCCACTCGGCATCAACTTAGGCAAATCGAAAAGCACGCCGCTAGAGAAAGCCGCCGATGATTATTTGGGCAGTTTTCGATTACTGAAGGACTGGGGCGATTATTTTGTAGTAAATGTCAGTTCGCCCAATACTCCAGGTTTACGATCGCTCCAAGCTGCCGACCAGCTTGAGCCAATTTTGGCGACCCTTCAGCAAGACAATACAGAACAGAAGCCATTGCTCATCAAGATTGCACCGGACTTAGAATGGGATGGGATCATGGCTGTTTTGGAAGTTGCTCAGAAATATAGACTGGCTGGCATTATTGCGACAAATACGACCATTCAGCGGGATGGTTTAAAGACGCAGGTTATTGCGGCGACAGGCAAAGCTGTGCAGGAAGAGGCAGGTGGAATTAGTGGGGCCCCGGTGCGGCAGCGATCGACCGAGGTGATCCGCTTTATTTACCAGGAAACGCGGGGCAAGCTACCGATTATTGGTGTCGGAGGTGTGTTCACGTCAGACGATGCGTGGGAAAAGATCACGGCGGGAGCCAGTCTGGTGCAGGTCTACACGGGATGGATTTACGAAGGGCCTCGTATGGTGCGCCGCATTCTGGAGGGCTTGGTGCAAAAAATGGACGATCGGGGACTTACTTCGCTATCGCAGGCGATCGGGCTAAAAGAATAGCTTCCTTGCTTTGCGTCTGTTGTCCAATCCTCTTTTTCGCACGAAGCTAATCCCATCCCTCTCTAACAGGATCAAAGTCAATCCAACAGGAGGAAGGCGCGAGAAGGTGATACCAGCTACTGTAAAGCAACCTGCAGTTTTCAAGCGGTGAATTCAGATGAACCGTGCGATTTATACTTTTTCCATAGCGCTCGTAACAGCACCGCTGCTGACTTTGGCAGCTGTAAGTGCGGCTCTGGCACAGTCTGTACCGCAGATCAATCGCCTCACGCCGCTGCAACAACAGCAATTTGCGCGAGATCTAGTGCCATCCGGGGCACAGGACTTTTTCAATGCTGGTAATGCCAGACTGGAGCAAGAAATTCGGCGCTTGGCGCAGCAGCGATCGTCCCTCAATGAGAACTTGTTGAAAGTGAATCAGGAGCGGCAACCTCAGTCAAATGACCACTTCAAACAGCCCGATTCCTTGCCGCGCGATCGCGCACAGTAGAGGACAGTAAAATCGTTGTTAAGAATGCCTTTGTAGAGTAAGCATCCATCCCATGACTTTCTATGCTGGCGTTGACTTTGGCACATCAGGCGCACGGATTGCCGTTGTGGATGCTAAGGGCATCCTTTGTCATCAGTCTAGCCGCACGTTCGGCACAGTTTTAGAAGCGGCTCTGCCCGACTGCTGGCAGGAAACGTTATTTTCACTGCTCCGTGGCATTGAGTCTCCACAGCGGCGAGAGCTTGCCGCGATCGCGGTCAATGGCACATCTGCAACCGTGTTGCTCTGTGATGCTATAGGCAACCCGGTGCTACCGCCGCTTCTTTATAATGATGCGCGCGCGGCCTCAGCCGTAGAGGGTTTGCGGCAGTTGTTTGCCCAGGAGCGATACCACAACGCCCCTGGGCAACACACCGTGCTGAGCGCCACCTCTAGTTTGGTCAAACTGCTGTGGTGGAGTGAACAGCCAGCTTTTACACAAGCACGTTACCTGATGCATCAAGCCGATTGGTTGGGCTTTCTGCTGCACGGTCGGCTTGGCGTAAGCGATTACCACAACAGCTTGAAGTTGGGCTACGACGTGGTGCAATTAAGCTACCCAGACTGGCTGACAAGTTTGGCGATCGCGCCCTTACTGCCTCAAGTCATCGCACCCGGAACGCCGATTGGCCCCGTGCAGCCAGAGGTTGCGGCGCACCTTAATATCCCTTCTCATTGCCGTGTATGCGCAGGTACCACCGATAGCATTGCAGCATTTTTAGCCAGTGGCGCAACGGAACCAGGCGATGCTGTCACGTCCCTTGGATCAACCTTGGTGCTGAAGTTACTGAGCCGCACACGGGTCGAAAACAATGCCTATGGCATTTACAGCCATCGATTGGGCGATCGCTGGCTAGTGGGTGGTGCTTCTAACACGGGTGGTGCTGTCTTACAGCAATTTTTTACGCCATCAGAGTTGGCAACGTTGAGCGATCGTATTCCTACGGAGCAAGCCAGCCCTTTAGATTACTATCCGCTGCTACAGCCTGGAGAACGCTTTCCCACAAATAATCCACACTTATTGCCACGGTTAGAGCCGCGACCATCCGATCCGGTTGCCTTCCTGCATGGCTTACTGGAGAGCATGTCGCGGATTGAGGCTGAAGGATACAGATTGTTGCAAACGCTGGGTGCCACACCCTTAACGCAAATATTTACAGCAGGTGGCGGGGCTGAGAATGCGGCCTGGACTGCCCTACGATCGCGCCATCTAGGTGTGCGAGTCGAGCGATCACAGCAGCCAGAGGCAGCCTACGGTACAGCACGACTGGCATTGGGGCTGCTTACAACTCCTCGGCTTTCAGAGACGCGGCATCTGTAGAATGCACCGAGAGAGCCAATCTTGTGTTTATAGTGCACTCAATCCTGATAAAGCTTCGGTAAGTCAGCCTGAAGGCGTGCGTGATACGTGTTTATCTAAAGTACACTGCTAAAAATCTCAGCAATTATGCTGATAAATTTGCGCGGTTTTCTAGTTGAAGTTGAGTGAATTTACGTATGCTTTCTTATCTGAACATCTCCTAATCTGAATACATGTATGACGGCGTTGCTTGTAGTGATGACGATCAGTTGCTAACAGTTCCCTAAACGACTGCACGATCGCTCAAGTAGCCTCGTTCGCGAACCACAAGCAAGACTCTGAATTCAGATCCATTAATCGAGTACACTTTCTCCGCAGATTGCTAATGACCAGCAAATCAATGACGTTCCGCTTTCCAGCCCCGTTAGCGCAGGTGATCGAAGCCCAGGCAAGAGCAACAGGAAGAGATCGGACGACGGTTGTTGCTGAAGCCTTGGCACAGTCGTTTGGGTTAGCCTTACCCGCAAAAGTATCGGTCACCATTGAGATGCTCCAACAGCAGCTCCAGCAGGTTGAAGACAACGTCACAATCCTTTCAGAGCGGCTGACGAACCTACAGCAATCTACGCTTACAGACAGCAGCACTCTGTACCGACTGGAATTACTGGAGCAGTTTGGTCACTCACTCAGAGCCTTGCTCTCCACAACACTGAATGAGACGAAGGCTGATTTCGTCTCACAAAAGACGATCGACCTCATGCGTATCAGCCAGGATGGGAATACCTCATCGCGGGACACGGCATCTGGTCGGCTGCAATTGACCGCTCAGTTAGAATCCCTCCCAAGTTTGCAGGCGCGCATTTTGGCGATGATGCCAGACCCTGTTTTTGTCTGCGATCGCGCCCAGCGGCTGCTTTACATCAATCCTCTCGGCGCTCGATCGCTGGGTCTAGAGCCGCGTTGCGCGCTTCAACAAACCATTCAAGCCTTTGATTTACCACTGGATCTAAAAGCACAACTTTCTATGCAGTTTGAGACTGTATTTATGACTGGGCGGGCGATCACCAGTGACATTAGTTTCACAACGCCCCTCTATGGGGTACGTGACTATGAATACACCCTTAGCCCGATCCAAGGCTCTATTGAACATATCGATGCGGTTCTTTTCAGTACGAAGGATGTGACAGAGCGTAAGCGGCTAGAAGTAGCTCTGAAAGTGACAGAAGCCAACTACTAGCCATGCAGAAGGTAGGGGAGGGGTCAGAGGTCAGGAGTCAGGAGTTAGGAATCAGAATCTAGGAGCCAGGAGTCAGCAGTGGCTTAACCAACTGACTTCTAGTTGCTAACTGCTCAATCAAGGTTGTAAGCAATCGGACGCAATGAAACTGAGGATGCTAGATGGGTTGAAAGCTGAAAGCTGACCGCTTTAAAGACGACTACGCAGCTTTAATAGGTGCTTTCAACGCTTAACGCTGCACGCTTGATCGCTGTTGCCTCAGCCATTGCTATACTAATCTGGCGTTTCAACCCTGGTTGCCTGACAGAAGTAGGTGAAACCCAATAAACACGAGGAAATTGGTGAA
>NZ_JCACKR010000142.1:0-23316 GCF_059505485.1 Stenomitos rutilans
TCTCTGGAGCGGTCTATGTAATTGTCTTGGTGGTCTATCTAATCGTCACTCAACAACTATAATGTCACATCGATCAAAGCTTAATGTGACGCAACTATGCTCAAGGCTTTCTGATTCTCTCCGTATTTTCAAACATCCATTTAAAGTAACAGTTACTTCTGGCTGGTCAATTTTTTAGCTAGCCAGTTTAAATCTCGCTTAAACTCATGGATCAATGATATAAACCATTGGCTTCTGCTAAGTGGAAATACGTGTTCATAAGGATGAAAAATTCTTGCGCCATCTTGATTACTCAAGTGAAAGGCAATTGGAATGAGAGAAATTTCTCGCTTCGCTGGATTGAGCGGATTGGGGTTGAGCCTTAGAGAAAGTGCGTTGACTGCTCTTTTGATAGGATTTTTAATCTGAAAAATCGGTTCTACATCTACCCACCAGGCTTGAAAGGGATGATTTTCGCAAAATGAAGTTCCAAAGATTTGAGCGTAGATTGGAATTCTATATTCCAAGAAACCCAATTCTGGTTCTTCAACTTTTGAGTATTGGTCTAGAAAAGTTTTGGGAAAGCCTATAACAATAAACAAGCACCCCAACGGATCGTGCCGATAGCCATAATTCTTTTGGATGTATTCTAAGAATTCGAGATATTTCTGTCTACGCTCTGGAACCATAGGTGAAACCCATTGCCAATCATTCTCGACTTCTGCAATGGGTCTTAGCCCAGATAGAAGAAGTTGATCTTGTTTGAGCATTGAGAAAAGTTGTGCAACTGCTCCAAACACCAACATATCCCATTGAACAATAACAACAGTATCCCATTCTAAATTTTTACCTCGTTTGAGATACCAATGGGTAATCATCAGGTCTCCTTGGATCCACTTCCAATAAGAATTTTTATCCTCTGGAAAAGCATAAAAATCGTCTAGATATTTGCCCAAAGCAGATCTGTATTGATCTAAGGATCTTAAATCCCCCCCGTATAAACCATAGATCGGAGTAGTAGGGTTATGTTGACGTAAAATTTCTAAGCGATTTTTGCAAATTTCTGGCTCTTTATAGAACCAGAACAAAATAGCTAACTTCATGCTGACTTATCCTTAATTCACTACAGTAGTTGGCTAATTAATGAGTAATACATCCACTATAGAATTTTAATCTCAGCCCAAGTAAAAACAAAGCAAAGATTCCTTTCATAGTTTAAAGATCTTAAAATGTAGCAGTTTCAAACTATTTATGAGAGTCAATAGATTTTTGAGTAAGGATTCTTATGAAATTCTTACTCAAAACTCAAATCGGAACGCCAAAATTACCAGTTAATCATCTTCTATCCTTTCGTAACTATCCCTTTGCATACCGCAGTTAGAGCCTTTGCATCTATAGCGATCCTATTTGGATTGTGAGAAAGGATTCCAGTGGAATCCTTTCTCACAAAGCCTCTCCATCTCACAAATGATTTAGGACTGCTATAGCATCACTTTCACTCACCCTAATATAATGCATAATAATATTAGACATGCTTCTCATCCGCTGTCTAGAATTAGAATATTAGGGTTAACTGTTTTCCTATCTTTTGGCACATTACTCGCATAGATCGGCTTTAAATTGACTAGGTGTAATGAGCAGTTAATGACTTGCAACTGAAGTACAAACCTTAATTTTATAAGTTCATGAGCGGCGGATAGGTGAAAGAGAAGCACATCGCCTTTACTTACTAAAAAACTGTGGTATTACTATTTACCTTCATTAGCTCAAGCCATTAATCGCTCTCAAGAAAGTGTCGTAATCAGCAAAGTTGGACAAGTATTGAGTTTTCAATAAAATCTTTTGACGTTAGCCTTAGTCTTAATAGTACGTAAATAACTTGGCTGAAGAAAATAAAGATTAGAACGCTTACTTCTTGTAGACATTGAGAGATGCCTCAATCCTAAGGTGGCTCAAAAAATTTTTGACAATCATAGAAACATTGAGATTCAGAATGCTCCTTAATTGCTTTTTCTCATCTGCATAAAATCTCATGAGTAATATCTTTAACCTTCAATAATCACTAAAAAAGAAAGAGTTCAAGCAATTCCTAGAACACCAAGGTATTTTTGGGTTGAAGTTTCCAACCCAAATTGATCAAGCCAGTTTAAGTCAATTGGCTTTGCATTACCCGATAAGACTTGTAAAATTGCATCTGCTAAATCTTCGCTATTACCTACAGGAGTTAAGTATCCATACTTACCATCAGCCAAGATCTCTGCGGGGCCACTCTCGCAATTGGTAGATACAACGGGCGTCCCTAATGCCATTGCTTCGATTAGAACTGTTGGTAGTCCTTCCCATGCTGACGATAAGGCAAATACTGAAGCACGCGCCATGTACGCATACGGATTCTGCACATATCCCGGCAAATCCACGTCAGCCTCTAAACCTAGCTCTTTTACCAACACTTCGAGTTTTGAGCGGTCGGGTCCCCAACCCAAAATTATTAACTTCGCTTGTTTGGTCTGACGGACTTTGGCAAAAGCACGAATCAAGTTAGGAAAATCCTTTTGTACTTCCAGCTTGCCCACACCTAAAATCACTGGCACACCCTGAGTATTAAACCAGGAATGGTCAACAGGTTCTTGAGCACTTGCTAAGATTTCAGGCGTAATTACGGGATTATAAATGGTTTGAATGCGCCCTGCTGGCAGAGCGGCAGTGTGAGCTAAATCGTTGGCAACCCCGTGTGAGACTGCCAAAATCCCATCGGCCCAAGGATATAAAAACCGAGCAAATAAGGGAGCTAACCGTGCCTTCAGTTTCCCTGCTTTGCGAGTGCTTTGAGAAAGCTGATTATGCTCTGCTACAACTATCCGAGTTGGCACTCTAGCAATGCGCCCAGCTAACAGTGCTAATTCATTTAGATAATGGTCTGCTGCTAACAATGCAAGGGGGCGCTCCTGCCGCAAATACTGTACAAGCCCCAGTAAGCTCATTGATAACCGAGATTGCTTCAAGTCAATAATTCGGGCCTCAGTAGGCATCCGCCATAAATGAGGGCTTTCAGCCCGGTTGAGAACCAAATCAATCTTGATGCCTGACTTTACAAAGCTGTGTGCAAGATGAGCAGTAATTCGCTCAATTCCACCTCCACCAAATGAGCCAATAAAAAACGCAATATGAGGCTTGGTTTCACACATTGCTCAGTTTCCTCTAGACTCTAAGTTAGAAAACATGTCGCTCAAGCCCTGAGTTTAACTCCCCAAGAAGCAGCTTCATCATATATCCTTTTACCGGAGTTTACTCAGACTTTACTAAACCAACAAGAAAAACTCGGCTGTTTAAACCTTTGAGCAGACGTTGTGTACTTAACCTTTGTCCGTACTTGTTATTTAAGTTACCAAGTTGATTTCTCTAAAATGCAAATTGGTCATCACCAGGGGAACTCCAGGCTAATCATCCCGACCAGGAGACATTTAAGGTAGATGTAAAGACCTTGTAAAGCTTGTATGGAGTCATCCTGATGGCTCCATACAAGATAGGTAATCAATTTATTTCGTATTTAAAGCTAATCGCTACTCTGCTTCAAGCCTTTAGCATTCACTTGCTGATTGTAAGGATTTGACAAAGTCTGCTGTCTTTGCCTTGAGTTAAGCTGCTCAGAATACTACTATTTTTGTAGGAAAATAGATTTGTACAGTTATGTGAGAATTTTAGGTTATTGCTCAGGATGAGGTTCATTGTTCAGTCGATCCTTCTTAGTACCTCTTACGCTCTTGTTTCAATGGCTGCTTTAAGCTGTCTTGGCCAGGTATGTGGCTGTTTCTCTGCTTGGGTCATATTTGCTGAAAGGGCAGATGGGTTACTTTCGTAGCAGGTTTTTAAGGGATTAATTTGTGCCGACCGGACGTAACTCCGAGAACGATTCACATCAAATATTTTGAATACTATCCATGAACAACCTTCGAGTTGCTTGGCTGCTACCAGTTGCATGGTTTTACTGGCAGCCATCCTTGAGTGAATTTGCGCGACTATTTCCTAATACAACAGTATTTACAGGTCTCTTTCCTGGATTTGCAAAGGGTCTAGAAGGAACGCTCTACGTAGAAGTAGTCGGTAAGTTTCGAGTCGTTGAGATTCATCGAGATGATAGTAGTTATGGCGATAACTTTACCTACCTCTCGCCACGAATCATCGGGCATTTGCTGAAACTAAGACCGCAAGTGATTTTTTCTAGCTCTTTCGGAGTCTGGACGATTTTCGCACTGTTGTTGAAGCCAATTCTGTGGTCGCGGGTAATCATCGCTTATGAGGGAAGTTCGCCTGGTGTAGACTATCGCAACTCAGCGCTACGGTTGTTTGTACGGCGATTAATGGTGTTGCTTTCCGATGCCTACGTTACCAACAGTCAGGCAGGAAAAGAATATCTGATTGATGTGCTGTATGCTCGTCGAGATCGGGTTTTTCTACAGCCCTATGAGATTCCTGATGAGAAGACGTTACCTGGATCGGGTGAGAGTAGCGGCGATTTGTCTTCCACGCAACGTCCAGTCTTTTTGTTTGTGGGGCACGTCATTCCACGCAAAGGGTTGTCTATACTGTTGCAGGCTTGTGCATCTTTGCAGGCAAGGGGCTACATCAATTACACCTTGTTAGTGGTAGGTGATGGTTCCCAACAAAGTGAACTGGAAGCATTCTGCCAGGAGCATGGTTTGAATGACCGCATTCGATGGATCGGACGAGTAAGTTACGACAAAATTGGCAACTACTTCAAGAGTGCTGATATCTTTGTGTTCCCAACGATGGAGGATACTTGGGGCGTTGTTACTTTGGAGGCAATGTTATTGGGCAAGCCCATTCTTTGTTCTAAGGGAGCTGGCACCTCAGAATTGGTAGCACATGGAGAGAATGGGTATGTGTTTTCACCTAACGATTCAAATGAATTAGCAGATTTAATGCAAAAGTTTCTAGACAATCCAGAATCGATCGAAGTAATGGGTGAACGATCGCAGCAGATTATGGCGCAGTATACTCCGGTAGCGGCAGCACAGTGTCTGGCAGAGGTTACGGAACTAGTTATGGTAGGTTGAGGCGACTGCCTAAGACAGAGTAGCAGGTTTCACAGCAGCAACTATAAGACGACCAATGAAAGTACTTAAGGTTTCCATATTGACCCATGATATTAGTGGGGGCACGTTTACAAATCTCTGCACTGCTCTTGTTCGTGGATTTCAAGAGCTTGGGGTTGATGCTAATCTGGTTGTGCTCAACGCTACTCCTGAAGAACTCGCTCGTTATCCTGATGTCCCAATCGTAGCCCTAAATGTGAAACGTACGGCCTTTTCCCTTAGAGCGACTGCGCGTTATTTACGCGACTATCAACCGGATGTCGTTTTGCCAATGCCCTGGTATTTCAATATTGTGGCAGTCTGGGCGCGTTATCTTTCTGGCAATCACACGAGAGTTGTTTTGGGAGAGCACAACATTATCAGCTTAGAAGCCAGTATTGAACATCGTGACAAGCCTCACCTCCGGTTTTTGCCTGTATTGATGCGTTGTGTCTACCCACATGGAGATGGTTTGATTGGCGTTTCTAACGATACAATCACTGATTTGGTAAAGACGCTCAGAATTACTGCTAATATTCCCATGCGAGTCGTGCTGAATCCAATTAACCCTGAGCGGGTGCAGCAATTGGCTCAAGCTAAGATCAAGCACCCCTGGTTTCAAAAACGAGATATTCCAGTTATTGTTACAGCGGCGCGATTGGCAAAACAAAAGCAACTAGAGGGGTTGCTTTATGCTTTTTCTCAAGTGATTAAGGTGACGCCTGCACGACTGCTGATTTTAGGAGACGGACCGTTGCGAACAGAACTGGAACGTCTAAGTCAAGATTTAGGAGTGGCTGGCTCAGTATGGATGCCAGGGTATGATCCCAATCCTTACCGCTACATGGCAAATGCAGATGTGTTTGTTTTGGCGTCCGCTTGGGAAGGCTGCCCGATCGCCTTACAAGAAGCAATGGCATGTGGAACTGCCGTAGTCGTGACAGATGCCCCTGGAGGAATGAAAGATATTGTTGAATACGGAAAAGCAGGCTTAATGGTGCAAAACGGGAAATCAGAGGCTCTTGCAGAAGGTATTTTAAAGATTTTGATGCAACCTGAGTTGAAACAGCATTACCAGGAACAGGCAAAGCAGCGATCGCAAGCGTTTGATTACTTGAGTACCAGTCGGCAATACCTCGAATTCTGCCACATGGTAGTTTCATCCTCCAAGCCAACGAAAGGGGCGTTAACGCCATGAAGGTTTTGCTGTCGGCGTATGCCTGCGAACCAGGTCGAGGCACGGAGTTAGGAGTGGGCTGGAATACAGTACGGGAAGTTGCCCGGTATTGTGAGGTCTGGGTGCTTACCCGTCCTGATGATGGGCGTGAGGCGATCGAAGCAGAGTTAGCGCACAATCCAATTCCTAACCTCCACTTTGTTTACTTCACTTTGCCGATCTGGGGTGATGGCTGGACATGGGGACAGGGTGCGTTTCAAATTCACTACTATTTATGGCAGATTCAGGCGTATTTTGTAGCGCGAAAGTTGCATCATGAAATTGGCTTCGACTTGGCGCATCACGTCACATTCGTAAAGCACTCTACGCCCAGTTTTCTCTCCCTCCTACCAATTCCCTTTATTCTGGGGCCAGTTGGCGGTGGAGAAACTGCACCTAAAGCATTTTTCCAAGATTTCAGTCGGCGTGGCAAACTCTACGAAGCGCTACGTAGCCTGAGCCGTTGGATTGGGGAGCACGATCCGTTTTCTCGAATCACTGTGCAGCGTAGTGTGCTCGCTTGGGCAACAACGAATGATACTGCAAAAGGAATGGTAGCAATGGGTTGCAAAAATGTCCAAATCCTGTCACAGGTTGGGCTTTTGCCTGAAGAAGTGGAGCAATTGGCGCAATATCCATTGTTAGATCAGGGGCCTATACGATTCATCAGCATTGGACGGTTTTTACACTGGAAGGGGTTTCACTTAGGATTGCGGGCATTCGCCCAAGCGGCGTTACCACCAGAGGCAGAGTATTGGATTGTAGGGAAAGGAGTAGAGCAGGAAGCGCTTCAGTCTCTAGCGATCAATCTTGGTATTGCTTCTCAAGTCAAGTTCTTGAATGAAATGCCGCGTGGTGATTTGTTGCAAAAGCTAGGTACTTGTATGGCACTGGTACATCCAAGTTTGCATGAATCGGGTGGTTTTGTTTGTCTCGAAGCAATGGCAGCAGGTCGTCCAGTGATTTGTTTGGATTTGGGGGGACCAGCGGTCCAAGTGACGGCAGAAACGGGCTTTAAAGTTTCGGCAAACAATCCTGACCAGGCTATACAAGGGATAGCTATAGCCATGAATCGCTTGGTGCAGGACCCAGAGCTACGTTCTCGTTTAGGGCGTGCAGGACGAGAACGGGTCAATGCGTTCTTTAACTGGGAAGCAAAGGGCAAGTTTCTGATAGATGTTTACAAAACGATTCTGGCACAACAAGGGTAAAATTCATGCGGATTCTGACTGTTCATAACTACTATCAACAACCAGGTGGTGAAGAGCAAATTTTTGCCACGGAAGCTGCTTTGTTGGAATCTTATGGACACGAGGTTTTACGCTACACACTTCATAATGACAACATTATGGGGGCAAACTCACTGCGACTAGCAAAGAATACACTGTGGAACGGTACAGTTTATCGAGAGCTGCGAGCGCTTTTACGCCAGGAAAAGCCGCAGATTGTCCACTTCCACAACACGTTTCCCCTAATATCTCCCGCTGCTTATCATGCAGTGCAGGATGAAGGTATTGCTGTGGTGCAAACTCTGCATAACTACCGCTTGCTCTGCCCAAATGCACTTTTCTTTCGCGATGGGCGTATTTGTGAAGACTGTTTGGGCAAATCTTTGCCACTACCAGGGGTTCTTCATGGTTGCTATAGAGACAGTCAGGGTGCCACTGCAACTGTAGCAACGATGATAGGTCTGCATTCATTTCTAGGTACATGGCAAAACAAGGTCGATGTCTTCATTGCCTACAGCCAGTTTGCGTTGCAGAAGTTTATTCAAGGCGGTTTACCAGCGAAGAAACTCGCATTTAAGACAAACTTTCTCCATCCCGCACCTGAGCCTGGAGAGGGCAAGGGTGGCTATGCATTGTTTGTGGGGCGGCTCTCGATCGAGAAAGGGCTTGGAGTCATGCTAGATGCCTGGAAACAACTGGATGGTAAGCTTCCACTCAAAATTTTAGGCGATGGACCGCTGGCAGGACAGGTAATTGAAGCTACACAGCAAATGCCACAAATTGAGTGGTTGGGGCGCAAATCGCTGGAGCAAGTGTATGAAATTGTTGGCAATGCCGCTTTCCTGGTGTTTCCCTCAGAGTGGTACGAGACGTTTGGACGAGTAGCGATCGAAGCCTTTGCCAGAGGCACGCCTGTCGTTGCTTCAAAAGTTGGGGCGATTACGGAGCTCATTGAGCACGAGCGCACAGGCTTACACTTTCAGCCGAGTGATTCAGCCGATCTAGCCGCAAAAGTTAATTGGCTTTTGACTCATCCTCAAGAGCTTAGCAAGATGCGCCAGGAAGCCCGCAATGAATTTGAAGCGCGCTATACAGCGGCTGATAACTATAAGCGCCTGATGGAAATTTATCAGACCGTCATTAAGTAAGTTGCCAACTCAATATCTCGACCAGTCATGAGTCGTAGAAACGTAGCAAGCCATCTATTGGCACTGTCTCAGCCCAAAGCCGCCGTTAGAAAACTTTCTTTGGTGCTAATTCTGCCCATCCCATTAGTTTTCTTAACATGCTGTCGCTCTCAATCGCTCAGGGAAGTCTGGCGGCATAACAGCACATTAGCCAGCGCGTCTCCATTGAATATCAAACCTGAAAAGCTTGAGAACATCGTCTTTCCTGCGGATGCAGGCGTTCTGAATGTAAAAACACAGTATGGCGCAAAGGGGGATGGTGTCACAGATGATACGGCAGCCATTCAGGCCGCACTCAATGCTTTTCCAAATGGTCAGCGCATCATTTACTTACCAAATGGCACCTACCTGGTTTCTAACACTCTGTCATGGCCCGCTGGTACTCCAGGTACAGGCAACGATTACAAAAACACCACTTTACAGGGGCAGAGCCAGAGAGGTGCGGTGCTCAAGCTTAAAAATGGGGCGACAGGTTTTACGGATGCTAACGTACCCCAAGCGGTTATTTTTACTGGGCCAGCTCCTGCTCAACGGTTTGGCAACTCCATTCGGAATTTAACGGTTGATACAGGCGTTGGCAATGGAGGGGCGATCGGCATTCAGTTCAATGCTAGTAATCAGGGTTCAATGCGTCAGGTTACGATTCAGTCTGGAGATGGACAAGGTATCAACGGGCTAGATATGAGCTTTACAGATGAAATCGGCCCACTTTTGGTTAAAGGAGTCACAGTTAAGGGGTTTCAGTACGGCATCCGGACAGGCTTTAACGTAAACAGCCAGACGCTAGAAGATGTTACACTCCAGAATCAAACTGTGTATGGGCTATACAATACGGGTCAAATCGTTACTATTCGCAATTTGACCAGCACTAATACGGTCACTGGTATTTATAATGCCAGTGGACGAGTGACGATCCTTGACTCGTCGTTTATAGGAACGGGTGAGGCAGCCAGTCAGCCAGCGATCACAAGTAATTTCCCGCTTGGCTTGATCGCTCGGAACGTCACAACGTCGGGCTATCAAGTGGCGATTCAAAATGCCACTGCTACGTTGGCAGGTCCAACCATTGCAGAGTTTTTGCCCAGTGAGGTAAGCAACCTGTTTCCCTCACCCACTCAAACACTGAACCTACAGATCAAGGAAACACCTGATGTCTTGTGGGATAACCCATTGAAAACTCCATGGGCCAATGTCCTATCGTATGGTGCGGTTCCCAATGATGGGAAGGACGATACAGCCGCGATTCAAGCCGCGATTGACTCTGGCAAAACGACTGTTTACTTACCAGTGGGCAGTTATGACTTGCAGGGAACTATTTTAGTTCGCAATAATGTCCGTCGGCTTATCGGCACAGAGGCGTCTGTCCAAGTTCCCAATACGGTCAATCCAGGCTTTAAAGTGATCAATGGCACAAGTCCGGTAGTTGTCATTGAGCGCATTCAGTCTGGCTTTAACTCTACGCCTACGATCGAGAACGCTTCTTCCCGCACTCTAGTGATTCGCGATGCCACAAATGTTTCTGGTAATATGACTGGCTCAGGCGATGTATTTATTGAGAACGTAGTCTCAAACCCATTTCAAAGCTGGACATTCAACGCTCAAAACATTTGGGCACGTCAATTCAATGTCGAGAACGAAGGCACTCACATTACAAATAATGGCGGAACCTTGTGGATTTTAGGTCTCAAAACTGAGCGAGGCGGCACGTTAGTTGACACAAAGGGTGGCGGCAAAACAGAATTGTTGGGCGGTTTAGCTTACACCACAACAGGTGGACCGGGTGGTACCCAAAGTGCCCCAATGTTTATCAACAATGAGTCTTCTATCTCTATCACCTTAGGTGAAGTGAATTTTGGTGCGCCCAATTATTCTACTTACGTTAGAGAGATCCGCAGTGGAGTCACCCGCGATCTCGCCAACAGCCGCTTACAAAACTATATTGGTACTGGTAAGCAGTTCATCCTTTATACCGGGTCTCAAAGAAATTGGAGTGAGCTGCGTTACTAAGCAATACTGACAATAGGCAGGCAAATGACAACACAACTAGAGGCTGTATCCAAACCAAGGGGATATGTTACCAATTCAAACTTGACTCTGTTCGGTATTGGAACGGCTCTCTTTCCCAGAATTCTTACCGCGCTTAAGATACCCTCCCCAATCAACTTTTTGCACTTTGTAATGATCCCACTGGCCTGTGGCTCAGTATTATTTAACTCGCGCAGTAAAGATCAGAAGCAGGTTGCTATTTCAAAAAGCATCTTACTCAGTTTGTTTCTTTTTCTAATTGTTGTTGTCGCCAGCGCTCTGCTCAATGACGCTGGACTCATTAATATTGTTTTGGACTATTTACTGCTGACAGAGCCTTTTATTCTAATCTTAACAATTGTCAGCATACCTATGACTACGGAGAAATATCAAAATTTTCGTAAGTGGATCTTGCAAGCCGCTCTCATTAATGCACTGTTTGCCTACGTCCAAAAATATATTTTTCGGATGGATAAGCTGATCGGCCTAGAAGACAATGTAAAAGGGATCTTTATTGGGCAGGGTGCTGGTCATGTGCTGGGAGGCTCAGTTGCAATGACCTTTGCAGTCTATTACTTTGTTACGGCTAAAACTAAGCCTCTTTGGTTTCGGACTGCGATCGTCCTAGTCTGTTTCAACCACATTCTTATTTCAGATACAAAGCAGGTACTTCTATCATTTGTTATCGGTTACATTCTGCTTTACCTTATTAATATTAAAGATTTTGTAAAAACCCTGATGTATTTAATTCTGGGTGTTGTCTTGATTAGCATCTTCCTTTGGGCTTGCTATAACATTGAAGCTTTACAGCCCTATACCGTCTGGATTCGACCAGAAATTTATGGCCCAAATGGAGAAGCAACATTGTTGAAATTTGCAACTTTTCGGCTTGTTCCCCATCACTTTCACTCCCCTCTCAACTGGCTTCTAGGGCTGGGGCCTGGCCATACTGTCGGGCGGCTAGGTGGCTGGATGTTAGAGTCTTACTGGAATTTATTAGCACCATTGGGTGCAACGATGCATCCTGTTAGCAAGGAGATATGGAGAGCTGTAGCGGCTAGTTGGCTCGGTGATCAATCAAGTCTTTTCTCACCTTTGTTTGGTTGGGCAGGTATCTGGGGAGATCTGGGAATTTTAGGCTTGGTGGCGTACTTTTATATGGCGTTCTTAGTTTGGTGCCATGTCTGCGTAACCGAGCTTTCTAAATATCTTATGCTGACCGTCTTCGCTTTTGGGCTAGTGTTTTCTCAACTTGAAGAGCCAGGCTATACTCTCTTTGTCGCTAGTATGATTGGGTTAGGATGGCAAGACCAAAAGATTAATCTCAAGAGTGAACTTACTGAGGGCGGTAGATAACTGCTATCCGTCTTTTATAGTAAGCAACAGGAAATAGAGTAAATTTTGCTACCAGTCCGTACTAAATTAAGGCAAATCAAAGAAGTTTAGAACTCCCAGAACGATTGCAGTCACAAAAATTTGCACAATTACTTGAATTGGTGATTGTGCATTGCCACCACCTTCACCCCCACCAGCTTGAGCTTGAGCCACCATCGCATGAGTGGTGAAAAACAGTAGCAAGGTGCAGAGAGCAAGTCTAAAAAACTTGAACGTTACAGTTTTCATAATTCTAAAGTGTGATAAACAGTAACTGAGTTACTAGAGCAGCGGGTTAATTAGAAGTAGGTAGGCTCTTGATAAAACTAGGCTCTAGTAAATCTCAAACAAATCTTCTAAGTCCAGAAGTTCTCTTAAAGGCAAGCGTCAGAGCAACTGAACCTACTAAAGCTACAAAGAACTCAACTACGATATCTAAACCTGGTAAAGTTTTAGCTAATCCACTTGAAGAGTAAAAACTACTTGAAAATAGAGCGTGAGTAAAGAAAAGATGAAAAGCATAAATTCCCAATGAATAGTTTGATAGAAACCGAATAGTTTTTGAGGGTTTATGGGTTGAAAGTATCGCAAGATATAAAAGCAGCCATGAACCAAAAACAAGAGAAACCCTGGCATGATGAAATATGTCTTTGAATAAGCTCCAGTCAATCAAAGTAAATGCCAGAAACAAGATAAGCATTCCATAGAGCTTTAGCTTTTGCAAAAAATTTCTCTTTATTTGTTCTCGTCTAAATTCATGTACGGTGATTGTAGCTGTAAAAATATAGGGGATAAAACTTAGAGGGTTATAATCCCATTGAGCAACATTTAGGATAGTGTTTGCAAGCCTGATTTGGTTTTCACCAAAATTGCTGCCGACAACAAGATTCATCATTGAGATAAAAAGCATGAAGCCAGAAGAAGCAATAAGCAACCCATAGTTAAGTTTCAATCTTACTGATGAATCTTCTACACTTCTGAACAAATTAACTAGTACCGCCGCCAGAGTGGTTACGAAGAGTAGTGAAAAGAAGAAATAAAAAGGAGAGCTACCTCCACTCACAAAAAATTCGATTTTTCCTCTAATGGACAAACTTTTAAGTTCACTAGATGTCGTTAAATTTAGCAAAATGTCAAATAGAATCTTTGAGGTGACCCAAAAAAAGTAGAGAAAAATTAATTTGGGAAGGCGATTTTTCAAAAAGTAACACCACCCTGTTTCCTCACTTTTAAGTATAAAAATAAAGAGTGATACTTGAAAAAAGCAGGGTACAGCTAGGCCGACAAAATTCGCATACAGAATATCTGATATAAAATTCATCCCCCACAGCTTTGGTAATAAGACAAGCCTAGTATGAGAAGCCAAAATCACTAGTGTAAAAACAGCACGTAAAAAATCAAAGCCTTCAATTTTTTCTCGGTGCTCGTTATGAACGAGATCGCTATCCGTCTTCGATTTCAAGGCTTTACTACGGTTAGAAAGATGCATAATATTACCTCCCTGAAACAGGTTATGGTAAAGGGGAAACGGGCTTTATATTGGCTCTATATCCATTACTACTTTCACAGGTGTATTCGCTGGAAACACACTTCCAAGATGAACATTCATGTGCTTGCCTCGAATCTGCACAATCATTTGCTTAGTATCCCAAGTCCAACTAACAACATTGTCTCCCACGTATAGACCTTTGATGTCCATTGGTTGATTAATCCACTCTTGAGGGATTCCTGCTCCAACGACTAGTGGAGAAGAATTTACAATTGGGTCGACATAAGCCAGCATATCTAGCTGCAGCAAAAGCATCTCTGCCGCTGTCCAGTAGTGTGGCGTAACATGGGCAGGGGTCATCCAACCCCGAAAGCGGTGCCATTGAGATAAACTAGCTGGAATGCGAGTTCCGTTGGAATCATCATTCTTACCCCACCAAGTATATAGGCCAGACGATGCCTGGTTCCGCCAGAACCAACGTAAAGTTGTCCACACTCGTTCAGTCTGGTTGAGATATAGCCATTGATGGGTTTCAGCTAGATTGAAATTGGTATTTTCTGGCAACTGACGCAGGTTTCCCTTGTCATCATATAATGCCTTCCAACGAGCTTCCAAACCTTGCATAAAAGCATTCTGATTAGCCGTTGCAATCCTACTAGGCCAGAGACCATTAGTGTAAGTGGCATCCATTCCAGCAAACAGGCGATCGAAGTTTTTCTGCCATGCAGTTTGTAGCTGAACTGCCTGTGATCGCCAACGAACTGCCATACCAGTTTGCTTGACGCGATCAGCAAAATTGGCCGCATCTAATAGTGCCCGATAACTCATAAGGTTTGCCGATGGATCAAGCCCAATTAGTCCAGGCGAGCCTTCCATCTTACCAGCGACGAGATCGAGGCTGAGCGCGTCCGGGTTTTCAGAAAATAGAATTTTCGACTTATCTGTGATCGAGTAGCCGGGCCGATTGTTGGTTGCCATGTTAATAATTAACTCAGCCTTGCGACTTACATCGAGCCATAGCAACTGGTCATACTCCGGTTGATTAATCTGCTCTGCGATCGCGCTTAACACCCAGATACCTAGAGCAGGAATATCAGCTTCTGGCTGCGTACCGTTCGTAAAATCTGTCGCAGCAAAGTAAGGTACGAGTTTTTTAACTAGATCCAGGTGCCCGGTACGAGCTAGCGCTACCACTTCATAAGCACCATCCCGGAAGCGCGGCAGCGGATAGTCGATTGGGTCGCCAGGACGAGTTTGATTGCCGACCAAGCCCATCTTTAGGTGAGCGATTTGGGCTTTGAAACTATCAATAAATTGGGGATCCGGCAGATTGAGAACTGGACTGGCGTCCGTGTCAGCAAGGCTCAAGCTTCGTTTAGAAACTGGGGCTAAATCTTCAATCACAAGGCTTGCAGTATTACTAGTACCCAGTTCCAGTCGGGCATAGCCCCATCCTTTTTTATCCTGCCACTGAGTCGTAGATACTTTTTGATGCATCCAATCAGGAGAGCGCTCACTGCCTAAGTAAACCTTGACTTGAGTCGGTAATTTCTTGACTGCCCAGCGATCGTTAATCAGCAGTTGTTGCCCATCCCAATGCAAAGACTGAATATCGCCGCCGGCCGGACCAACACTACGAATTACGACCGCAGACTGAGCGTTAGAAGCTGTAGGTGTCAGGCTGAGTTGCCAAACTCCTGGCTTCAATGATGACCAAGAAGCTTGATAAAAGCCCGTCTTCGTCAAAATCTTCGGTATCGTTTGTCCTGGAGTATAAGTGAACTGCTGCTGGATCTGGTTAAGTGGAATAGCATCACTCGTAGTTTGGGGATTTCCTTCTTTGTCGATCACCCAGATTGCTACGCCAAAGCTACCAGCTTTTGGGCTAAAACTTCCCCCCGGTTCGTGGTACGCCTTGTCCTCTGCCTGACTCCCTGTTGTAGCTAAAACGACATGACCAGAGCTACGTGGCCAAAAGTCTGTGGAACGAATGCTCATTTGAGCTTGCACCTGTTGTCTTGGCGTACCGTAATCTAGCAATGCTGTTGTGAACTGGTTAAATTGCACACGGTTATTAATTCCTGCACTGATAACTAATAAACACGTTAAAGATAATGCCACCAAGCGCAACCGAGTTAAAGAAGCAAACGCCGCTACTGCAAGGAGCAGTGGGGTAAAGTGTAGCGAGTAGAGAAAGGTTTCACCTGTTCCGTACACACTATGAATAAGAAGTTGCCCAACAATAGAGAATCCCAGAACAATGCGTAATTTAGGATGGTGCTTTGTAGAGAAATAGCCCCACAGCCCTAAGACCAGCAGTCCCGTCCATGTAACTACTGCAAGAGTTCCCCAAAAGCCACCGGAACCTGGAGCAAGGGTGTTAACATTCGGTTTCGGCCATCCAGGTCGTAAGAGAGAATCACTCAATTGGACAGCAGGCATGACGATTGTCTGATAGACAAAAGAGCTGATTGCTGACAGAACGCTTTCAGCGCTCGGGCCAGAGATGAATTTCTTTTCACCAATGAAGGTCTTAGGCTGAAAGGGGAAACCAGAACTGGGAAAAATAACTCGCTGTACTATCCAAAGCCCGTTTACCACACAAAGCGTCAGGACTGTAATTTGAAGCGCCTTTTTCCAACGGAAGTTTACGATCGTCGCTAGCAGACCTACCATCCAGTTGGTAATGGTAATACTGACAGTCAAAGTACTGATCGCAACATACCAGGCTGGAGAAAACTTCCGATACTGAGACAGCGCGACAAAAGCAAGTGCTAACAGAATGGTAAGAGATGCGAATGGAAACGAATCTGGTACCACAAACCAAAACATACTAGCAGCACTAACCCCACCTAACAGACTGTAGAGCGTAGCATCCAATCGTTGACAACTAATTAAGCGGAATAGACTGTAGAGAGAGGCTATCCAGAATGACGCTGTCAGCGCCAGCACTAGTCGAACGGCTGTAACCGATTCTAGATGAAGTAACTTACTGGTTCCAAAGACAAGTGGAAAGACAAGAATGGGCAACAGAGGGTGCTTATTATTGCGGCCAAAATCACTTTTTAAACTTGTAATATTGCCAAAGACGGTAGGAAGATCACCACCAAACCAGGTATCTTGAGCATAGAAATCGGTGAGTAACGAATTTGTAATTTGTTGGGATGCTAGAAAAGAAGTGATTGCTGCTGCGATCGCCATTATCACAGCAACCAAAACATCAACATGATGCTGGCGTATCCACTTTGAAAGCGATGTGCCAACTGAACTCAGGCCAATTGCTTTTAAGTTGTACATTTTACTTGGCTGGCAAACAGTGACTTCAAATTCAAACAAATATTGATCGGTTTATACTTATTCTCGGCTCCCAATTTTCCTTGCAGGAATTCCTGCGACAATGGCGTAAGGTTCTACAGTTTTAGTGACCACAGCTCCTGCTCCAATCACGGCTCCCTTACCAACTGTGCAACCGTCTAAAATAGTTACCCCGGCCCCAATCCAGACGTTATCCTCGATTGTAATGCCCTTCATACTGGCAACCTGCTGTCGAAAAGGAGTGTCTCGATCTTTAAAGCCATAATTTGCTGGAATAAGCGTTACTTGAGGCCCAATTAAAACTCCATTCCCAATTATCAAATCCCCATGTCCATAAAGAACCGAAAAAGAATTGACAAAACACGAATCGCCAATCTTAATGATGCCACCATAGGTGCGGAGAATCGCAAATGAGCTAATCAGGGTGTTATCACCAATGAAAATTTTTGACTGATCAGTCTTAGAAATATCAGCTTCCAACGTTGCATATTTACATACAGTAGTATAGTTACCCAAAAAAATATTCTTCTTATCTCCGCGTATATCTGCCAATAAGCTTATATTTGAAGCATCACCAACAAAACCCAACCGAGCTTTTTGATAATACGAAACAATCCATGTCAAAATTAATCTAGGTTTCATAATGCTAACTAAACAATGCGCATATATCAAGATCGACTGGAAGAACGACGAATACTATTAGCCTCTAAGTTTCGATTCGTTTTGAGCAAGCTCACCTAATTCCTCTGGATTTCCGCCATGTGCACCACAAATTCTTCTGATATGGCTAACTATTAAGCAGAAGTGTTTGATAGAGCTAGTGTCAATGAGTTGCTTAGTCCATTAACATTTTCGTGATCTTAACTGCTGCTCCAGAGCAGTTGATAAAGCTTGCGCATTCTGAGTCTTACACCATTTTTAGTCAAACTGACGATGGAAATTTCGCTCAAGTCTAAGCGTTTTCGGTGTTAGCTGCTGATAGAAATATTGAGCCACAAAGCATTTCCAGTCAGTCACTTCATCACAACAACGATAGACCTAAAACCGTAGCTTTGCTTCAGTTATCTCTAAACCGAATGTGTCCAGGCAACTTAAAACTTTAAGAAATAATTTTTGTAGATTTGAGTTACCTCTCCAATCTACTCTAAAAGACTACTAGCTTTTAGAACGCTTTCACCTATGTGTTATATAGTAACCCCAGCATGCGAATTGCTACGCGTGCAGCTTTGATCTTATTAGAACCGACGCCTTTTGACTCACCTGCACGTATTTGAAATACTACAGGAATTTCAATTAGCCGCATTCGAAGTTTTAGTAGTTCGATATACATATGGGGAGAGAAATGATTGCCACGAACCCACAGGTGCTTTTTTAGACAATGGTAGGAGCCAACGCGCATTGCTCTATAGGTGCAGCCAACATCAGTAAGGCGCACCCCCCAAAAGCGTACTTGTATCATTTTGGCAACGATTTGATTCGCTGGATTTATCAGCCAGTCCATTTGAGTCTTAGCAGCCCTAAGTTCTTGCGTTGCCCGGGTTCCCAATACTAGATCACAGTTATCTAGATAGGCTAAAAACTTTTTCACATCATCGGCACTAAAAGTCATGTCACCTTCACAGAGTACAATCACGTCATCGTCACCTAAACCGATAGCGCTCTCTTCCAAAGCTCTCATGCAGCAAGAACCATACCCTGGTATCTGTTCGGTTACAACTCGATCAGCCCCGCTTTCGAGAGCAATTTGATAAGTATTATCTTTAGAGTTGTTTTCAACAACGATAACTTTATCTACATAAGGACAACTTTTGAACGCTTGAACTGCATCTCCAATGCAAAGCTCGTCGTTATAAGCAGTTAAGCCAACATGAACCTTGGCATTAGTAAGAGGCCGAAAAGAGAAATCTTGACGTGGGATGAATAATCGATGAATGATGAAGAGCACGATAAAAAAGGCAAAACCAGAACTAAGCGTAACTGCCACCAAAAGACGATGAAGCCTCAATAACCAGAGCGGCTCACTTAATGGAAAGAGGAGCCAAAGGCAAGAAACTACCAACACAAAAAGACAACTAATCATAAAAACAGTCAGGCTATATAAAGCCAACCGACCAATTAAAGTTGCTCTTCGCATAGTTGCTGATGTCGAAGTTTTTGTTTCTATAGAGTTTGCCATAGAAATTGATCTCATAGAATTTAACGTCCTATCCCTATGAAGAAAACGTATTAGTCAAGTAGAGCAACCTTACTCTCTAATACCAAATGAATCGTTTGATAACCGATTCGGCAGCGCTAATACACTACAGTCCGAAGAAAGTGAATTCGAGCGTATCACTAGTAAAAGCTATATTTCTCAATTCTGAAGCAACAGACCTAAAACTTATTTCCAAAAGAAACAGATTTCCTGCCGTATTAATTTTTCGGAACTGCTACAACAAGTTTTCCGTTACCACCAGGGTTTTCTATTGATTTAACAACTTTGTAATTTTCAGGAATCTCAGTCGTTGATCCTGGGGTATTTCCACTGTAAAATTGCTCAAATTTATATCCCTCATATCCGAACAAAATAGCTTGTCCATTCTTTAGGATTGGCTCATATCGAGCCTTCTCTGATTCTCTAAAAGACTCCGCTGTTGAGAGAGCAAAAAAAGGAGCTACTTGGACTCTTTTGTATTCGCTAGATATAAAAGGAATGAACGAATTCTCAGTAAGGTTAACTACAAACTTCAACTGATTCGAATATTCATCAAGGCTGTGTGAAATTTCCTCATAATAATTTGCCCTCTCTTCCTCAAAGAGCTTCCCTTCAAGTATTTCTACATTTTGAGGTTCTCTCAAAGTACCTGATAATATCGAATTCAAATTCCAAGGTTCAAAGTATGATGACTGTGGAACAAATTGAAAATTGGAAGACAAACTAGCAACCAAAAAAGAACAAGGAATAATGAACGCTAAAACTCTAGTCCTACGAGTAGATGCTAGACCAGACAACTGATTGAGAGAATAAATCAAAACTCCTATACCTAAAGCAGCAGATGACTGAACTCTAAATATTTGGTAATCATGCAATGCAGTTAGGTAGCCAAAGCTGGAAATCAAACAGAAAAGGAGTAGAGATGAATCTTCAGAACCGAATTTTCCTTTTTTAAGCCTGGCTAGCACTACCCAAGTAATCACTAGGTTATTGAAAAAGGCAAATGAATATAACTTCATTCTCAGATCACCAAAAATTAGCCCCCTCACTATGTTCTTAATTAAGACAAAAAAGAAGATTGGGTACTTGACGAATGAAGTATCCTGACTTTTAAGCTCTATGGAAAAGAAGCGAACAGAAAAAAGTTGAAAAGTTTGAAAAGACCAACTCTGAAACGAGGAGGTGCTAATTAAATAGAACAAGAAAACAAATAAAGGCAATACCAATCCGGTGGTAAAGAATATAATATCTTTTCTTGCAACAAACTTTTTTCCGCCTATATAGAGAATAAGAAAATAGATAAATACAGGCGGTAAAGCGGCAATAAAACTTGTACTTCGAGCGAGTACGCTACATGCCATTAGTAGCCCAGACAGAAAGAGAATGAACGGTTTCTTCGAATAAGTAAATAACAGCAGTGAAAGTAGCAGAAAAGCGTAATAAGCATAATTAGGCCACGGAGCTATAATATGTCCATGAATCAGAAAAATTAATAATACTGAGAATACAGATAACCATTTATCAAGAAATTTCAGCAACAAAAAATAGATTATTATAAAGCTTGTTGAATAAAGTATTCCATAGATTATTCCTAGAGAAACTATATGATTACCAAAAATCTTAAGCCCAAGGATATTTATAGGTGAAGCCAAAATCCCATAAGGATTCAAGCTTTGCAGATAAGGGCGCAAACCACCAAGAATATCGACTGCCATCGAGTACATTAAACCCCAATGATGACTGTCTTGGTTGAGTTTTGACTCAAAAATACTGAAAACTAATGAAGTGACACTGATACAAAGGATAACTAATACTGGAAGAGCCACTTTAAATCTTGAAACATTAAGCTGTAAATTGTTCATGAGGGTCATCTTAGAAGTCAAAACAAAAACACGTTCACTATCCGAATCTAGTAAAAATCTTCTCTAATTAACTGAAGCGCAAATAGTTGTAGGAACAGCTTGAGCAATTTATCAAAGAATTACTTCAATACTTTCATTGGGAAACAGCAGGATCATAAAAATTTTCATGAAGTCACATCTGCCCAACCTAAAATCTCCCTAATACAACTCAAGATTTTCATCATGTTTAGTCCGTCAGATAATCTTTCCAAAAGCTATTGCTGAAATGCCACTGAGCATTAGTCCCACTCCTAACCATTGTACAGATTCCACCTTTTCTCCTAACAGAAGCGAACCAGTAATTGTAGTAAAAAGAACAGTTAATCCAATCACTACAGGGTAGGCAAGCGATAAATTAAGCTTACCTAAAACTAAAACATATATAACTGTACTTAATCCATAAATAAGTATACCTCCAAACAAATAGAGGTTAAGTAAACTTTGCCCTGATCCAAGCTTAAGAAGAGCTTGCGCCAATGTATTCAATCCTACGGTGACCAAAATGAGTAAGGTTGAGAAAAAGTATGCTGACATAGGAATACTCAGTAATTGCTATGGTAATAATTTGACGATTGAAAATCCCATAACTTCTGATTTAAAGGGTAGGGGATTTGCACATATTTTCCTAGCACTCTCTCCCACCAACGGGGAGGGTGTGGGAGAGATGCCACTTGAATACTCGAACAACAGACCAACCATGCCCCCAAAATATCTGTATGGCGACTATCACCAACTATTACAACTTCCTTCGGTGTCAGTTTCATATACCTCATTGCTTTGCAAAAAGCGTTGGGGAAGGGTTTCTTCGCAGGGCTAGTTGCTGGTATATCTAAATAGCTCGACCAATACTCAACTCTGTAACGTCGCTTGCCGTTTGACAAAAAGAAAAACTTAATTCCCATCTCTTTTGCTTGTCTGATCCAGGCTTCTGAATAGGGCGATAAGTAGCGATCGTCTTCTGAAACAATTGTGTTATCGAGATCAAGAATAACTCCTCGAATTCCAGCTAACTTTAGCTGATGGATGTCGATTGATGCCAGGATATCTACGTTTGTAGGAATACTGCTCGATTTTGGAGATTTATACTTTGATGTTGGCTGTCGCCTTAAAGCGCATTGAAAATTCAGGGTTGTTAACCTCTTGAAGACGATAGTCAAAAGATTTAGCATTGGCTTTTTGGTAAATTGAGTGACCTGTCATTCAATCTAGGCATACACATTCAGGTCAATAGTTCCTGGTTTTTTGCAAGTAGAACACCAAAGGTTGTTGCTATCCAAATCAGCACAGTCAGTAATAGCGGCTTATCACTTAGCAAAACTTCTTCTGGACGCTCTGTCTGGCCACCTTCCTCGGCTCCGGCGTTTCGACGCGCAATCTCTTCTGGATCACTCAACAACTGATAGCGGAAGATTCCATATAGCACAAAAGGTAAGGTCAACATCATCCAGGGAGTGGAGGCTCCGCGAACAATGGGGCCAGAACTCCACAACGCATAAGTAAGAATGGTTCCATTCGTTACTACGCTTTCCATACGACTTAACAATGGGAGAGAATAGCGTTGTAGAACTGCCCTGGATTTTTTCCCTTTAGTTTCTGAAAGCCTGAGTTCCGCTTTGCGTTTCTCAATTCCTAAAAACAGAGCTAACATTGCAGTACAAAGCAAGAACCAAGGAGACAAAGTAATGTCAGTGGCCGCAGCTCCACCACAAGCTCGCAGAATGAAGCCGATTGAAATAGCAACCACATCTAAAATGACTGTGCGTTTCAAGCGGAGATTATAAACAACTTGTAAAAGGGCATAACTGAGAATTGCTAATCCCAAGCCAGGAGCTCGCCACCAACCCAGAACGAGTGCTGTTGTTAGTAGAATCACTGACATCACGATCGCTGTTGGAACAGCTACTAAGCCAGCAGCGATTGGACGCTTACACTTAACAGGATGACGACGGTCTGACTCCACATCAAAGATGTCATTTAATAAGTAAAAGCTGCTAGAGGTAAAACAGAAAAGCGTAAATGCTAGTAGGCTGCCCAGTAAAGTACTCAAACTGAACGCAAACGCAAATAAGGGTGCAGCAAACACAATAAAATTTTTGGTCCACTGCCGAGGACGGAGTGCCTTAAAATGTGCCCAAATCAAATCGAGAGTCTGATTTTCAATTGTGGCCGATTTAGGGTTCATAATCTGCTAAAAGTTCGTGATTTTACAGTTGCGTGGTTCAAGCACTTTGCGTGGTTCGAGTATTAACGTAGACTTCGTCTAACTTGCGTGCTGACGGTACCAGTTGATGGTGCGTTGCAACCCTTCCTCCAA
>NZ_JCACKR010000143.1:0-23287 GCF_059505485.1 Stenomitos rutilans
GTCAAACGTTTGAGAGTCTCCCCGGCAAAGCCGGGGGCTTACCCGATTTAGTTAGGGGAGTCTTGCGATTGGGTAGTGATTGATGGGCCCGCAGCTCTTTCTGAAACAACGAGAGCTGTTATTTTAGCGGCTGATCTAGCGCTGATTCCTTGCCAGCCCACCGGGGTTGACCTAGAAAGCGCTTCTGATACTGTGCGTTTAGTGCACCAGGCTCAAAGAATTCGACGGGGTCAACCTAAAGCTGTGATGTTTGTTAATCGGGCAGTGAAAGGAACAAAATTGAAGGATGAGGCGATCGAGGTCTTGCGGCTCATGCCAGATGTGTTGGTTTTAGACACAGTGATTCACCAGCGACAAATTATCGCTGACTGCTATGGGCAAAATGCAACGGTTTTTGATCTCTCTGGTTCTACAGCGGGAATCGCCAGACGGGAACTTGAGCAATTATTTAAGAAGGTTTTGGAAGGTCTGAATGGTTAAACCAAGGCAGTCACTTGCACAAGGGCTATCTGCGTTGATCGCCCAAAAATTCATTGCTGATCCTGAGAGTGTACAGGCTCCTCAAACGGTACCAATTCAACAAATTCAGTTACCGAAGCATCAACCTCGTCGCTATTTTGATCCTGAGAAACAGGCTCAGTTAGTCAGGTCGGTTAAAGAGCACGGCATTCTGGAACCACTGTTAGTGCGTCCATTTGGAAGTGGCTATGAGCTGGTTGCAGGCGAAAGACGCTATCAAGCGGCTCAGAAGATTGGGTTGCAGGAGATCCCTGTAGTCATTCGAGATTTTGATGATCGCCAAGCTCTTCAGGTTGCTCTAATCGAGAACCTCCAGCGAGAGGCCTTGAATCCTGTTGAGGAAACCGAGGGCATTCTTGAGCTGCTAGCGATCGAGCTTAGACGCAGTACGGAGGATGTTACCTCTGTTCTCCATCGAGCGAATCACGCTAAAAATCGAGGTCAAGCTTTGGAGGAAAACGTTTTCCTCCAACTTCAAACGATCGAATCAGTGCTAGCTGGTATTAGTCGCTTTACGGCTGAATCCTTTCGTACAAGCCGTTTGCCGCTGCTTAATCTGCCATCAGGAATCTTGCAAGCGTTGCGTGAAGGGAAAATAGAGTTCACGAAAGCCAGAGCGATCGCCCGCGTCAAAGATAGGGAGCAACATTCGATGTTGCTCAGTCAGGCAATTGCTGAGAACTTGTCGTTAACCGAAATTAAAGTAAGAATCAAAGCGTTAAAACCTGAGTCAGAAGTAACACCAGAGAAGATGGTTGCCGAGCGCTTGGGTGATATCAGTAAGCGCCTACAGAAACTTGAAACCTGGGGCGATCGCAAAAAGCGCGGTCGAATTATAAAACTGCTAGATGAACTCGACAAACTAACTGCGACTAGCGATTAAATGGTTTTCTCGAGCCACTGATGCTACTTACTGACGAGACTGTAGAAGCCTCGCTCCGATGTTGATCTGCACCAATCGGTAGAGTTCGTCCGAGGGCTTGGCATCACTCGGTCCACCGCATAGCCCCACCAAGTTCCTCACAATTTGAATCGGTGTCACAAGCAAGCCCCACGGGAAGCCCCACCAGCCCAGCGACAGTGCCAGCAAGCCGTCTTTCACTTGCTCAAGGCGTCCACACCGACGGCAACAAATATGTGGTCTACTACTCCAAGTCGTCAGCACCAGTGCGGACCAGATACGGTGCGAGGTGTGCACATCAACCGGACCGGAACCCTGACAACGAGGGCAAGCGCCTTGATGTAGTGCTCTTACCTGCTCTCTTAAATAATCCTCTGGGATCTGATCGATCGCCGCGAGTGAGTAACCCTTGCGTTGGCAGGTTTGGTTACAGAATCTATATCGATCAGCACGAACGCCACCGAACAAAATCGTGGTGCCACAATAGTCACACTTTGCCATACTACTACCTCCTAAAATGCTATGTTCCGCGTGCAGATGGGGTTGTCTGACCAACTACGGCAAAACAAGGTTCGCACTAACAACCGCTACTCCCATAACCTCAGCATCGGAGGCGCTTTTAGTCACGCTCCCGCCGAGCACTATTGCCGTACTCCGTTGAGGCAGTTTCCAGCCGTCTAGCTACTCTCTCTCTGAAAGCTAATGACAGACTTCACAGTTTATTTCCTCTGTTCCGGAGATTGAGCTTGACACCTGAAAGCGTGCCAACGCGAACATTTAAAGAAAAGTCGTTCACAGCACCCCTAAAGCGATCTATGGGATTAACATTTCACAAGAGCTAAGTGACGTAAATGGCGAAATCTGTGTTAGTCTCTTTGCGTCTGTAGAAGACGTAACGTGTAGTGCCAAAGCTAATCTCCTAAAGTCGTCAACTATTTTACTTAACCGTGGCTTACCTTCCTCATAAAACTGCCCGGATAGCCAAAGAAGCTGTGGTTTTCTAAGGACTTGTAACCTAGCTCTAAGAAGATTATGGACGGTTCTAGAAATTCCACCTTGACAGACTAAAAGCTGTGGATGTTTCCTTGCTTTTGCACGCACGATCATCTGAGTCAAAGAATTTTCATCATTGATCGTTTGACTCTAGACCAATGGCGCACTTTCTGAGGTGTCTCAATGACTAATGCTTACATACCTGCCGACATCAAAACATCGTCACTAATGGGTGCACCAGAAAGAATTGACCAGATTGCCTGTGGAATTAAGAATACAGTCCGCGAAAACATAATTATTTTTCTGCGTGAGCAATTTCAATTGTCTGCACTTGACCTCTTTGGCTCCGGGCCTAAAGGTTTACAGGCTCGACCGTCGATCGCGCTTAGTACAGCAGAAGCTCTCCTTAAGACAGCAGCCTCGCTGATCGATTTTAACGGCAGACGCTTCTGCTCAAAAGCGGATGCTCAAAGATTAAGCAGTCTTGCCAGTACTTATCCTAGAGAGTTGCAATATCTCTGGTCCTTACTGCAACAAAACCAGCTTGGCATTGCTTTGCTGAATGTCGGTACTATCATGTTTATTCAGTCATGCAAGCCAGACGTTTTATCCACCCATCGTATTGCTAGACATGCCGTAATTACTCAACCTGGAGGTAGACAAGCCGTTAGAGAAGGTGATTATAATCAGCCTTTAATTAACTACTTCGTGCCCTATCCCATTCCTGAGTGGCATGACTTAGAGCATATTGTTTCAGCCGCGGTTGATGATCGGTTTGGTAATGATTTGCGTACCATTCAACGGATTCCAAATAAATATACTCAGCTGAATTCTGCTGACCCGAATTATTTGATTTATCTCGCTCCTTCTGATATGACGAAGTTCCCGATGGATTCAGACTATGGCCTCTTTCAACGGATTGCGCCCTGGTTCTACCGACGAACTGTACTAAAAGGCATGAATGTTGAAGAAGCCGTTCATTCGATTCAGGAGAGCCTCATCGGCTTCCTTTGTAAGAATGGACCTGCTGGTGATTTCTGGACTAGTAGGAAACTCTTTTTGCCCACCTTTAGTCATGAGTACAATGCTCAGAAAAGAGCAGCTCTGGTGTGGAATTCGTGTGGAGAAGTGCCCTCAAAAGAAGTTTCGCCCTACGTGACATTCTTGGACAAAGAAGAGCCTGGGCTTACGGCTGGTTTTCTAAACTCGGATCCCGAAGTGGCACATAGTGCTGTACGCATTCTCTTCGCGATCGCGGAGCACGAAACATCTCCACCAACCGCAAGACGCCTGCTGACTGAGCTAGCCTATGCTCGCGCTAGTCTTGTTGCGGCAAGACACTCTTTAAGCGAAGCGAAAGGTCTTGATGCCAGCCTCGTGTCCATTCTGCAACGGTTTATCGATGCTTACGATTTTGAAAAGGCAGGATCAACAGGTGAACATCCTGCAGGACTCTTAAAGATGTGGGCAGATTGGTATGAACAACCGGACGCAACTGAGAAGCAGAACACGATTGAGAAGGTGGTTGAGAAAGTAAAGCCTGTAGCGTTCAGCCCTCAGCTTTCCCCTCTTTCTGAAGGGAGAATGGTTCAAAGTTATTCCTTAAAAAAAGGGATTGAGAAGGACTGTTCACGTTTGGCTACAGGCAGTAGGACTTTTGAAATGGCCCCTGAGACGATCGCCAATGCTCTGGTCTAAATGGCTGAGCTTGCCTAGTGCATTGACATTAAACATTAGCGTGAGAGGTATGCCTGCTTGATTCAGCGAAGCACTACTCTTCTTGTCAACAGATGCTCTTTAGTCATTACCACTAACCGTCGGTAGCTCTTAGTTGAAGTCTCTCAACACGTTGATGGTCATGGTCATGGTTGTCTCTAGTGACTCACGTTATGGTCTAACTTTAGAGTATCAGTGGCATTCTTTTGAGCTGAGAAAAGAGTCAAAAAGGTAACTTGTAGTTGATTTAGGGCACTGTAGGATTAGGATGCTAAGACATTTCAGTGCTGTTTTTTGATTATCCAACTCAGTTTTTACTTGTATGTCCGAGGTGAATAGCGTCGTCTTTACTCCTGCTACGTTCGCGACACTGAACCTTCTGACAACACCTCTCTGGATCTTTGATCGTCATCGCTTACAGCTTTTGTGGGCTAATCGAGCAGCGGTGTCATTGTGGCAGGCTGCCAGCTTAGCAGAACTTTTGCAGCGTGAATTTGGTTCACTCTCAGAAGCGCTTCGAGAACAATGGCAAACCTACTGGCAACAACTTCATCAAGGCAAGCCTGTTGTTGAGGCATGGCTTTTTTACCAAGAGGGGCACATCACTTTTGTGCAATGCCACTTCTCCAGGATTAAGCTCGAAGCAGGACAAGAAGCCATGCTGGTTGAAGGCAAAATTGGAAGCCTCAGCCAACTCAATAGCGAACGTTTGCAAGGCTTAGAGATCCGCTGTATCAACGATCCGCTGACTGGAAAGTCTGTTCAGTTGATACTGGAGCGAGAGGTAGCATCAACTGAAGCACCAGTCTCAGCAGCGCTACACCAGCCACCCTTGACGGTGCTGACATCATTGCCAGTACCAGTCTGGTTCTCTGGGTCAGATCATCAGCTGCAATACGTGAATCAAGCCTGGCTGTCATTTACAGGGCAGACTTTGCAACAAGCACTGAGAACCGCTTGGCTAAGCGACCTTCATCCTGACGACCGCGATCGGTGCTTGAGTGTCTACTGGCAAGCCTTTGCTCTGCGTCAACCTTTTACGATCGAGCACCGCTTACGGCATCATGATGGGACTTATTGCTGGGTGACGAACACAGGCAAACCGCTAAGTGATCTTGATGGGTCTTTCAGCGGTTATGTCGGTTTCTGCTATGACATCACTCAGTATAAGCAGATGGAAGTCAAGCAACAGGTGCAGAACCATACCGCTCAGCTCCAGCAGGCTTTGCACTTTGAGTCAACGCTAAAGCAGATTACCGATCGCGTCCGGGATAGTCTTGATGAGCGCTTGATTTTGCAGACTGTGGTGCAAGCTTTGGCAGTGGCACTCCAGGTCATTTGCTGTGATATTGCCATCTATAACGAGGCACGGACAACGTCTACTATTTGCTATGACTATACGGACGGCTCGATTCCATCGGCACAAGGAGAAGTCGTGCAGATGGCAGAAAGCTACGACCCTGCGCTTCATACTCAGCTCCTGCAGGGGCTTTGCTTTCAATTCTGCCCGCTTGTGCTAAATCAGGCACGACCGCTAAAAGAGCCGATCGCCATCCTATCCTGCCCGATTGTGGATGATCAGGGCGTTCTTGGTGATATGTGGTTATCAAAGCCGATGCACGACCTCTTTAACGAGTTAGAAATTAGACTAATTCAGCAAGTCACAAACCAAACAGCGATCGCGATTCGGCAAGCACGGCTCTACCAATCTGCTCAGACGCAAATTAGTGAACTGGATCGACTGAATCGTCTCAAAGACGATTTCTTGAGTACGGTTTCGCATGAACTGCGGTCTCCGATGGCTAACATCAAAATGGCTACTCAGATGCTTGAGCTTGTGATGGCAAAGGTCGGTCTCTTTGAGCAAGAGCCAAGTGCAAAGCAGTACTTTGGGATTTTGCAGGAAGAGTGCCAACGAGAACTCAGCCTGATTAACGATTTGCTTGATCTGGCACGGCTGGATGCGGAAGTTGAAGCGCTACGGCTTACGCCAGTTGATTTGAAGCTTTTGCTTCCCCACCTCGTTGAACCATTTGCAGAGAAAGCGCAGCAGCAGCAGCAGCAGCTTACGCTTACGCTTTCATCAGCGTTACCACTCCTAACAACGGACGTACCAATGCTGACCAGGGTGTTGAGTGAGCTACTCACGAATGCTTGTAAATACACCCGTGCCGGAGAAAAAATTACGGTTACCGCTCAATTAGAGCCTGATTCGCTACAAATCAGCGTCGCTAATTCTGGCATCGAAATTCCACCTAAAGAACTGCCTCGCATTTTTGACAAATTCTATCGCATCCCAAACAATGATCCGTGGAGGCATGGCGGTACTGGTTTAGGCTTGGCGCTGGTACAGAAACTGGTAGACCGCTTAGGAGCAACCATTGCTGTTGCCAGTACCGCTAATCAGACCACGTTTGTGGTGAGTTTTCCACTTTTGGCTTAAACCTTACCATTGCGTTCTAAGCTTTCCGCCGCTGTGGCAGACGAGAGGCTGCAAGCAAGCTTACGATGATCAGCAAAAGTTGCACGGCAAAGGCAGCAGTAACTCCAAGCGACAGCGCCCAGCCAGACGTGCGGCTCATCGCCAGCAGCGCACCACCCAGACCAATGCTGATCGCTGGGGTAAAGGTATCGGCAATTTGAAGATCCGCAGAAATTGCGCCTTCGCTTCTCTTGGTTGCACAATTGAAGGCGATCGCGCCACTCGTTGGATGCGCTAACCCAATGCCAAAACCAAGTAGGATACAGCTACAAACCGCCATCCCCAAATCCCCGTTGGGGATCCAGATCACTAGTGGTGCTAGCCCTGCTCCCACAAGCATGAAGACGATGCCAACCTGTACCCGCAACCGACGACCATCGCCACCATCATGACGATCTAGGCGTGCTTGTAGCCAAGCAGCCGTTGACCAACTGAGTGTACCTACGGCTACAACCAAGCCTGCGGTGTCAGGGGCGCGTTCCTTCAGTGTTGTGAGGGCAAATACCAGAAAGGTTTGAAGGCCAAAGTAACTGGCGACAAAAAGCCCTCGTGAAGCTACCACTGCGGGCAAACCAGGATACGCGACAAACGTACCAGCAGGCAAAAGTTTTCGCAGTGGCGGCACGACAAACAATAAGCCTGCCAAAGCAACCCAGACGCCCATCATTTGCGGTAACTGACCAAGACCAGTCAATAACAAGCCAGTGCCGATCGCAAGCTGGATGGCAACCCCAAAGCGATTGGACTCATCCGAGTTTGGTTGGTCACCAGACTTGATGCGAAGAAACGTTGGCAGAGTTAGAACAGTTGCCAGCAAGAGGAATGGGAGCAGCCCCCAAAAAACCAAGCGCCAGGTAAAGCGAACCGCCAGCACACCAGCGATATAAGGTCCAATCAGGGCTGGAATAACATACGAAGCGGAGAAAACAGCTAAGATTTGGACCCGCAGTGCATCCTCGTAACACAGGAAGATGCTGGAGTAAATGCAGGTCACGAAAACGCCAGCGCCAAACCCTTGCAGCGCACGACCAACGAGGGCGATCGGCATATTGGGCGCAAAGGCAGTAATGACCAGTCCCAGCCCGAACAACACCAAGCCAGCAATGAAGGGTAAAGCCGGACCACGCTGATTAATCTGGTGACTGGCAAGCACTGTCCCGGTCAGTTGAGCCAGTAAGTAGGCACTAAACACCCAACCAAAGAGATCAATGCCGTGCAAGTCTTGAGCGAGATTAGGAGCCACAGTTGTCACAGCCAACCCCTCAAACGCGACCATCGTCACAGCGAGGATGATGCCAATGGTCAATGCTTGGTGAGGCTGCCTGAAAATGCCGACTTGATGGGTCACGCAGTCAAGTCTCCTGGGTGTGTACAGCCTGACGGCATCAAAAAATAGTTCACGGGTGCAAAATGTTCTAGCTGTCGTTAGTATGTCGAAGCAGTAAGAGGGCTTCGGGATGAGCTGACGCAACGGTTGCGTCCGTAGGTTCCTACTCAGAGATTTGCACCTTTACATAAGGTTAAAAGACGGTGCCTTGTGTCCACACTAAGCAAGGAATTATGGGCTGAGTGTTTTCATTATGGTCTTTTCAAACCGCGTGTCGAAACTGCCACCTCGATCGCCACAAGCTAATCAGTTGCACCACATTACCACCTCTATCCGTCAATCCCTTCAGCTACAGGAAATTCTACAGGCAACGGTGGTAGAAGTGCGTCGTTTTCTAGAGGTCGATCGCGTGATGGTGTATCGGTTTCATCCAGATGAGCATGGAGAAGTGCTTGCAGAAGCCATACAGCACCAGCAGTTACCCTCTTTAAAGGGGCTACACTTCCCTGCTGATGATATTCCATCAGAAGCCCGCGCACTGTTCTTGAAGGCACGGCAACGCTCCATTGTTGATCTGTCTGCTCAGCAAATTGGTTGGAGTACCTCAAAGGCGTTTGAAGGGAGTGACAGCGGCCTTGGCAGCCTATCCTATCGTCCAGTGGATGTATGCCATCGCGAGTATTTGAAAGCGATGGGTGTACAAGCGTCTGTTGTCGTCCCAATTCTACAACAGGAGCAGCTATGGGGCTTGCTCGTTGCTCACCACTCTAAACCGCGTTCCGTTTCTGAAGCAGACCTGCATTTTCTCCAACTGGTTGTCGATCAAGTCGCAACCGCGATCGCTCAAGCCAACTTGCTCAGTCAGGTTCAGCTACAGGCGCAGCAAGAAAGCACGGCTAACCGTATCGCCACCTTACTCTATGCCAGTACTAATCCCTTTGGGGCAGCGCTAGAAGCAGCGGTTGAAGCCGTTGGCGGATCGGGAGGGAGGCTCTTTCTCCTACCAACCCATGCCGATCCAGCGGGTAAACTTTACACCTGGGGTGACCAACCCACTGGCGCTTCTCGCGTTGATGACAAACCACTAGAACAGGGGTCTCTGTGGCAACTTCATCATCACTCAGAGGGTGTCGCGATCGCAGACCTTTATCAAGACCCTCGGTGCCTTGCTCTTGTCAAAGCCTTTCAAAACACGCAAATCCGCAGTTTGCTCATCCTACCGCTGCAACAGGGGCAACAAACGGTTGGTTATTTGACGCTTTTCCGTGACGAAATCGATACCGAAAGATTGTGGGCTGGAGAATTTGACTCAGACGAGCGCCAGCGGCTGCCGCGTCAATCGTTTGACCTATGGCGGGAGCATAAGACTAAGCAGGCACAAGGTTGGACAGACACAGACCTTAAGCTTGCTCAAGCGATCAAAAGCCACTTTGCACCTGCGGTAAGACAATACGTTGCCATTCTGAATGACCTCGCCAACCGTAAACAAGCAGAAGTGCAATTACGAGAACAAGAACAGTTTTTTCGCACTGTTTATGAAGGGGTCGAACACATCATTGCCATCATTGATGTGTTGGCAGCTAGCGAGTTCCATTATGTCGCCTGGAACCCGACAGCCGAAAAACTGGCCGACATTCCCAGTGCCGCGATCGCGGGCAAAACGCCGGAGGAACTCTTTGGTGAAACCTATGGGGCAACAGTGCGCCAGCATTATCAGCAGTGTGTCAGTGCTGGCACGAGCGTTCGTTATGAAGAACATTTGCCGTTTCAGAAGCAAGATATCTGGTGGTTAACGACGGTCAACCCAATCAAAGACGAGAGGGGTAGTATTCAGCGGTTGGTGCTTACGGCGACGATAATCACGGAACGCAAACAAGCAGAAGAAGCGTTACAGCAAAAGGCACAGCAACTCGCTCAAGCGTTCCAAGAGCTACAGCACACACAGGCAAAACTGGTGCAGACTGAAAAAATGTCAAGTTTAGGGCAGCTAGTGGCGGGAGTCGCTCACGAAATTAATAATCCGGTCAACTTCATTTCTGGCAACCTGAATCACGCAAGCGAATACACTTCCGATCTGCTCAATCTGCTACAGCTCTATCAGCAACATTACCCTCAGCCAGCCGCCGCAATCCAAACCGAGGCAGAGGCGATCGACCTTGACTTTCTCCAAGCAGATTTGCCCAAACTCTTAACGTCGATGAAAGTTGGAGTCGAGCGTATCCAAACGATCGTTCTGGCCCTGCGAAACTTTTCGCGCATGGATGAGGCAGAAATCAAGGCGGTGAACATTCATGACGGCATTGACAGTACATTAATGATTTTGCAGAGTCGGCTTAAAGCAACGGCAGGACATTCGGAAATTCAGGTGCTGAAAGACTATGGCGACCTGCCGATGGTGGAGTGTTACGCCGGACAGTTGAACCAAGTGTTCATGAACATCTTGAGTAATGCAATTGATGCGCTAGATGAATACAACCGTCGGCGATCGCCGGAGGAGCAGCGGCAGAAGCCTGCCACTATAACCATTCAGACCGTAGTAGTGGTTGATCACTCAAAAACAGAACCGTCTCCGTCTCACGAGATTCACATTCGCATTACGGATAATGGTTCAGGCATGATAGAGCCAGTCCGGCAGCGGCTCTTTGAGCCCTTCTTCACCACTAAGCCTGTTGGGAAAGGCACTGGTTTGGGTCTCTCGATTAGCTATCAGGTTGTGGTCGAAAAGCACGGGGGCAATTTGTCCTGTCTTTCTGCACCCGGTGAAGGAGCCGAGTTCCTGATTGCCTTGCCCTTAGTGGCAAGAGGCTAAGCCGCATATCCTGAACAAAGGTTAGCTGCGTGATGTTGATTGTAGCTGATTGTAGCTTATATAGGCTTATATAAGCCCATAAATGCTCTATTTAAGGCTTCTAGGAGACTCAGATGTATCATCGAAGCAACATCGATACACAAGAAACCGTGAGCAAGCGAATCCACGTCACGCTTCCAGAGGGGATTTATCTTAAGCTGGAAGCCTGGGCCGGGTCAGAGGCTAGGCCTGTGGCAAATTTGGCAGCGTATCTGCTGCAAAAAGTCATCGAGGAAGCTGAAGACCAGGGGAAAATCCCCCAACCCAAAAGTGGCAAATCAACGTAAGGGGCGATCGCGATGATCCAAGCCACACCGAAGCAAGTCACATTTGATAAGTTCATTGCCTGGTATCCAGAGCACTCAGAACACCACTACGAGTTGCATGATGGGGAAATCATTGAGATGCCGAAACCCATTGGCAAACACTCACAAGTCGCCGGTTTTCTGGTGGCTGAAGTCAATTTTGAAATCCGTAGGCTTCAACTTCCTTACTTCATTCCCAAGGAGTGCATCGTTAAATACAGTGAGTCGGGGTACGAACCCGATTTGATTGTGCTGGACAGCACCACGATCGCAGCCGATACCCGCTGGGCAAAGGAATCTACGATCACGCGGGGGGAATCGGCCAAGGTCATTGTTGAAGTCGTTAGCACCAACTGGAGCGATGACTACGCCATGAAGCTAGAAGACTATGAGGCGTTAGGCATTGCCGAATACTGGGTTTGCGACTACTTGGGCTTAGGCGGTAAGCGGTATATTGGCTCTCCCAAACAGCCCACGTTTTCGGTCTACCAACTCAACCCAACTGGTGAGTATCAGGTGAAGCAATTCCGGGGGCAGCAGGTGATCGAGTCGCTGGTCTTTCCTGAGTTGCAACTGAGCTTGGAGCAGATTTTGGCAGCCGCAACTGTACCCGTGACGTGAGAGGCGCTGAATGTTTGGACTCTTTACAAAGATCCAGGCTCAAAAACTGCGGCATTTTTCGAGATCTGCGCTTAGATCGCTTAAGCTACTTTCTACAGTAATTTTTTGCTGGCAGTAGTGCAAGCAGCAGACGAACTTACAGGTTTCCACGTTTGGACAGTACAGGAGGTAACTGGATGACCTAACAAGCCCTTTAAAAGTCAGAACCCCAACTGAGGAAACAGAAGGGGCAAAAGACTTTAATTCAGTTTTAGATAGGATTTGGAGACTCTAACTAACCGCCCTGGAAAAGCAAAAGTTAAGCCATCCGGCTTTGCTATGCCAATTTTAGTGGGAATTTGTCAATGGTGCAACACTATTTGACTCGTTTTTGACTTTTTTAACTCACTTATCAATCACAAGTCGCTGAAACACTTACACAGCAGCATTTTTGGTTAAGTAGTTTTTGAGCATTTTCGAGTGAGCATCTTGTAGCATCCTAAGCAAACTCCATCAAACAAATCAGCATAGCTTCCTATCTGCCGTAGTTAACAGGCATAGGGAGTGAAATTGTGCGTCTAAAAAAATACGAAGACTGGGAGGGCAACTCATGCAGGTAGCCCCCTCCCGTACCTTTCCATCTGTCCAAGAAAGCGATGATCGCTTCCTCGCGCTCTGGCCCCACCGCTATGACTACCTCTGGGCTGAGCACCCCCAGCCCGACGAGCGACCCGACTGGCAAACCGAGAACCGTCATCCCCTTTCAGATCGCCTGCTGCAACAAGGCACGTCGCTCTACGGTGTCCGCTTCGGTCCCACCACCCGCTACTGTGTCCTCGGGATTGCGACAGGATACGTGCAAAAACCTGCAAGATAGCCTTCAAAGGCTTGCTCATCAGTGCTTTCAGTAAACTCAACCAGAAAGCGATACAATGTCTGCCCTATTGCGGCACGGGCAGAAGTGCTACGAGAGAATGGGGCTTTCAAGCGTTGAAACGGCACCAAAAAGGGTCGTGTACTACTGGTTTTGGGGTAGTACTTGGGCCAGAAATAGTCCAACCCTGTACCAATCAAGGTTTCTGGTGGCATGTCGTAGGGCTTAAAAGCTGTAACCCTTACAGGCTAAGCATTTTAACCCTATCCTGCAGGTTTTTACATGTATCCTGTTCCAATCCCGGAAAGACTTCCAGCTGACCAGGAGCCAATTTGAACCCGCTGTTTTCCAGCAGGGTGGAGACCGCCAGGGCGATCGCCCATGTCTTCTGCTCAGTGTCAAAAGGGAAGTAGAGATGGAGACCACCGCTGTAGCTGGACGTGCAGACCACGGCTTGCACCAGTCCCAAGACTTCCAGTGCTCCGATCAACCGTCGCCAGGCGAAGCGATCGCGGTTGGGATGGTAGGTACTGCCCTTGTCCACATTGAGGACGCAATAGCGCGTGGTGGGACTAAAGCGGACACCATAGAGCACTGCCCCTTGTTGCAGCAGGCGATCGCTCAAAGGATGACGGCTCTCGGTTTGCCAGTCGGGTCGCTCGTCGGGCTGGGGATGCTCGGACCAGAGGTAGTCATAGCGATGGGTCCAGAGCGCGAGGAAGGGATCATTGCTTTCCTGAACCGAGGGAAAGGCATGGGAGGGGGCTAACCGCATGGGCAGCCCTCCCAGTCTTGATAAAAAATTCGATGCACAAGTTTACTCCCTATGGCTGGAACAACAGCAGATAGGAAGCCATGCAAAAACTAGAGCAATTTGTCAAAGTGGTTGCACCTTTTGACAAATTGCCACTAAAATTGGCATAGCAAAGCTAGGTGACCTAACAACCTGCCCGCTTAAAGCATCAGTTAGAGTCCCTGCTCCTATCCTTCAATTGAATAACAAGCCTTCTAACCCCTTCTGTTTCGCGGCAGTGGGGGTTTTTGGCTTCTAGCCTTGCCTAGAACATGACGGACACTCCTCTCGCTTCAAACGTGGAAACTTGTTGTTCACCTGCGGCTCGCGCTGTTGTGGGAGCTTTGCTGTGGTGAGTATCAATGATCTAACCGCAAATCCTGTCCCTTGGCACAGTTTTTCCAAAACTGCTGGTGCGGCTCCGTCGGTACGCCTTCTAGCACCAGTTGCTGGTCGGACGCTACTCGTCCCTACTCCGTGACCGCTGCTTGCCGTTGGTGAACAGCGCTCGCTCCTAAAGGCCTTGGCGAAACGCTCTAGCCGCTTCCAGCCTGGAGGTCTCAGCCAGCAAGACGCAACGTGAGAGGTGAGCGAAGTCGAGGGTAGCCAGTGCTGGTATGGCACTGCGCTCAAGGCGCTCGTAGCCGTGCGCTCGCAGGTGATAAAGGCTAAACACTCCATCTTCCCAAAACCAGACTTCAGGTACTCCTAGAGCTTGATACCGTTGCAGCTTCGTGGCGCTGCCACTGGTAAAGATGACTTCGATCGAGAGGTCGGGCGGCGTTTTCGGTTGTCCGATGCAATACGACTCGTCCGCCTGAGCTGAGACGACATTTTCACGCTCCTGGGTCACAGAGCCAGTGGGGGCAAACTCAATCTCCTTAGCTAAAAAAAACAGCTCCAGTAGCATCCCAATCACTGACTTGAAAAATTCGTGGTCGAGACCTGGCATGAGAATTTCGATCGTCCCTTCGTAGTAGAACAGCCTGACACCTGGGGAACCTTCAAAGCCCTTTTGAATGTGCTTGAACTGTTCCCATGAGCGATCGTGCTGCACGAGGCGCGGGTCACTGGTTTTTGAGAGTACCTGTGTCATGGAAATCGCCCTTACTTAGCCTGTTGTTTCGTTTGCGGTACCTGCCAGTCTTCCATCTCCCTTTCAAGGAGATAGCTAATCAGATTCGACAGCGATCGCCCTTCGATCTCTGACCGTTTCTCTAGCTTTTCAGCGAGCTGGTCACTCACGCTTGCAAAGACTTTCTTAGCCACTCTGCTGTTCATACCCTATTTTCCCCTAGATGGTAGTCCCATTCTGCCTAGATCAAGCAAACTTTACCATATGGTTGCATATTTACAACCATATGCTACTTTTGGATGAGAAGTAAGTGGAACGTGATGGGAACTGGACTGAAACACGCACGAAACGAAGCAATCGTGTTCCTAGCCGTTCCTAGTTGTTCCACCCCGTTCTAGTAAGCCTTTGAGGGAAAGCATGAAGACATCACTGACCAAGTTTTGCCGTGACCACGACTTGCCTAAGTCCAGCGTTTATCGTCGCTGCCAAGAGTTGAGTATCGATACCGGCGATGGGCTGACACCTGAAGCCTGTGATCGGCTGCTGCATGAGTTTGATGTGGTGACTGAACCACCAGCCGTAGAGCTAGAGTCGGCAGAACAACAGGCAGTCACCATCGAGGTTGGCAATCACCAAATTATCCTCTCTCAGCCAGAGCTGCCGCAGACCTACAGCCTGGAGTCACTCCGACAAAGTGAAGTGATTGCGTTTGATGATCCGTTGGCGATCGCGGCTCAGTTCCTTGAGACTGCCGATGTGCTGACCGCAGAGATGCAACGCGATATCCGAGTGCGCGAACACAAGCTGCAACAGACCCAGCAGGCAAAAGCCGCGATCGCTGAGAAAGCCACCGAATTCAAGCTGGAAGCGCGGCTCTACCGTGAACGAACCGCGATGCTGGCGACAGCGCAAAGCCAGGAGACGCAAAATCTACAGCAGTCTCTCACCACTCTGCAAAACCTGGGAAAGCCCCCAGCGGACGCCTGACGCGTTTGCTGCTATCAATCATGCTCCTGGTGCTCGCCTGGGCGCTCTTAAGAGCCGACACACCAACGGCTGACCCCAGCCCCTCAACGACAGAAGCCAGCGCTCACCGTCCAAAGTAAACCGCTGGCTCTGGACTCCCAACCTTCCAATCAGAAGTAACTCCCATCATGACAAAACCTGTACCCGGTGAAGGACAGTACTTCACCCTCAATCCGGTGCCACCGCCCCAGCCGCCAGCCGCTCGGAGTTGGGGCTTGCCGATCGCGTTGGGCTTGCTGGCTATTCCCCTGTTAATGTTCGGCTTCGGCTTCTCGCAACAGCAGCAACCAGCCACAACAGCAGCAGTCAGTCCTACTGCCACACCGTTCATCTCGCCCCTGCCTACCCCGTCACTAGCATCCCAGCAGGATGCTACCACACAACCGCCAGAAGCCTCTGCAAAACCGTCTTTAGAGCCTTTACCGTTGGCGACAGCGACACCCGTAGCAGCACCGTCTAGCGATCCGGCAGTACTCCCGATCGTCCACATCCAAAGCCCTGGCATGGCTGCCAACTTCCGCGCTGCGCCCAGTTTGCAGAGTGCAGTCTTAGGCGTACTGATGCACGGTGACCTGGTGGAATTGTCCCCAGAACGCCGTGTGCAGCAAGACGGTGTGGTCTGGGTGCCCGTGCGGTGGCGGGGTCAGACTGGATGGCTGGACAACACCTTTATCGATACCCGGAGGAGCGATGCGACACGACTCTAACGCCTTGCCGCTGGCAACTTCAACCGCACCCGGGAAGCTGGCGGTCTGGTCGGATCAGGCAGGCAGACCCTATCTGGTGCAGCAACAACCAGATGGCAGTACCACCTTTACTCCACTCGAAACAGCACTGGCGCAAGCACAACCACCCACCACGACTGAGCGCGTCACGACTTACCGCGATCCGCTCCAGACGCTGTTGCTTGCTCTGATCGCCGTGCTGGGACTGGTCTTGGGTGGTTACTTACTGGGCTTTCTCGCCGGTGCGTCTGGTCAGCGCGTCGTCCTCGTCCCCCGTTCGCCCCTCTGCGACACCCATCGCAGCAGTTTCTTGTTCTGGTCTTCTGAAACCAAGGAGTGCAACTAATGTCCGCACCGAAAGCTAAAGGCTACAGCAGCAGCCCCAAGGGTATCCAATCTCACGTCCTACCCCATGCCGGTGCCCTGACCGAACGCGCGTCGCGCTACTTCGGCATCGACCTGGCGCGACTGCCCCAAATGAGCGACCACGAACTCGCTTTGTTTGCCGATCGCGCTACCGCCATGACGCGTCTGAAGGAGATTCTACCGATTCTGGAGAAGCACTTTACCACGCTGATTGAAGGGCAAGTGGAGTATGAGCAATTTGTCCAGCGCGTCTTGAAGCAAGTCGAAAAAGGCTCCAAGCACATCGACAAGAGCCTTTTAGACGCCTGGCTACTTTCCAAAGGCTACGACAAGCATCTGCAACTGCTGAACCAGAAAGCCGGGCATGGGATGCAGAAGCTCGAAGCCGAATACCGCTCGGAATATGACCTGAACCGACTGGACTTCCAGAGCGCGATCAAACTGATTCACCTGCGGCATCAGAACCGCGCCAAAGCGATCGGTGAGAAAGTGCCCCAGGCGCAGCGACAGCTGCAAGTGCAAGAAGCACTGCGGCGACAGGCTGAAACCCGCAAAGAGTTATTGACCTATGGCACCGCTGGCAAGCCTGGGAAAGGCTTCTGGCATGGTGTCAAAGACTTCTTTCGGGTATGAGGTGAGCCATGTTTGACCAATACGACTCACCCCTGATGCTCCCACCGTCCGACGGCTACTATGAGCCAGAGGCAGCCCCCGAACCGGCTCGCCTTGATTACGCCCTCGAAGGCATCAGCCGCTTCATGGGGCTGTTCGCCCTGGGCATTACCGTCACCTTGATCGCCCGCTGGCTGACAGCGCTCTTGCCGTTCTACTGGCTTGGGGCGATCGCCTGTATCTTGTCCCTGGTTCTGCCTGCCTATCTATCTCGCAGTGCCCGGTTACTCGCCATTGCGATCGCCCTGGTCGTAGCAATCTTTACAGGCTGGTTTGACCAGCTCGCCCACACCAGCCAACAGGTGCAGCAGCACGTCCAGCAACAGGTGCAGGAGGTTTTGAAGTGAAAGACCTCTATCTGCCTCAGATTCTGGGGCTGCTAGCGGCTGGTATGACCAGTACGGCGCTCGCGGTCAGTGGCTACCTGCATCAACCGGAAACGTTTCGCTTGCTGGGCACCCAGCTTACCTACCAGGCGGCGTACCGCAAAATTCCCCTGTCCTTAATGGGTACTGGGCTTTGTGTATCCGCCTGGTTACTCACCCAGACACGACGCGATTATCGCCGTCAGTACGAAGAGTGGGAGCGCCAAACGTTGCTGAAGCAAGGGCAACTGCAAGCGATCGCCCATCAGGCTGAACTAGAAGGCTATCAACAAGTGGCTCAATTACAGGCAGCTGAACGGCTCTACCCCCAGATGGCACCGTATCTGTCAGACATCCAAGATGCTGATTATCAGGACGTATCAGCGTCGCCACAACAGCAGGTTGCCCCGCAGCCCGTGGCCGCAACTGCCGCGCCTAGTCAGCCAAGTGTACCTGTCACTCCCGCGTCAGCCTCGACGGCTGACCCGACGGCCTATCTGCAAAACTTCCTCGAATATCCGGGGCTGCTGTTTGGCGGCATGGGTGCCGGGAAGAGCTGGACCGCTCGCTACCTGGTGATGGAAAAGGTACGAGCGGGGCATCAAGTGATTTTGCTGGACCCTCATGCTGCTAACCACGAGTGGCAAGGCATCCGGCATATCGGTGCTGGCATGGACTATCGCGCGATCGCCGAGTTTCTGCAGTGGTACCTCGACGAAATCGAGCGCCGCTATCAGGAATTTAACCGTTCTGGCTTAACCGAGGAAGACTGGCAGCAGTCGTTACGGCAGCAGCAGCGCATTACCAGTGTAGTGTCGGAAGAAATGACGAACTGGGCGGACCGACTGCCAGGTGACATCGGCAGTAAGTTCTTCAAGTCCGCGATGAGTGATAGCCGCAAAGTGCTGATGCCGCCCCTGTTTGTCGCGCACGATCGGACCTTGACAGCGCTAGGGGATGCGAAAGGCATCGCTCGGTTACGGGATGCGGCTCTGCTGGAATTGGAGCTGATTCCCACGATCCACCCCACCACGCACAAGCCGGTCTCCAGTGGTCAGGGCAAATTAAAACTACTGGGTCATGCAGAGTGGTTGCCGGTGGAGCTACCGCAGATTGAGCGCAAAATCACGGACTTCACCCTCTGGTCATCGCCGCCAAGTCAAACCCATCAGCCACCCATGCCCCCACCGCCACAAGCCCCACCGTTTGCTTTTCGTACTCAGGTGAACAACTGGTTGCAGGACTGCTGGCAGGCAGACGCACTAGCGCCAGAGTCAAAGGAGAAGCCCAGTCAAGTGGAGGCGATGCCCGCTGGTCAGCTTAAAAGCCTTGCACTGTATCTCCGCAAGAAAGGGTCGATCGCGGTAAGGGACGTGCGGCAAAATTGGGGCCGCAATCAAGGCTTAAACGGGGAGCAGGTACAGGCGTTACTGCTGGAGTTGATGGCGTTGCACCTGATCGAAACCTTCTCACCCCTCAACTCTAAGGCGGAATGGGTGCGCTGGTCTGAAACCTAGACGTAGCAGGGTCTACATCCAGTGATGTGTGATGTCACAGCGGTTACACATCACCTCAGACAGCAGCATTCACATCGCTGACACATCACAGTATCGCGCCACTACACATCACTGTTTAAGGAAGCCTATGTTCACCAACACCAACCCTGCCATCGTCCAGATCCGACGCGACTTACGAGGACAATTACCGGATGAGTGGCTCGAGGAAGTCATCTCGATTTTGGAATACCAACTGACTTACCAAACGATCGACGAGTTGGCGACCAATGACCTGCTGAAGCTCAGACTGGGAGCAAACTTGAGTCCGGCGCTGCAGCAGATATTGTCGCAGGCGATCACGCCCGACATCCAGTCGGTGGATGTGTCAATCTCACCGCCTCAAACCTTTCGACTGCCCTGGCAATGAGAATCGTGTGATGGACCCAGCAACCTTGCTTGCTTTTACACAAAATGAGGCAAGGCATCTTTGTTGTGTTATCGAGTCTTTTACACACACGAAAAACTTTGTCCAAATAGAGTTGTAGAAAAGCGATCGAAGTGAGCCTTAGTATCAGGGCTGCTGCTCTACACAGGTTGACACCTGTGTAGAGCAGCAGTTATAGGCATAAAGTAGCGTGATCGCGCTGTCATCGTTGCAGGAAGCACACGCTTCTCATTCCTACACAGTTCGGCTAATGCTCACGGTAGAAGCTCTACACCCCATACCTCCCAGTTCATGAACCAGGCAGAACTCCTTGAAAGAATCAAACAAGCCGCGCGGACAAAGCAGAGCGTCCTTGATCTCTCAGATGAAGATTTGACAGCCTTGCCAGCACAACTGGGGAGTTTGACTAATCTAACAACGCTAAACCTCAATAACAACCAACTGAGTCGTCTGCCAGCAGAACTGGGTCAGCTGACTAATTTAACAACGCTGAACCTTTCTAACAACCAACTGAGCCTGGTGCCAGTAGAACTAGGAAAATTATCTAATCTGACAACGCTAGACCTCTCCGACAACCGACTAGGCAGTATGTCAGTAGAGTTGGGGCAACTAACTAGGCTGGTAACACTGAACCTCTCTCGTAATCAACTGAGCAAGGTGCCAACGTCATTGGGACAACTTACCAATCTGACAACATTAGATCTAATCCAAAATTTCCTTACGTTTCCACCGCCAGAGATTGTAGAGCAGGGAACCGCTGCTATTCTGGCGTATCTTCAAGAGCAACTGGATGGGAGGCAACAATGGGTGTCTAAACTGCTGTTAGTGGGCGAGGGAGGCGTAGGCAAAACATCACTGCTGCGAGCACTCAATGAACAACCATTCGATAAGCAAGAATCAACCACGCGCGGTATTGCCATTGGCAGTCTCTCGCTCCCCCATCCCACCGACGCTGATGTCACCATGCAGCTCAATACCTGGGATTTTGGCGGCCAGGAGATTTATCACGCCACCCATCAGTTCTTTCTCACCAATCGTTCGCTGTTTCTGCTGGCATGGAATGCCCGTCTCGGTTGGGAACAGGGCAAACTCATCTACTGGCTCAAGACCATTCGCGCCAACGCACCCGATTCACCGATTCTGCTGGTGGCAACCCACATGGATGAACGCAATGCCGACCTGCCCCTCAGTGAGTTGCACCACCAGTTCCCAAAAATCATCGGGCAATGGGACATTAGCAATCAAACCGGGAGTGGGATTAGTGATCTGCGACAGGCGATTACCAAGGCAGCTGCGCAGCTTCCTTTGATGGGCGAACGCTGGCCCACCACTTGGCTTAAGTTTGCCAACACATTGCGAAACTCTCAACGGCGTTACGCCACCCCTCAAGCGTTTTGGCAGGTGATGGCTAAACACAAAGTGGCATACGACAGTCAACGAGTACTGGCAACCTGGCTGCATGAATTAGGCGAAATTCTGTTCTTTCAAGACAATGATGAACTCAACGATCTGGTGATCTTCAAGCCGCAGTGGGTGACAGAACACATCAGCCGAGTATTGGAAGCGGAGGAAGTCACGCAACGCAACGGCATCTTCACCCGTCCTTGTATGGAGCAACTCTGGCGCGATCTTCATGCACCGATGCGCGATCACTTCTTACGCCTGATGGAACGCTTCGATCTCTCCTACCGCACGCTAGAGGACAAAGAGATCAGCCTCATTGTCGAACGCTTACCGTTTGAACCACCCGACTACGAATCGCTGTGGCAGGGCAAACAGCAAGAGCTCCATTGCAAAGAGATTGCCATGAAATTTCAGCTCAGTGAGATGCTTCCCGGCATTCCCACCTGGTTTATTGCTCGTCAACATCGCTTCACTATCGAGCAGGGCGAACGTCGCGGCATCCATTGGCGCACGGGTGTCTTATTTCAAGACCGCGAACAAACCCATCTGGCACTTGCCAAAATTGGACGCGACGACAGAACCAACGCGGAGTATTTGCAACTCACGGTACGCGGTTCCATGCCCCACAGCTTCTTTGACCTGCTCAAAGAAGGCATCGAACTCACCCTGCGTCGCTACCCCGGTCTGCAAATCACCCGCCTAATTCCCTGCCCGGACCCAAATCATGAAAGCTGCCTGCACGAATTTGATTATGCCAATCTGGTTAAACGACTCGAACGCGAACAGCCGAAGGAAAGCATTGAATGTCCCTCTTGTCTGGAAAACATTTCTGTTACCAAACTCCTGTTTGGGCTGCATTGGACAACGCAAGATGCCGTCCTGGCTCGATTAGATGAAATCCAGGATGGACAATTAGAGTTACGGGAACTGGTGCAGAGTCAATTTCTCAGACAGTTCCGACAGCAGCAGAAATTCTTGGAATCGCAATGCCCTAATCTGTTTGTGCTCCGCCCCGACGATCGCAAAGTCTGGTCAAAAGACATCGGTATGCAGCGCATCAGCCTGCAACTCTACTGTCAGATGCCCGGTCATATGCACCCCACCATTGACCCTAGTGACCCCAAGCAACCCTGCGGATTGTATGCGATCGACGAACCTCAAAAGTGGCTGCAAACCGTCACACCCTACTACCGTCGCATGGTTAAAATTCTCAAGTTCGCCACTCCCTTAGTTGGTCCCTGGCTCGGTGTCATGGAAGCAAAAGACTACGAAGCCATCTTCAAAAGCGACATCGACCTTGCCAAAGAGCTTGCCGGGAAACTGTCTGACAGCAAAGGCTTTGCTGATGCAGTCTACGCCGATGCCCTGCCAGAGAGCGATCATCGCCTCGAAGCGATCGACGGTGCCGCCTTACGTGCTCTACGTTAACTGCTCGACCAAAAAGATCCCAGCAAGCAGTGGGGCAACCTCAAGCAAATACTGGCTCCTGAAGGTGATTACCTCTGGCTCTGCGAACATCACGCCAAAGAGTTTCATCCCTAAACCAGCCTGCTTATGCCGAATTCTCTGGTTCAATGTAATCACAAAGGTCGGGAATTGGTCAGAGGGAGCATCTCAACCATACGTTTGGCGTACCCCTACATAAGCGTGTTCCGCCGTTTGTTCGCTCTCCCCACTCTGAACGAACTGCAAACTGGCACCATTGCCGAAAGGCTCACAGTAGCGGTTCTATTGCTTGCCCTTTTGCTGAGCGGTGCATCAGCGCAAGCCCACCAATATCTCACTCGGTAAGGTGAGCAGCAACGACGCAAGGACACGAATTTGCTCCTCAAGCGACAGCCCCTGCCACAGCATGAGTCGCTGACGTGGTGCCAACCACACCAAGAACACCTCACTGATCGATTCCAGCAGTGGCACCGCCTCATAGTCTGCAACCAGCGTGCTGACAACCTGTTTCACCCCAGCGATCACTTCAGCTTCTGACGCACTTAGCGGCACACTGGCTGGTTTACTACTTTTGCTATCAGAGCTTTCTAATAGCAAAAGTAGTAACTTCCAGATCTGCGATACCCGCTGCTGCGAATAGCCAATCATGGTAGCAATGGCTGTTTGAGTCACCTTCTCGCCCTGGACGCGCAACTGCTCTACTGCCGCCTTAGCTGCCAGTAAGAGCCGCTCCTCCCGACTGGCAGCCTCTAGCGTAATCGTGGCGGCCTGCACCTGTTGAGTGGGGCAGTCCAGCGCAAAATCACTGAGCAGAATCACCTGGAGCGACTCCTCCGGTCGGCGATGGGCCCATCGCCGCCCGATCGCCTGCTGGATATCCGCTTGAATGGTGCGTGCCACAAACGCTTG
>NZ_JCACKR010000144.1:0-23090 GCF_059505485.1 Stenomitos rutilans
ACTGCTAAGCCGCAATCACTATGATTTCCGGTTTTATTGAATCCATAATCCTTAGGGTACATACCCGACTAATGAACGTCACCGCCGCAAGCGGACGGTGTATCACTTCGCTACGCCTCACACGCTTTGCGGCTCGACTCCGCTCAACAGCGCCCATTCGGACTGCTGTACTACATGCGCCCCAAGGGGCGGGGAATCTACCCGTAGCGATTGAAACGGGCGATCGAGTGAGAAACGAAGACCCGTAATCCGAGTTTTTTGCTGTGCGGCGATGATCTAGAAAACGCAGAGCAGTGGTTAGCGCAAGGAGCCAGTAAGGAACCACGACCGACGGCGCTTCAGGGCGAATATATCAGCACCAGCCGCAAGACAGAAACCGCACGGCAGAAAGCCGATCGTCAGAAGCAACGCCTATTTACTGCTGGTATAGGTGCCTTTGCGCTGCTGGCAGTGGGAGCCGCTAGTTTTGCCTTTCAAAAGCAGCAGGAGGCAATCGCGCAGAAAAAAGAGGCGATCGCGCAGAAAAAAGAAGCAGAGCAGGAGCGACAGTTTGTACAGCAGCAGCAGATTGCTGTTAATAAGAGTCAGGAAGCCGAGCAGCAGCGCAATCAGGTGAGAGCAGAACGCGAAAGACGCAGAAGGCGTTAGATGAAACTCAAAAAGCGTTAAACCAAGCCAAGGAAGCGAAGGCAGCAGAAGCCGCACAGACGCTACGAGCAGTGGCAGCGCAAAAACTAGCCGAACAGCAACGGGCAACGGCGCAAACGCAAACCACGATCGCAAAGCAACAGCGGCAGACAGCCATTACTGCTAAAGCCATTGCCGAGAAGGCGCAAATTAATGCAGACGTTAACTTTCAAAGTGTCGCTGCCCAAAACTTGCTGACATCAAATTTGGAGCTTGAGTCACTCGTTGCGGCGATTAAAACCGGACAGCACGTCAAACAGCTTGAGCAATCCAAGAGCAAGATTCTACAGCCTGATACTCGGATGCGAGCGATCGCCGCGCTCCGTCAGGTGGTTTATGGAGTGCAAGAGCGCGATCGGTTGGAAGGGCACAACGGCATTGTTGGTAGCGTGAGTTTCAGCCCCGATGGTCAGACGCTTGCCACTGCCAGTGATGATGGCACTGTGATTCTCTGGAACCTGAATCTGGATGACCTACTGGCAAAGGGCTGTGCCTGGATATACGATTATCTCCAGAACAATCCCAACGTGAGCAAGGAAGATAAACATCTCTGTGATGGCGTTCGTCCGCCTGCGGCTCAATCGGTGCAGCAGCAGTCGATGGAGATGTGGTGGTGGTGGAGGTTGTGGGAGAGTGGGTGGAGGGTGGTGGGTGGGGGAAGCTTGTCGGGCGAGCATTGTTCATCCTACTCAATTCGCCCCTGTTAAAATTTGGGTAGACCATATCTGGTTTTAGACTCATGCAAGCGATCGAAGCCACCGGAACGATCGATGCCTAGGGACAAATCGCGTTAGATCAACCGCTACAGGTTGCTCATCTCGGTCGGGTCAGAATCATTGTGCTACTGGCCGAAGCATTCAATCAAATACCTGAGCAGACTCAGCCGAATGCAATGGGTAGCCAACTTGTGCGAGAAATCAACCGTCTGACACGCGCCCAATTTGAGAACGAATTGCAGACATTTCAGCCCAGGTGCCGCCCGAAGAGTGGGCAAAACCGCCTAAAGATTTGTCGAAGAACGTGGATCACTATCTGTACGGCTCACCAAAAGAGGATGAATAAAAGCTATCTTTGCGGATGTGGGTTACGGATCGCCTCCATTATTACTGCAACTTTATATCCAGTGTTTTCTCTGTAAAATGATCAGGCTTTTTCTGCCGTCATCCTGAAAATCAGAGAAACCCCTGAAGTCTTGAGGTGAAAGACCCAGCTATATAGGGTCTAGTTTCATCTATACATCAGGACGATCATGATTAAGAAAATTGCTGCACTAGTTGCGACCTCAGTTGCAGTGCTAACTGTATCCAGTGCAGCACTCGCTGACTACCAGATGGCTAGTGGCGGTGCAGGTAATGGCACTGGCAGAGACTACAACTACGAAATCTGGTCGAACGACCAGAACACCGCATACACGCTAAAAGTTTGGCTCAGAAACAACTACCCTGGCGGTTCGTATTGGACTCATCGTTTCCGCTCCAGCAAGGAAGCCTACGACTATTTCGACTGCAATTACGCTCAGAAGTCGTTGCCAAGCTGCCCCAAATAGGCTCAAATAACCTGACCAAAACCTCGGAGGTTGCAGCTAATCGTTTGGTCACATGCCTGATTAGTGGTTAAAACTGCTGAGGTCTGCGTCGTTGCCTAAAAGAAATCCCTCGATCGAGTTCTCGACCGAGGGAAAGCGTCAGGTATGTTTTACAAACGAAACAGATTAAACCTGTTTCACCAGGTTGGTGTCTGTCACGTCACCCAAATAGCTGCCTGCGGGTAGCGTAGGAAAGCGCTTGTACGGCACCACGTCTTCGCCAAAGTAGCGAGAGTATTCAGCACTACCGACGATCGCATTCACAGCAGCGGAAAGTCCGCCCTCTACCAGCAGTTGAGTGTATTGCTGACGCTCCATCTGGGTTTCGGGTGTACGACCGAGCAATTGACGGAACAGAAATTCAACCACCTTTGGGCTAGGATAGGGCGTGCAGAAGCGACCATGATAGGCTTCAGAACTTGCCAGTGATCGCACAAAGGCACGCACTGAAATTTCGCCTTTGTGAAGACTGCTCTCTAAATCCGGGCGACGGAATGCTTCAGGCACTTGATCACCAGAGACATCCATCACCTGAGCGTAGATAGCATTAATCACTAGCGCTTTTTCAGCCTGAGTCATGCCAGCATTGAAGCGATAAATACGAGCAGATTTACAACGAGTTGTATCAGTGCCACTCTCAAGCGCTTGACCTGCAACCATCCCGATCGAACGACCCGACTCAACGAATTGGCGATCGAGTTGCTGTCCGGTGTTGTTTGCTAGGGCCTGACCCGTCAGAGGCATTTTGGCAGCATCCATCCGTGGCTTCACCGTGTCAAAGCTCGGCACGACTACGTCCTGATCCTGCTTTGTCAACTTGTTGTACAGCGTCTGCGTATTGGGGAAATTCGCAGCAGGCAGCGTCAGGAAGCGGTTGTATGGCACCGTGTCTTCACCGAATGCTTGAGCATATTCAGCGCCATTGATCAGAGCACCAATAAATGCTTTGAGGCCTTTCGTCGCCAACAACTGGTTGTACTTGCGAATTTCTGCCTGATCCAACGGCGCGCGACCCAGGAAGTGCTTCGTTCCCAGTTCAATCACTTTCGTGTTGGGATAAGGCGTGTAGAACTCCTTGATGTACAGGCTGGAGCAACCCAAGCCTTCAATAAACTCTTTGAGGTTGATTTCACCATTGCTCAGTTTGCTTTCTAACGCCGAAAATTCGTTTTCGACAATGTAGGGAGCAACATCGCGCTCAAACACCTGACGGTAGGCAGCTCCAATCAAGGTTTTGAGTGCCATCCTGTCTCTGAGTCCGGTGAGCTTAAAGACCTTAGTTTGCTCACGTTTCTTGCTGACCCCTTGATTGCTGCGGAACTCAATGTCGGGTTCGGTACGATTTTCTGTTACTGTACCCAGTTCGACAAAGCGTGGCGTTTCTTCTTGCTCAACACGAAGCCCTTTCTCACCCAGGCTTCCCAGGCGAACATTCCGCTGTGACACGCCTGCTGGAGTCAGGTAGCGTTCGTAGGGAACCGTATCTTCGTTGAAGGCTTCGCCGTATTCCTGACCGTCAATGAGGGCATCAATGAGGGCATAGAATCCCTTCTTGGCGCAGATATCAAAGTACTGGTTGATTTCCTGGCGGCCATAGGTGGGGCGACCCAAAAGACGACGATGGATGTATTCGATCGCCTTCACCACATACAGCGGTGTCCAATAGAGCGATCGGAACAAGTTGGACTTGGCTAGCCGACGCACAAACTCGCGCACGGAGATTTCACCATTCTCCAGCTTGATCTCGTCAACTTTCAAGCGCTGACCATCATAGACATCGCGCCCAAAGACTTGCAGGTAGGCTGCCTTGATGACTGCCTGGGTAGAGCCTTCGGAAAACTTAATGCTGATGCCCTGTGTGCTTGTGGTTGCCTTACGGCGACCCGTTGTACTGCCCGTGAAGCTAGGCAATTGGTCGAGCTTGAACACTTTGGGACCGAGTGAACCAGGAGCCATACCACGCGCGGCTGGGTTGCTGAGCTGGTTGTTGATACCTGCGCCCTGGTTAATCAAAATTCGACGAGTATCTTTGCCAAAGGGAGCAGGGCTGGCACTGGGGTTGCGGGTCTCTTTCGGGAAGATAGCACCAAATTGAATTTCCAGCGGGTCGTTGCCAGAACCGTAAACGTGCTGATCAGGCAGTGGGCGATCGTAGCTGACAAACGTCGTGAGAAACTGGGGAATTTTACGGAAGGGTGCGCTGTAGTTAAACAGATCTTGCTGCGGTCCCCAGTTGCGGCATTCTTGTGCTTCTTGACCTAAACCGCGCAGGTAGGGCACGGTTTCTTCACCGAAGTAGTCACCGTACTCTTGAGAATCAACCAGCGCATCGACTAGAGCCGGTAAGCCACCTTTCGAGACGATCGCAAAATACTTTTGCACTTCTTCGCGCGAACTGGGACCACGACCCAGAATATGGCGGAAGGCCAGTTCTAGCGCGCGGCTGTTAATGTATGGCTCGTAGAAGTTCTTGCGATACAGTGGCGACTTCGCAAGGCGACGAATAAACTCCTTCATGGAGATTTCACCGTTCTTGACCTTGGAGGATAGATCCGAAATAGCAAGAGAGTAGGCACGAGTGATATCGCGCTCAAAGACTTGCCGATAGGCCGCTTTGACCACATCATTTTTCTCAGACGCAGACAATCCTGGCTTCATCGCAAACTTAGGGCGACGCTCTGCGGCATTGAAGTAGATCTGGGGCAGTTCCAAGCCTTGCAGATCGCTAGAAGGGCGCTGACGGAGCTTGGTTGATGGGGTGGGCGCTTTGAACTCAGTGATCAAGACATCAAAATACTCTGCCACAATGACGGCAGCCGCTTCATCCCGACGGAAGTAACCAAGAGCCGCAAGCTTCATTTCTTGCAACGCCACGATTGTGGCATCCCCAGAGCAGGCCCGCTCAATGATTTCCCGCAGACCGCGTGTGTTGACTGCAATGATATTGGGGTCACCTGCCACGATCGCGTAGGTGAGGTAGCGCAGAAACCAGCTCAAATCCCGCAGGGACTTCGCCATGTTACTGGGGCCGTAGCGCGCTACGTTGATGGGTCGAAAGCTTGCTGGCGTAGATCCACCGCTGGCACTAAACAGCGATCGGATGCCATCGAAAAAGCCGCCGCCCGAACTCACGTAAGTTGCGGTGCCTAACTTCATTGACTCGTTGGTGCTCATCGTGCCGCCACCCACGGCGACTAACGCTGGCTCTTCCTGAGGCTTTTCTAAAAACGCCATCGGAGACCCACCCACGAAAATGCGGTTAGCCGCCCGCGAGACGATGATTTCAGAATTTTGAGTCAGCGTTTCGGAAATTTCAAGGCGCTTGGCACCGGAACTGAAATAACGAGCCAACTCGTCTAGTTCACCGCGTCCCAGGAAACGATCCTGCTGTTCAGCCTGGGAGATCGTTGCGACGGGGACCGTTTGGTAAAGTTGCGGACGGGCAACCGAGCTTCCACCACTTGCTTTAACACTCATTGATTTCAAAAGCTCCCTTTAACGGATCGTGACTGTGTTAAATCTGGAGTGGCACCTGGCAACCATCCCAAAGCCCTTGCTTTCTAAGGAAAAAGCATGAAGACTCAAATTTAATGACGGCACAGGGTCTACCAGTTCAATGATTTAGGTTAGAACGATGCGAACCTCAAGACTCGTTAGATTAAAAGTATGTAGGCTGCGATCGCTCACTGTATCGTCCGATCATAGGGGATTGCGGTCACGCTCCTGAGAAGGCACAAACGTTTTGTTACAAATCTTCGTTATGTGCGGAATAGGCAGGTTTTGCAAGCCTCAAGTGCAAAGTGCAGCAACGGTAGATGCTCGGTGATGGGATAATAGGCAATGAATATTGGCTACCCATGTTACAGCTTTGCCGCCAGGATTTGAGCAGCCGTCAAGTTAAAGTCTGGAAACGTGGGGGATTGTATGAGGTCATTGCCTCGATATTCAATGGAGTCATAAAACTGATGCTCCAGGATGCAGAGGGTCACTTTTGCTTCTAAAGGATCGATAATCCAGTATTCGGGGATTTCCAACAAGCCATATTCAGAACGTTTGGAGCGGTAGTCATCCTTTTTGGTCGAGGGGCTAACCACTTCAACGACCAGAATGGGGGGTGGCTCATTTAAATTGATAACGGCCTCACGTTCGCTCATCGCCTCCCATTGAGCAGTCGCCAAAACGGTGACATCGGGAATGCGAGCGGTGTCCCAGTTGCGTCCACGCGGAGAACGCACACCAACAAGAGCAGGAAGAGATACCCAGGTTGCCCCGATCGCGCCACTGCCTCCTCAAACTGTTGAACCACAAAGCGAATGATCGCGCCATGTTTGCCAGTGCCTAAACTCGTGGGCGTGAGCGTTCCATCGACCAGTTCATACTGGGTATCGGTGCCGTCGTCGTAAGCAAGATAGTCTTCAAAGGTCAATTTTGGGGTGGCGATCGTCATAGAACTGACTCTTCAGATCAAGCGCTGTCAAACTATCCTAATGCTTCAACTGCCCGTAACCGCTTTTCAATGCCTATTAAATACAGTACGTTTGAATTGTTTTTAGAGTAAAGTCTATGAGCACTGATTTTGCCTGGCATTTTTTTCGAGTGCTACCAAGTGAAGAACCAAAGATACACTCAGCCTTCGAGAGCTCCGTCAAGCAATCTCAAATTGATGAGAAGGCACAAGCTTTTTTTCAAAGCAAAGAGGCAGAATCTAAATCTGATCAGCAAGATAGCTTCTATGAGGATTACGAATTCCTCTTCGATCTTTTTTACCCAGATGCTTTTATAGAGCTTTACGGCGATATTGCCACTGGCAAACTTCCACTTGGTAAACAGCAGTCAGAACAAGCGCCATTAGAGTTTGTACTCACAAACCGAGTGGGTGCATCAGTCATGTTCTTCTACAGCTTGGGATGGCAATTTATTAGCAAGCTGCCAGGCTACTTTGGCAATATGTTTATCTCCCCTGAAGCAGTTGCGAAGACTTTAGTAGAAGTGGAGAACGTTTTTAGAGAAGTCGATGTTGAAGAATTTACGAGAGACGCTGAAACGTTAGGAGCTTGGGGTAATGCCAATGAAGATGTTGCTAGAAGCCTTGCTTCTCTGCTACCCAATTCTCTCCGTACTGTTTTAGCAGAAGGCAATGGACTTTTAGCGTTGAACTATCCAGACGTTGGCTCAATACCATACCCTGGATGCGAAGATGATGAGTACGAGGGTGAGGGTTGAAATGTAGTAGAGTTTCATGCGATCGATGGCTTAACCAATGACTGACAGCGAACTCAGGCAACTGATTGAAAGCAATGCAAGAGCAATTCAGGCGCTGCTAGATGCTAGAGCAGAGGAACGAATGGAGTTTCAGGCGTTCCAAGAAAGAATTACGCGGCTCGATGACGTAGTGGAGCGTCTAACAAATTTACAAGTTGGCATTTCGCGGATGCTGGCTTCGTTGGATGAAGATCGTCCGACCGTTCTCCGCAAGCTGAACGCCATTGAAGGTAAAGTCGATCGCCTTTTGGAACAGAGCGATCGAGCCGATAACCTATAGCGTTTGCATGACACGCAAACCTGGAAAATCAACCGACGAAACCTTTGCTACGCCGCCATAGCAGATCGGGCGCAACATCAAACGGTAGATGCTCTGCTGACCAAGACTGCGATCGCGCTGATGCAGGTGCAACCATTCTGGTAGCAGCGTTTAATTTTGTTAACCCCAGCTTAATGTTAGGTCATTAAGTATTATTACTCCCTGCGTGATATGATGGTAGCGGTCTCAGCGACGCAGACAAGCGCTTGGAACTCATCCATTACAGGGCTTCGTTCATGAAGTTTCGCGATCGTTGAGTTCTTTTGTGATGTGTATGCGATTAAAAGATGAGGCTAAGATCGTAAGCTGAACACCTTCAGCGACACCCGCAAGTCAACCCGTTACCTATGCAAACACCCGAAACGGTAACAGCTTCATCACCTAGCGAAACGTCTGCGGAGCCAAATGCTTCGATGCAGGAGTTTTATCAGCTTCAGAAAGAGTTGCTGATTACAACGCTCGTGCTGACCGGGATTATTTTTATCACCGTGGCGCTGTTCTACCCAATCAACATTGCTCTGAATTATTTACTTGGAGCGTGCACAGGTGTGGTTTACTTGAAAGTGTTGGCTAGGAATGTTGAGCAGCTCGGCACGAGTAAGAAGCAGGTCGGCAAATCCCAACTGGCGATATTTATTGGGTTGATTATAGTCGCAACTCAGTGGAATCAGCTACAGGTGTTGCCCATCTTTCTAGGTTTTTTGACTTACAAAGCAACGCTTCTTGTTTATATGCTGCGGATCTTGCTGGTACCAGGCTCTCGTTAGTGCTTTGAACCAACAGGCTTTGAACCTACGGTAGTCGGTCGATTCCGAAACTTTTCATCCCTCTATCATTTATTTGGGAAAACCGCTCAAAGTCTAATGCTAAGTTTTCTCCCAACTCCTAACGTTTTTCCGCTTGCCAGCCTTGAGGTGGGGCACCACCTTTACTGGCAGATTGGCAATCTCAAAATTCATGGTCAGGTCTTTCTGGTTTCATGGATTGTGATTGGGATTTTGCTGCTTGCATCGCTCGCGGCAACGCGTAACATTCAGCGCATTCCCCAGGGGATTCAAAACCTGATGGAATACGCGTTAGAGTTTGTGCGTGACCTGGCGAAAAGTCAGCTTGGCGAAAAGGAATATCGCCCCTGGGTGCCGTTTATTGGCACGCTCTTTTTATTCATTTTTGTCTCCAATTGGTCGGGTGCGCTGGTGCCCTGGAAGCTGATCAAGCTACCAGAAGGTGAACTAGCGGCTCCGACAAATGACATTAATACCACTGTGGCACTGGCGTTGCTGGTTTCCCTGGCCTACTTCTACGCTGGTTTCAGCCGGAAGGGTTTGGGCTACTTCGCTAAATACGTGCAACCGACGCCGATTCTGCTGCCGATCGCGATTTTGGAAGACTTTACCAAGCCGCTTTCGCTCAGCTTCCGTCTGTTTGGCAATATCCTGGCGGATGAGTTGGTGGTTGCCGTGCTCGTGCTGCTTGTGCCTTTGTTTGTGCCCCTGCCCGTCATGCTGCTGGGTCTCTTTACCAGTGCCATTCAGGCATTAGTCTTTGCGACGCTGGCTGGTGCTTACATTCATGAAGCACTGGAGGGGCATGGAGACGAACATGAGGAACACGCGTAGCCTCAGTTGCTTTGAGCTTTTAGTCTGATGGTTTTCAGGTTGAAGCGGGTGCGTCAGCGTGCCTGAGCGTCAACCTCTAGCCAGTAAGCTAAAAATCCTAACCTGTTTGTTCAGTTCACAATTTAAGGAAAGAATCATGGATCCATTAGTTGCTTCTGCGTCTGTTTTGGCTGCTGCGTTGGCAATTGGCTTGGCGGCGATCGGCCCTGGTATTGGTCAGGGTAATGCGTCTGGCTCAGCAGTCGAAGGGATTGCGCGTCAACCCGAAGCAGAAGGCAAAATTCGCGGTACGCTCCTGTTGACCCTCGCCTTCATGGAATCTTTGACCATCTACGGTCTGGTGATTGCGCTGGTGCTTTTGTTTGCGAACCCGTTTGCGTAGGCTGCTTTAGCTCCAGGCAGCGAAACGCCGTTTGATGTGATGGGTAATTGGCAAGCGATACAGGCTTGAAGCCAGTCATTCATTGCCAATTGCCAGTCTCAGTTATGGAATAATCTCCCCTCTCACCCCAAGACAATGTTTGACTTTGATGCCACTCTGCCGCTGATGGCAGTTCAGTTCCTTCTCCTGGTTGCGCTGCTCAATGTCGTTTTTTACAAGCCATTGACCAAAGCGATCGAAGACCGCAGCGATTACATTCGCACGAATGAAACGGAAGCGCGCGAACGACTGGCGAAAGCTGAGCATTTAGCAGCGCAGTACGAGCAAGAGTTAGCAGCGTCTCGCAAGCAATATCAGCAGACGATCGCCACCGCTCAGCAGGAGGCGCAAACCCTCGCCGACCAGCAGATTGCTGCCGCTCAGCAGGAAGCGCAGCAGCAGCGTGAGCAAGTACAGCGCGAGCTTGACCAGCAAAAGCAAGCGGCGATGCAGTCGTTAGAACAGCAAGTGGAATCGCTGAGCCACCAGATTTTAGACAAACTTTTAGTTCGCTCTTAGCGCTTGGCGGTTAGTTTTTAGCTAGCTTGGGATGAAGCTGTCAAAAGACTAACTACCAGGAACTTCAACCGTTTTGGATGCAGCAATATGGAAATGCTCTTAACAATGGCGCTCAGTGCCAATGTCCTTGCCGCAGAAGCGGCGGAGGTAGCCGAAGCGGGTGGGTTTGGACTTAATTTCGATATTCTCGAAACAAACCTGATCAATCTAGCAATTGTCATTGGGGTGCTTGTTTATTTTGGTCGTGGGTTTCTAAGCAAAACGCTGGGCGATCGCCGAGCGGCGATCGAAACCGCCATCAAAGATGCTGAGCAACGCAAGAAGCAAGCCGTGAGCGCTTTGGCAGAACAACAGCAAAAGCTGGCGCAAGCGCAAGGGGAAGCCGACACCATTCGCGCCTCGGCTCTCAAAGCGGCCGAAGCCGCGAAAGCTGAAATTGCCGCCAAAGCTGAACAGGATATTCAACGGATGCGCGAAACTGCCAGTCAGGATCTCAGTACTGAGCAGGCGCGAGTGATGAATGAACTGCGGCAACGGGTTGCGGCGTTAGCGATCCAGCGCGTGGAAGCAGAATTGCCATCCCGCTTGAATGATTCAGTCCAGCAAGCCTTGATTGATCGCAGTATTGCCCAATTAGTAGCCGGAGGCGACCAATGAGCGACAGCGTCATTACCAGTGAAATTGCCTCCCCCTATGCCCAAGCGTTGATGTCTTTGGCGAAATCTGAAGACTTGAGCGATCGCTTTGGTGAGGATGCCAGTGCGATTCTCACCCTGCTGAAAGAATCGCCTGATCTTGAGCAGTTTCTGTCAAGCCCTGTGATCGATTTAGAGACTAAGAAAGCGGTTTTGCAGCAAGTGTTGGGTGATCAGGTGCATCCCTACGTGCGCAACTTCTTATTGTTGATTGTGGATCAGCGCCGGATTGCTTTCTTAGGCGGCATTCTCAAGCAGTATCAAGCGTTGCTGCGAGAATTAAATCAGACGGCTCTCGCTGAGGTAATTTCGGCGATTCCGCTGAACGATGAGCAGCAACAAACGGTTCGCGATCGTGTGATTGCCCTGACAGGCGCGCATCAGGTTGAGCTAGAAACGACGATCGACCCATCTCTCATGGGTGGTGTCATTATCAAAGTTGGTTCCCAGATTATTGATGCCAGTCTGCGTGGTCAACTACGCCGCATCTCACTGCGCCTCAGCAGCGCGGCCTAAAGCCGGAAGTCACAAGCAACTGGTCATCAATCCGACACTCAAAACTTCTGAACTCAAAACTCTTCTCCCCCCTCCCTCATTACACAGAGAGCAATTCACATGGTAAGTATCAGACCAGACGAAATTAGCAGCATTATTCGCCAGCAGATTGAGCAGTACGACCAGAAAGTCAACGTTTCTAACGTGGGTACTGTGCTGCAAGTGGGCGATGGTATTGCCCGCATTTATGGGCTAGACAAAGCGATGGCAGGCGAACTCGTAGAGTTTGAAGACGGCTCTGTGGGAATGGCGCTGAACCTGGAAGAAGATAACGTTGGTGTGGTGTTGATGAGCGACGGTCGCACCATTCAAGAAGGCAGTTCGGTGACATCGACAGGTCGGATTGCTGAAATTCCGGTGGGTGAAGCGCTTGTTGGACGGGTTGTGGATGCGCTGGCACGCCCGATCGATGGTAAGGGCGACATTCAAACGTCTGAGTCCCGCCTGATTGAATCGCCTGCTCCGGGTATTATTTCGCGGAAGTCGGTGTATGAACCACTGCAAACGGGCATTACCGCGATCGACTCCATGATTCCCATCGGTCGTGGTCAGCGTGAACTGATCATTGGTGACCGTCAGACTGGGAAGACCTCCGTGGCGATCGACACTATCTTGAACCAGAAAGGTGAGGACGTGATTTGCGTCTATGTCGCGGTGGGTCAAAAAGCTTCAACCGTTGCCAACATTGTGAATGTGCTGCGTGAACGCGGGGCGCTTGAATACACGATCGTGGTGGCAGCAAACGCGAATGACCCTGCAACGCTGCAATACTTTGCGCCTTACACAGGTGCAACCCTGGCTGAGTACTTTATGTACAAGGGCAAGCACACCCTGGTGATTTACGATGACCTGTCTAAGCAGGCGCAAGCCTATCGTCAAATGTCGCTACTGCTGCGTCGTCCGCCCGGACGTGAAGCCTATCCTGGTGACGTATTTTACGCTCACTCTCGCTTGCTTGAACGTGCGGCAAAGCTCAGCCCTGAACTGGGTGAAGGCAGCATGACTGCACTGCCCATCATCGAAACCCAAGCGGGTGACGTGTCTGCGTACATTCCCACCAACGTGATTTCAATTACGGATGGTCAAATTTTCTTGTCCTCTGACTTGTTCAACTCTGGTCTGCGCCCCGCCGTGAACGCTGGTATTTCTGTATCGCGGGTGGGTTCAGCGGCACAAACCAAAGCCATGAAAAAAGTGGCAGGTAAGGTGAAGCTAGAACTGGCTCAATACGATGACCTGCAAGCGTTCGCTCAGTTTGCGTCTGACCTGGACAAAGCGACCCAGAACCAATTGGCTCGTGGTCAACGCTTGCGCGAAATCTTGAAACAGCCTCAATACTCACCGCTATCGGTTGCAGAACAGGTTGCCTCAATCTACTCAGGCATCAACGGCTACCTGGACGACATTCCAGCAGATAAGGTAGTTGCGTTCCTGAAGGGCTTGCGTGAGTATTTGAAGACCAGCGTACCGAAGTACGGTGAAATCGTTCGGGCTGAGAAGCAGCTTAACGAAGAGGCAGAAGGTCTTTTGAAAGGCGCGATCGCCGAATATAAGAAAACCTTTGCAGCCGCTTGATACAGTTAAGAGTTTTGAGTGATGAGTTTTGAGTTGTTAAGGTTGCCTTTAAACTCTGAACCCATCACTCAAATGGCGAAGCTAACCTGAGTTTTGTAAGTGTCGTGGCTCTAGTGGCACGTTCAAACTCAAAACTCAAAACTCAAAACTCAAAACTTTCCTTTCTATGGCTAACCTTAAAACCATTCGCGATCGCATTAACTCGGTCAAAAACACCAAAAAAATCACTGAGGCCATGCGCTTAGTCGCTGCTGCTAAAGTGCGGCGCGCTCAAGAGCAGGTGATTGCCACTCGCCCCTTTGCCGATCGTCTTGCACAAGTGCTGTATGGTCTGCAAACTCGCTTGCGGTTTGAGGAAGCGAACCTACCGTTGCTCAGCCGTCGCACGGTGAAGACGGTGGGATTGCTGGTCATTACGGGCGATCGTGGATTGTGCGGTGCCTACAATTCCAACGTGATTCGGCGGGCAGAGATCCGTGCCAAAGAGCTGAAAGCCGAAGGCATCAACTATCGGTATGTGCTAGTTGGCCGTAAAGCCACCCAGTATTTCCAGCGTCGTGAGCAGCCGATCGATAAGACGTTTGTGAACCTGGAACAAATCCCAACTGCTTCCGAAGCGTCGGAAGTTGCTGATCAGCTTTTGGCACTGTTCCTGTCTGAAACCGTTGATAAGGTTGAATTGGTCTACACGCGCTTTGTCTCGCTCATCAGCTCTCGACCTGTGATTCAAACGCTTTTACCTCTTGACCCTCAAGGGCTTGAAGTGCCAGACGATGAAATCTTTCGCCTGACGACCCGTGGTGGTCAGTTCCAGGTACAGCGTGAGAAATTGGGGGCTGCTGCACCTCAAACCTTCCCCCAAGACATGATCTTTGAGCAGGATCCGGTGCAAATTTTGGATGCTTTGCTGCCACTGTACTTAAACAACCAACTGCTACGGGCACTGCAAGAATCTGCTGCTAGCGAACTTGCGGCGCGAATGACTGCGATGAGCAACGCCAGTGACAACGCCAAGGATCTCATTAGTACGCTGACGCGAGGCTACAATAAAGCCCGCCAAGCTGCGATTACGCAAGAAATTCTGGAAGTGGTGGGTGGTGCTGAAGCGCTGAAATAGAGCCAGGAAACCATGCAAAAGGCAAATTTGACCTTAGGAGGATGTCTTAAAAGGTATGAATGCCTACCCGAACCGCCCCCCTGCCCCCCAAATTTGAGGGGTTCTGAGGTGGAAGTCCCCCAGAATTGGGGGATTGAGGGGGCGAAGGCAGCGTCTCTGACACTTCTCAGACATCCTCTAAGGTCGGCTAGCTCATCACCTCATCCTTTGAATTTGCCTCCGTTTCTTAATCGCTATGTCTAAAACTTACACGGTTGAAATTCAGCATCAAGGCAATCTTCACACCTTTCAGGTGCCTGATGATCAGACCATTCTAGAAGCGGCTCAGGCGTCTGGTCTGGAGCTGCCTAATTCTTGCAACGCGGGTATTTGTACAACCTGTGCGGCTCAGGTAATCGACGGGACGGTTGATCAGCCCGATGCAATGGGGGTTAGCCCTGAGTTGAGAGCGCAGGGATATACGCTGCTCTGTGTGGCATACTCACGCTCTGACCTCAAGATTGAGACTGAGAAGGAAGACACGGTTTATCATCTTCAGTTTGGGCAGTTTCAACAGCAGAAATAAGCATTAAAACTAGTCGCAAATGGTAGAGATGTTGACTGCTAAACGCTAAAACTCCACTCGCTTTGACTGAAAAGGCAACCTGGTCTTTGAGCTTATTCTATGCAATCTGATGTTTCAACCACAAGACTCTTTACTTTCGGTCATAGTGAGATTAGCATCGGGCGTTTTTCCTATGGATGGGAAAACGTTTCCATCATGCAGTTTGGAGAAGGAGCATCATTAATCGTTGGTAGTTTTTGCTCGATCGCGTCTGGGGTTACTATATTTTTAGGCGGTAATCACCGTACTGATTGGATCACAACCTTCCCGTTCGGTCATATCTTTGTTGAGCAGTTAGGAGGGACAGATATCAAGGGGCATCCTGCCACTAAAGGAGACGTTGTTATCGGTAACGATGTGTGGCTGGGTCATAATTCGACCGTTATGTCTGGCATATCGATCGGTGATGGAGCAGTAATCGCAGCTAACTCTCATGTCGTTAAGGATGTCAGCGCTTACTCTATTGTTGGAGGCAATCCGGCGAAAGAGATTAAGGTTAGATTTGACCCAGAAATATGTCGTCTGCTGCTTGAATTGCGTTGGTGGGATTTACCTTTAGAAATAATCAAATCAATTACCTTAGAATTATCTCAAAGACCTGATATTGATTTGCTGCAAAGCTTGTTGAAGCGATTCCGGCATTAGCCTTGCAAATTAAAACCTTCTGCATCTGATAAAGCTCAATGCTAATGCTAAAGGTATGGAGTTGAAAGGTCAGTTTCCATTGGTTAGTTTTACACTTTCGTGACTTTAAACATGCCCCCTCATTGGCAGAAGCTGCCACCAACAGTGATCACCCAATTTGTTACTGCCGAAGTTGATTTACGGTCATCGCCTGCCGAAATGCAGCAAGCGATCGAAGCTGAACTTCGATTGTGGGGAGAGCCTTTGCGTTGGGCTATAACCGCCATCAAGCAGAAAGAGCAAGCGGCAATGGTTGAGGCGATCGTTACAACAAAGGCTAAAGGCTAAAGGTTTCATCCTTCTGCCCTCCACCCTCTCCTGTTTAATGCTCAGCGGTCAGCCGTCTGCTATCAGCGGTCAGCTTTTTAGCCTACTGCTCCGCCGAAGCAAGCTATAGCCTTCATCCCTCATCCTTCCTCTATGACCCGCCCTTTCACAGTTGTCTTGATTGTGCCAACGGGTATTGGAGCCACAATTGGTGGTTATGCTGGCGATGCGCTGCCCGTTGCGCGAGCGATCGCACAGGTCGCTGACTGCCTCATTACGCACCCGAATGTGCTGAACGGGGCACAGCTTTATTGGAACTTACCAAACGCGCTGTACGTAGAAGGCTACGGACTGGATCAGTTTGCCGCAGGCCATTGGGGCTTGCGTCCAGTCCACCAAAATCGGGTGGGGCTGATTCTCGATCGAGGCATTGAGGCAGATTTGCGGCTGCGTCACCTTCAAGCTGCTGATGCCGCGAGAGCAACCCTGGGGTTGGATCTCACCGAATATATCCTTACCGATGCACCCCTTAATGTGAGCCTGCAAACAGCCTCATCTAGTGCAACCTGGGGCACCATTCAAAATCCTGCTAGTTTATTGCGTGCGGCTGAGATCTTAATCCAAAAAGCAGGTGCCACCGCGATCGCCGTCGTCGCTCGCTTTCCTGATGATACTGAGAGTGAAGCGCTGCAACGCTATCGTCAGGGACAGGGTGTCGATCAGATCGCAGGGGCAGAAGCTGTTATCAGTCATCTCATTGTGCGCACCTTCCGGCTACCGTGTGCCCATGCGCCCGCCCTGTTACCCCTGCCACTCGATTCTGACGTGGCACCCCGATCAGCGGCGGAAGAATTGGGCCATACCTTTTTACCCTGCGTGCTGGTCGGTCTCAGTCGCGCGCCGCAGTTTGTGCTGCGATCGCAGGCTGGGTTTGCGCTTCAACCAGGAGACCTGTGGGCCGATCACGTTGATGCGGTTGTCGTGCCTGCTACGGCTTGTGGCGGCAGCGCTGTGATGAGCTTCAGTCAGTCGGCGACGGCTTCAAGCGCGACTGCCACTCGTATCATCACTGTTCAGGAAAATCAGACCACGATGCAAGTGCCACCCCATGCTCTGGGAATCGCGGCAACCCAGGTCAGTTCCTATTTAGAAGCTTTAGGGCTTCTGGTCACGCAACGGGCGGGGCTTAATGCGGCTGCCCTGAAACCGTTGATGCGATCGCTTGGTTCCCTGGAACCGTGATCTCAATTGTGGTGAGATGTGCAGAGTGGGGCCTTCAATACCTTCAGTGAAGGAGAAGCCGCACTTTAAACCCAAGGCGTTAAACTAGTTGAGATCCGCTGCCAACGTGTTTAATATCTCTACCCAACGCTTTTGTCCTGTGGCAGAACAACGTCCCGACCCTCCAGAAGTTGAATCTCTTAGTCGTACTCAGGTGCTCATTGCGATGGGGGTTACAGCCGTTGTGCTGCTGCTCATTGCAAAACTGTGGGTGCAATTTGGCACAGTGGTGCTGTTGCCCGTGAAATGGTCGCCGATCGCCATCCTGCAAGGGTTCGGATTAGGCATTGTCATTACGCTTGCGAGCGCGGTAGTCTATCGCGTTTGGGACACGTACCGTCAAAGTGCTGATTATTACCTGGCGCTGGTTCTCAAACCATTGGTCTTGCCCGATCTCATCTGGCTGGGACTCTTACCAGGCTTAAGCGAAGAGCTGTTGTTTCGTGGGGTGATGCTGCCTGCCTTTGGTTTGACGCTTGAGGGTGTTATCATCTCTAGTCTCTGCTTTGGCGTCATGCATTTGAGCAGTCCCCGGCAGTGGTCTTATGTTGTATGGGCTGCTGCTGTTGGCGTACTGCTGGGCTACAGCGCGCTGCTGACGAGCAACCTACTCGTGCCAATTGTGGGGCATATCGTTACAAATTTAATTTCTAGTACGGTCTGGAAGTGGAGCGATCGCGAAAAACCTGCCTAGCAGACATGGGGAATGTACAAATCGCGGTTTGCGACCCCCGCTCGTACTTTAAAGTGCAGTCGATTAGGGTGAAAACGTTAGCCTTCGACCGATCGTGCTTGCTTAGGCTTGCTGCTCCGGTAGAATCATTACAAATGACATAGATAGTACTTTAGTCTAGTTGTGCCGACAGGTTATAGAACTTTTTTCGTACTTGTCAACTATCTTTGGTGGGTTTTAATGTGTCCAATATTACATAATTCACTCCAAAGCTTTAGTATGCTTACGTTTTGATTTGTGTAATTGCGTGGTGTGAGGTTTCGATGTCTAGCTTGAATAATCGATGGAAGTCTTTGTTACTTTCGCCCACTAGCCTCTGGATGTCTTTATTCATTGCAGGTACTGCAACGGGTCTGGTTGCAACCAGTGCAAAGGCATCGCAGAGTTCATTGAGCGCTTCCAAGCCTGTCACGCTCGTTGCGCCCCCAGTGCCGACAGCTTCCGTTTCTACTCAAGCGGTTGCGGCTGTGCCTGACACCCCTTTGCAGCTAGTAGCAAGTGCTGTTACCGCACCTGCATCGACCGATCCGCTAGCGGTTGGGACAGAGAGTCAGCCCCTTAATGTGGCAGATGCGGCAGTAGAGGAGCCGAATGGTTTGGATCAGGTGACATCTGTTTCACAGTTGACGGACGTTAAACCGACTGACTGGGCCTTTCAAGCGCTGCAATCCCTGGTTGAACGCTACGGCTGTATTGTGGGTTATCCTGACAAAACGTATAGAGGCAATCGAGCACTGACGCGCTACGAATTTGCGGCGGGTTTGAATGCCTGCATGGATCGCATCAATGAACTCATTGCTGCGGGTACCGCCGATTTGGTGAAAAAAGAAGACCTGCTGGCCGTGCAGAAGCTACAAGAAGAGTTTGCGGCTGAGTTGGCAACTCTGCGTGGACGGGTAGGCGCACTGGAAGCTCGTACCGCCACGCTAGAGAAGCAGCAGTTTTCAACCACAACCAAGTTGAATGGCTTGGTGTGGTTTAACCTCTCTACGGCAAATGCCTCCAGGGATGTCACCTATGAAGGCCCGAATAGTGGGCGTAATGATGCGGCGAATGGTCGTTTCTTTACCACTCGTACTAATGGTCAGCCAACACGGCAAGTTACTGGTGCGCCCCAAACAACCTTTGGTTTTAATACCTGGTTAACCCTCAATACGTCCTTTACAGGAAAGGACAGTTTAGTCACGCAACTGGCGGCTGGAAACTCGGTTTCTCCCGCGAACCAGTATGCTTCTGCGGGATTCTTCAACGCCTACGGGGTACCTTTTACAGACCAAACGAGCGGCACGGTTAACGGTCGTTCCGATGTGGTTATTCACGATTTGTTCTATAGCTTTCCGGTTGGCAACTCGATTAAAGTGACGGTTGGGCCACGAGTGAACTGGTACCGCACCTTTGACTTCAACCGCTTTACCTTCTTCTTAACGGGTGCGAGTAGCTTTGACTCGATCGGCAGCACGCAAACAAACGCGATCGATCGAGGGTCGGGTGCTGTTGTAGAGTGGAACATTAACAAGCAGTTCCGTTTTGCGGTTGCCTATCTCGGCGAAAACACGGAGTTTCTCCCTAGCCAGTTTGGTTTCAATACCTCCAGCAGCCCTGCCTTTGGGCTATTTGGGGGCACCAATACCTCAACGGCTGAGCTAACGTTCTCTCCCAGCAGCACGCTTAACTTCCGCTTCCTGTACAACTACAGCCGTATTCAAGCCTACGGTGGTCAGATTGGCGGTGCGATCGGTGAACCAATTCCGTATGGCTATCTGGATGCAGGCCCAGGCTTTTCTGAAAACGGCATTGGCGGCGGCTTGAAATACGCGTATGCCAATACGTTTACCTTTAACTTTGATTGGTTGATTACGCCTGGCTTTGGTATCTTCGGTCGCTATGGCTTTGGTAATACCAACCTGAAGCCGATCGACAAGGCGGTTGATGTGCAATCTTTCCAGGTTGGGATTGGTCTCCCCGATTTGGGTAAGAAAGGTGCGTTAGCAGTAGTCACCTTCTTGATGCCAATGGATATTATTCGCGGTGAGCGCTACTTTGCGGCTGGAGCGGGGGATGGCGGCACGATGTATGAGCTAGAAGCGTCTTACTTCTATCCGTTGAGCGACAACCTGGCGTTAGTGCCTGCGTTCTACGCCATCTTTAACGCCAATAACTTCGAGAGCAACCCCACGATTTTTGTGGGTAACTTGCGAGCGCAGTTCAGTTTTTAGCGGTTGGTTTTTAGTGGTTAGTTTCTTCTCTCTAATCACTAAAAACTAGCAACTAACGACTATTCAAAACGATCGGGCAGAAGTTGGGCTAATAGCTCATCCTCTTGTCCGATCGCAGTCTGAGCAAATCGTCTGGCTAGCGTTGGTACGATGGCTAAAGGGTTGCTGAAGCCTGAGAACAGGTGGACGCCTTCTATCGTTGGGAGACTGCCGATCATCGGTAGGCGATCGTGGCTAAAGGCGATCAGGCAACGATGCCAGGTACCGGGAAGGTCTGCCAAAGCAGGCAATGTCTCCCCAACGGCGGTTCGCATCGCGGCTTCACTCGCAGCTGCATCAATGTGGGCGTTCGGATCGGTCAGTACGCGGCTCATTTGTCCAATTCTGAGGCTGCCGTTTAAGAGTTGAATTGCGCCAGGGTCAAGAATGGGTGGCATTGGTTCATGTCCAGGCTGATCCCAGAGTGCATCCAGAGCAGCGGTGCTGGCTTCGGCTTCTAGCTGAAAGCGTTTTGTATTGGCTGGCATCACAAGCGATCGCAGCGTTACATCAACGGATGGGGTCTCGATCAACTCTGCATGGGTAAAGTAGAGCCTTACCGGAATGCCTGCCGCTTTGAGGAGCGATCGACTCAAAGCACCCGCGCATACGGCGACATTAGCGCTGTGGTAAGCACCACCACTGCCGTTGACTCCAGTCACGCGTCCTCCCTCGCCGTACAATAGCTCATTCACCTGATCGATTTGTACAGTGCCGCCCAACCGGATAAATGCTTCTGTGTAAGCGGTGGCGATGGCGGTCGTCGAGACGTGACCGTGTTTGACGGTTAGCGCCCCTGCAATCGCGTTTGGATTGAGCAACGGCTCTAGCGCACACGCTTCGGTAACGCTTAGCAGACGTGGTGGAATAGCAAAGTGAGCATAGGTTTGGGCGATCACGTCTGGGGCTTCATCCGAGGCGATCGTTAACACTAGGTCAAGCTCACGAAACTCGGTATCAGCGTCTAGTTCTTCGGGCAGGGTGCGTTGCAGGGCAATGCCTTCAGCACAGAGTTGGCGAGTGAGATCGGTGGTGCCCGACCAATACGCAATCCCGCCATAGCCAAAACGGGTCGCCCCTTGCAAAGACTCATGCCGCTCTAAGCGCAAAACTGAAAGTCCCTGTTTCGCAAGCTCGTAACTGAGTGCCGCTCCCGTAATGCCTGCCCCAACTACAATCCAATCGTAAGTTCGCATAACCTCTAGTTTAATCTATACGTGCAGTGGCAGTGCTGGCGGTGTAAAAGCTCTATAAGGGCCGTGTTTACCGAAGGCTGATGGCGGTTTACGTTTGTCGTCTGGTTTTATTCACCTTTACTGCTTTGATTGTACGGTTACAATTCTTTCGTGAGTGTGTTGTGTGATCACGCGGCGTAAATGTTTGAGGGAATCTGCCACTTGATTTAGTCACGATCGTCATGCTTCCAGAGATGCTAGCAACCTTGTCAAGCACGACATGCCTTTGTTAAAAGGCCAATGATTCAATCAATTGCCGCGCGTTCAGTGATTGCCTGTTGCCCACTGGTTTTTCTGTGCCTTTTCTTGCAAATTTGAGGAGTTGACTGTGAGTATGAAGCACCCCTTGTTGTTACAACGTCGCCAGATCATTCGCGGCTTACTTGCTGCTGGTGCCTTTGGTGCAACCTCTCGTCTTTGGGCTGGCTGTACCCCTGCCCCTACACCAGAAGCAAGCTCTGGAAGCCCTGCCGCCAACGGTTCAGCGAGTCCGGTTAAAGAAGTTGTGATGGGTTTTATTTATGTTGGCCCTAAAGATGACTACGGCTGGAACCAGGCCCACTTTGAAGGCAAAGAAGGGGTTGCCAAACTTCCCGGCGTCAAAGCGGTTGAACAGGCAAGCGTCCCCGAAACCAACGAAGTTCAGGAAGTCATGCTCAACATGATTAACCAGGACAAGGCTACGGTTGTGTTTCCCACGTCCTTTGGCTATTACGACCCCCACATCTTGAAAGTGGCACCTAGCAACCCAAACGTGCAGTTCTTTCATGCGGGTGGTCTTTATATCGAAGGCAAGCATCCCAAAAATGTGGGCAGCTATTTTGCCTATATTGACGAAGCGCAGTACGTTGCAGGCATCGTCGCGGCTCATATGGCAAAAAATGGCAAACTGGGCTTCATTGCGGCTAAACCGATTCCGCAGGTCGTTCGTAACGTCAATAGCTATACGTTGGGTGCCCGTACAGTAAATCCCAAAATTACAACGCAGGTTGTCTTTACTGGCGATTGGTCGTTACCTGTAAAAGAAGCAGAAGCCGCCAACAGCATGGCAGATCAGGGCATTGAGGTGATTACCTGCCACGTGGATAGCCCGAAAGTCATTATGGAAACCGCTGAGAAACGGGGGATTTACTGCACGGGGTATCATACAAATCAGTCCAAATTGGCTCCAAAGGGCTATCTAACCGGAGCTGAATGGGATTGGTCGAAGATTTATGGCGAATACGCCAAGCTGATCCAAGAAGGTAAATCTGTCACCGATGGTGGTATTTCTCACTTGGTGCGTGGGGGCTATAAAGACGGTTACGTCAAAATCTCGGATTACGGCCCTGCGGTGACGGATGCGGCTAAAAAAGATGCGGATGCAGCGAAGGCAAAACTAGAGACAGATTCCTTGATCATCTACAAGGGGCCACTCAAGGACAATACGGGTAAGGTCGTCATTCCTGCTGGCAAAGAGTTTAAGCAGAAGGACACTGAGCTAGAAAAGATGGACTGGTTGGTGGAAGGTGTGATTGGGAGCGTGAAGAGTTAAGAGAAGGCAGAAGGTAAAAGTTGGAGCCAGTGGAAAAACCATCAGTTTTAGCTGGCTCCTTGCTTTCTACACATGCAATTCATCTAAGCTAGAACTTACGCATTGACAGAAGTGGCAATGTCTGAAGTCAGACAACAGCCGAT
>NZ_JCACKR010000145.1:0-22030 GCF_059505485.1 Stenomitos rutilans
AAGCAGCTTGATGGGACTTGAATTTCTTCTCCTCCACCGTAGTAACAAAAGAGGGTTAATACCGATTTAAAGAATGACGGCTACAGATCAATCGGTGGGTAGGGGCAAGGCAATGCCTTGTCCCTACAGGATGTGTCGCATTTTCAATTCAAATTGGTATAAGACAGCTAGTAGCGGTCAGCGGTCGGTCGTCAGCCGTCAGCTAGTAGCTTTCAACGGTCAGCTTTTTAGCCTTCATCCCTCATCCCTTGCCTTTTGCCCTTTGCCTTCCGCCTTTTGCCTTTTCCCTACCGCCCTTTTAGCCGTCTCAGTAACCAATCCAGGCGAGTTTCTGCCAGCGCAACATTATCTTGAGCGTCTTGGGTCAATTCATTTTGAGGTAGCTCGGTGGTTTCAACCTGATTATTGCTGCCGTAGCCCAGTTGGTTGACGGTCACCCGCAGCCGATGGGAAAGAAAAATTGCCAACGCACGATAAAAGCGCGACGCAAAACCAATATCTTGACGCAGTTTTGTGGCGAGTCGTTCTCTGGGAATGGAGAGAACAAGGGCATTTTGAGTTGCCGTAACGGTTGCAGACGGCGAACGGGTATCAATGAACGACATTTCGCCAACTACTTCGCCGCTGGAGAGTTTTGCAATTTCACGATCGCCCGTCGCGGCCACGGAGACGCTGAGCGTGCCCTCCAGCAAAATGTAGAGCGTGTCGATCGGCTGTCCTTCACGAATCAGAACGGTGCCTGCAACGACTTCTTGCCGGACGGCTGTTTCAATGACCCAGTCGATATCGTCATCATCCAGTTCACCCAGGATGAACAGAACTTTCTTCATGCGTTTATGCTGCGCCTTGTGCAACCAAAGTAGCTTTTTGCGTCCTGAAGCACTTTGAGTTTATTTACCGTTTTAGCCGAAAAAACAATTGGCTCACCAGGGACGCGTCCAAAACTCTTACTTGAAAATTTGCTTCATGTACCTTGAGAAACCGCGTCAGGTAATTTATGTTACTGCAAAAAGGCTTGCACGGACGTTGCGAAGGCGTGCGGTTGCTCTAGATGAATGACATGTCCGCACATCGGTACTATCCGTAGCTGTGCCATCGGACAGTCATTCGCCATTGCTTGATTGGTGGCACAAAATTTGCGATCGCTCGCTCCTACCAGTAGCAAGAGTGACTGCGTATGGTGGGGCAACCATTCCCACAAAGAGGGTTGTAGTCCTGTACTGAAAAAGCGGAGTGCTTTTGCAAGTTCCAGGGGATTATTTTGCGATCGCCGTGCCTGTAGCTGATCAAAAGCAGGCTGGTGACGCAAGGCTTGAAATAAGGGCTGGCTGTACCAGTGGGATAAAAAGGACGGGAAGTCAGCTTCAAGCTGATCTGCCAAACTGCGATCGTGCTCTAACCGCGCAGTCCGTTCGGCGTCTGTTTTCAAGCCAGGGGAAGCCGACTCCAGCACTACTTTCGGGAAGCGTTGGGGAAAGTGTAGCGCCAGGTAAAGTGCCAATCGTCCACCCATCGAGTAGCCAACTAAAAAGCAGTGCGAAATTTGCAATTGATCGAGCCAGGTGACGATCGCCTTTGCCGTCTGTGGCAGCGTGTACAGCTCAGCATCGCCCTCGACGATCGTCTGACCATGACCGGGCAAATCAACCGTGATGCAACAAAAGTGAGACGCGAGATGAGCGATCGCTGTGTCAAAATCAGCATGATTGCCCATGAACCCGTGCAAAAACAATATGGTTGGTCGATCGCGGCGACCATACATCCTGTAATGGAACTGATACCCCATCGTTTCGCTATTAGCCCCTAGCTGTTTACCGTTGCTCGCCATGCGTTTGACTAATTTACCAGAAGGGCCACAGCAACCGTCACTGCTACAAACCTTGACGCTGGTTACCCAGCCCACTGAGTTTCTAGAACGCTGCGCCCAACGTTATGGCGACACGTTTACAACCAGAGTGCTGGGCTGGCAATCACCACCTGTAGTCTTTACAGGGAATCCAGCCGCGATCGCGCAGATTTTCACCGCTCCAGCAGGCCATTTTGAGTTGGGCAAAGTCACTCACGTCTTTCGACCGCTGACGGGCGATCATTCGCTCATGATGTTGGATGGCGAGCCGCACCAACAGCAACGACAGCTTCTCATGCCGCCGCTGCATGGCGATCGCATGCGCACCTACGGTCAACTCGTTTGTGAGCTAACCCGTCAAGTCATTGCTGACTGGCCCCTGCATCAGCCCTTTTCTATTCGAGAAACAACCTCTGAAATTTCCCTGCGGGTCATCCTGCGCGTTGTGTTTGGCATGACTCCTGGGCCTCGGTACCATCAGCTCAAGCAATTGCTCCATACGCTTTTGGAGTCGGTTACGTCGCCCCTCTACTCCAGCCAGTTTTTCTTTCCTCTACTCCAAAAAGACTTGGGTGGCTGGAGTCCCTGGGGTGCCTTTTTGCGACAACAGCAGCAAATTGATGCGATCGTCTATGCTGAGATCCAGGCGCGGCGATCGCAGTTCGATCCGGCTCGTGAGGATGTGTTGACTCTGCTGCTGGCGGCGCGGGATGAAGCAGGGCAAGGCATGACCGATGAAGAGCTGCGCGATGAACTCATAACGCTACTGCTGTTGGGGCATGAAACGACCGCATCAGCCCTGTCTTGGGCGTTTTACTGGGTACATCAGGAACGATCAGTGCTAAAGCGACTACGACAAGAGCTAAAGCCGTTAGGACACAACCCCAACCCCGATCGACTGGCTCAGCTTCCCTACTTGACGGCAGTCTGCAAAGAATCCCTGCGCGTTTACCCAATCGCGCTTATTTCTCAGCCACGAAAGGTCAAAGAGCCTGTAGAGATTGGACGCTATACGTTTGATTCCGGCACGGTTGTCATTCCCTGCATTTATCTGGCCCATCGTCGCGCTCAAACGTATCCGCAGCCAAACCAGTTTCAACCAGACCGCTTTTTACACCAAAAATTCTCACCATCCGAGTTTCTACCCTTTGGGGGTGGTTCAAGAAGCTGTATTGGAGCAGCTTTTTCGCTCTATGAGATGAAGCTAGTACTGGCAACGATTCTAACCCGATATGAACTAACCGCAATCACTCAAGGAACCGTTAAACCAGAACGGCGGGGCATCACGTTTGTACCGTCCAAGAACTTCCGACTGAGCGCGATCGCTCGTTGCAGCGCCAGTCCGACGGTTGGGGCCAGAGGTTAAGCAGCGCTACTGTTCGATCGACATTCGCCGCTAATCTTCTGGGTCGCCTACCATATTGGGACTGATTAACGTGATGTCAAATTCGTCCGGTGGCACCGTCATAATGGCATCGCGCTTCAGCAAGTAATACTTCGCGCGGACTTGCGGCCCAAAGACCACCTCATCTTCGTTCTCCAGATCGTGTGCTTGAAGCTTGCGTCCATTAATTAACAGCCCATTGGCGCTGGACTTGCCTTTGAGATTGCCGTCTACAATGCGGTAGTAGTAGGTGCCGTTGTCGTTGAGTAGCTGCACCAGCGTCGCATGACGGCGTGAGACAAATTGAGACACGAGACGGATGTCGCATTTTGGGTCTCTACCGATCGAGTACACAGGCCCATCCAGGACAAATTCACGCTGTCCTTTGTCGTCATGGATGATCAAGAGATGGTTTTGGTGCGGTTCTGAAGGCATTGACCGGGCGTAACGTGGTTGAGTTCAAGGGCTGACAAGTGCTGCCTGAAGCCTTTCGAGTAGGCTCGTGCTCCTCTCAGACTAGCTTAGTCGATGCGATGCACAATCAGGCAGTTCGTTACAACGTTAGCAAAAATATCTGCCATCGTAATCTCTATGACGCCTTCCAAAAACCAGAGGGCACGAGGAGCCAGTCTTACAGTGGAAGATAGTCCAATTTTCTGGAGCAAGCCCGATCGAGATTGGACTAAGCTCCCTACACCTGAATCGGTGATCGATACAGGCCCAAAGCACAAGCGCAAGCATCTTGCACCTCGATCATCACACTAGAAACTGCTTCAAAGCCCTCAAAATTCTGGTCGAGGCAGTACTGAGTGCTGAGCATCCGACTTCCTCAGCACTCAGTCCTCAGCACCGTTAAAGCACGCCCTAGTGCCTGATAGCCATACCAGCATCTAGCCCCAAAGACGCTTCCGTCTTAACTTCAAGCGCCGTGAGCGTGACTGCTTTGGAGCTAACGAGTCAAGCAGGTTGAACGTTTGACGCTGCCGGGGAGGGGTATCAGCGTCCAGCATCATGCCTGGGCTAATCAACGTAATATCAAATTCATCGGATGGGACGGTGACCACCGCATCACGATGGCACAAGTAGTAAATGGCCCGGACTTGTGGGCCAAACACCACCTCGTCTTCGTTTTGCAGGTTATGGGTGCGGAGACGGTACCCATTCACCAAAAAGCCGTTTGAACTCCGCCTGCCTTCTAGATCACCGTCTACGATGCGATAGCAAAAGGTGCCATCGCCGTTTGGCAACCGCAACAGAGTGGCATGGCGACGAGAAACAAAGAGAGAGTCAAGGCAGATATCGCAGGACGGATCTCTGCCGATCGAATATTCGGCACCGTCCAGCACAACACCGCGCCGTCCGTTGTCATCTTCAACAATCAGCAAGTGGCTTTGGTAGGGATCTGAAGACATGAGAGGTACCCTAAGAGGCTGCTAGGTTTGCTTGATACAGGCAATGCAAAAAGGCTAACCAACGCTACACCAAGTGATCAGGCATTTTGAGATTGCTTGGCTACAGGGAAGGTGAGATACAGCAACAGGGAATTCGTCACGACGCTAACGGAACTAAGTGCCATCATAGCGCCTGCGGCGGCAGGACTTAGCAAAAGACTGACAGTTGGTAAGAGTAGTCCGGCGGCAAGTGGGATACCCAGAACGTTGTAGGCAAAGGCCCAAAAGAGATTTTGGCGAATTTTGTTAAACGTTGCGTGACTGAGCCGAATCGATTCCACCACATCGGTGAGGCGATCGCGCATCAGCACAATACCTGCGGTTTCAACGGCAACATCAGTACCAGAGTGCAGGGCAATGCCTACATCTGCCTGGGCTAGCGCTGGGGAATCATTAATGCCATCACCAACCATTGCCACACGGTGTCCTTTTGCCTGAAGTTGGGCGATCGCTTGCGCTTTACCCTCTGGTAAGATATCCGCCAAAATTTGCTCTGATCCAAGCTCAAGGGGTTGGGCGATCGCCATTGCCGCCTCTCGCTGGTCGCCCGTCAGCAGCATGACCCTTAACCCCATCCCTTTCAGAGCCGCCACGGTTGTCACCGCATCGGCTCTGAGCGTGTCTGCCACCGCAATTAATCCCACTAGCACACCGTTCACAGCGATATAAACCACTGTTTTGCCTGTTTGCAGCCATGCTTCAGCCTTTACGTTTACCCCTTCCACGGAGACACCCTGCTGTCTGAGCCAGGTTTGCGTGCCGATCGCCACGACTAAAGCCGCTGAATCGTCTGCCAAAGTAACCGTAGCAGCCACGCCCAGACCTGGTGCTGTCACAAAATCCCTTGCCGATAAGAGCGGTAACGCTTGCTGCTGAGCCTGCTGCTGAATCGCGATCGCCAGCGGATGGCGAGTACCGCTTTCGACGCTAGCAGCGAGTTGGAGGAGAAGGGAGGGGGTAAAGGGGCAGGGTGAAGGGGAGGAAGCTGAGGGGGCAGGGGAGGCAGAGGGGGCGGGGGCAGCAAAGGGAATTAAGGCCGTTGAATCTAGTGTCTGACCGCTGACGGCTGAGTTTTGAGTTTTGAGTTCATCCCGAAGCTGAGCGCTGACAGCTGACGGTTGACCGCTTTCAAGCACAAGACAATCGGTGACAACAGGCTTACCCGTGGTCAGAGTGCCTGTTTTGTCAAAAATGATGGTGTCTAGCTGATGGACACGCTCTAATACATCACCCCCTCGAATTAGGAGTCCTCGTTCGGCACCGATGCCAGAGCCAACGAGAATCGCGGTAGGGGTAGCAAGGCCCAGCGCACAGGGGCAAGCAACGACGAGAACGGCGATCGCTAGCTTGAGGCTGAGAACCAGGGGTGAGGGGTGAGGGATGAGGGATGAGGGGTGAGGGATGAGGGATGAAGAAGGAGCCATGGCGTGTCCAGTGTGCATGGCTAGCGCTGAAGTGTGCATGAGCGCATCGCCCCAGAGGTGGCTGCCGACAAAGTACCAGAAGAGAAAGGTCAGCATGGCGATCGCCATCACGCCATAGGTAAAGTAGCCCGCGACTGTATCAGCCAGTTTTTGGATCGGAGCCTTGCGGGTTTGTGCGTCTTCTACCAAAGCTATAATTTGTGCCAGCGTCGTTTCGCTGCCTGTGCGCGTGGCACGGAGGGCGATCGTGCCTGTCTGATTCAGAGTGCCTGCTGTCACCAAAGCTCCAGGTTGCTTCAAAACAGGGAGGGGTTCACCTGTCAGCATCGACTCATCCACCGTTGTTTGACCAACGACCACTTCGCCATCCACAGGAATTTTGTCTCCCGGTAGCACTTGCAGCCATTCGCCTAAGCGGACGCGATCGGCAGGAATTTCGATGAAGTCCGAGGTGTGGGGTGTGGGGTGTGAGGTGTGAGGTGTGGGGTGTAGGGGTTGGAGGCTGTGAACGGGTTCCCCCTGCTTCCCATGCTCCCCTCGCTCCCCTCTTCGCTCCTTCATCAGGCGTGCAATTTTTGGTTGAAGGGCCAGCAATGATTGAAACGCGCTAGCCGCACGATTTCTGGCTTGTTGTTCCAGCGTGCGACCCAGCAGAATGAACCCGACGAGCATAACAGGTTCATCAAAGAAGCACTCCCAGCCAAGCTGAGGCACCAGGAGTGCTACCAGGCTTGTCAGATAGGCCGTGAGCGTTCCCAGGCTCACCAGCGTATTCATGTTGGGTGCGTTACGACGCAAACCATACCAGCCATCCACCACCATCGATCGCCCCGGCACCAGCAGCGCGATCGTCGCGAGTCCGCAGTGAAACCAGATGTTGGTTAAGCCAAGCTGAGTCAACCAGGGCAGACTAAAGCCACTCAACTGGTCAAGATGCCCAATGCCAGAAAAGACTAGTAAGAGTGTGGCGATCGCCAACCGCCAAAGCTGCTGCTGGGATGCTGCCCGCCGTAGTGCTTGCAGATCAAAACGAGCTGCTGTTTGAGGATTGGCAGCATCGAGGGCATGGGGAGAGAGGCGAAGTTGAGATGGAAAGCCTGTTTCAGTCAACGTTTCTGCTAAGACGGACGGCTTAAGGGCACTGTGTTCGTACTCAACCGTTGCCACTTCTGTTGCCAAATTCACCGTTGCGGCTACTACTCCAGGGCATTGCTGCAACGTCTGCTCAACGGTGCGGACACAGCCAGCACACTTCATCCCGCTGACATCCAGGGTGGCAACTTCTAGAGTAGGCGAGGCGATCGACTCGTCGTGATCACGCTCTGACAGAGTAGGTTTGGTAGCGTCTAAAACCAAAGGACAACCTTCCACAAGCATCTACAGGGTTCTCTCTTGAGCGTAGATGAAGTGGAAGGTGATTGGTCAAAAAACATCAACTTTCTTTGGTCGTTGGGTCAGAATGTCTACGTCCTACGGTTCTAGTGTTCTCAAGCATCAAAGCGGAGAGCCTGACCGCGCACGCTTGAGTGGATAGTGCCGCGATCGAATACCACCTGACCCCCGACGATCGTCACGACCGGGAAGCCCGTTAAATGCCAGCCTTCAAACGGACTCCACTTGCATTTAGTTTGTAGCTCCTCGCGCACCACCGGACGATACGTGTCCAAATCAACCAGCACCAGATCGGCATCATAACCAGGGGCGATCGCGCCCTTGTTGGGAATGCGGTAGGCTTTGGCAACAGCGGTAGACATCCAGTTGGCGACTTGAGCAATCGTGCAGCGTCCCTGCACGGCTTGCGTCAGCATCAGCGGTAGCGACGTTTCCACACCCGGCATTCCAGACGGCGAGTTGGGGTAGATCTGGGCTTTTTCCTCTAACGTATGAGGTGCATGATCGGTTGCAATGAAGTCAATCACGCCATCCAATAGCGCTTGCCAGAGCACTGCATTATCGTGGGGCGATCGCAACGGTGGGTTCATTTGCGCCAGTGTGCCGATCGTCTCATAGGCGCTGGTGTTGAGCAAGAGGTGTTGGGGCGTCACTTCTGCTGTCACCCAAGCGGGCTTATCCTGTCGCAGTAGATCTGCTTCTTCGGCAGTGGACATGTGCAGAATATGGAGCCGTCGCTGATATTTTTTAGATAGCTTCAGTGCCAGTTGAGTCGCTTGCAAAGCTGCCAAGTTATCTTGAATTTGCGAATGAATCGCCGGATCGGTGATGCCTGCAAACTGCTGTCGTCGCTCCATAATGCGTGCCTGGTTTTCCGCATGGACGGCAATGAGGCGACTGCCATAGGCAAAAATCTTCTCTAGCCCCTCTTCCTGATCATTCAGCAGTGGCCCATGCATTGACCCCATAAAAATTTTGATGCCTGGAGTGGGGTTCGACTGGAGCAGATCTGGCAGAACCTCTGGCGTTGCGCCGATAAAAAAGCCGTAGTTTACCAGAGACTTTTGAGCCGCGAGTTGCAGTTTGCTATCGAGCGTTGGCTGTGTAGTGGTCAGGGGTTTTGTATTGGGCATTTCCAGGAAAGAGGTCACGCCACCCTTGGCGCAGGCACAGCTTGCTGTGAAAAGATCTTCCTTATGCTCCAGCCCTGGTTCGCGGAAATGCACCTGGGGATCGATCACTCCTGGCAACAAAGTCAAACCGTGTGCGTCTATTTCAAGAGTGCCATCCTCTGGAGAGATAGATGGCAGTAGTGGGTTTGCTTGAGTGGCCGCTACATCAGCACGGGTAACGCGAGCGATCGTCCCGTCGGTGACCTGCACGTCCCCAGTCATAAAGTCGCCGTCGGGCAGCAGTATACGAGCGTGACGGATGATGAGAATAGAATTGGCTACCATACGAATACAAAATGGCTTTTTTACAGCGAGTCGTTCAAAACGAGGGAATCACTTTCATCATGAGCTATATTCCGAAATAAACTGACGGGATGGTTTAAAGTTGCACGTATGTTGTGATGAGTAGTTCGACTGCTTGCATAGCACGGTCAGTCCATTCTCTTTTTTGCTCCAGCTTGCGAATATTTACAGTTGACTCTTTATGACACCAGTACAAGGCAAAGTATCGGGCGAGAAGCCACCACAAAAAACGGCTGAAAACCCCTGGTTAGAGGGACTCAAAACTATTGGTCTGAGTGCGGTTTTAGCGTTTGGCATTCGGACATTCGTAGCGGAAGCACGCTACATTCCGTCAGGCTCTATGCTGCCTACGTTGCAGATTAACGATCGGCTCATCGTCGATAAGCTGGGCTACCACTTCAAAGCTCCTCAGCGAGGCGATATTGTCGTCTTCTCGCCGACTGATACTCTGGAAAAGCAGAACTTCCACGATGCGTTTATCAAGCGCGTTATTGGGCTACCGGGTGACAAGGTTGAAGTCAAAGATGGACGGGTGTTCATCAACGACAAGCCGCTTGATGAGGATTATATTGCAGACCGTCCACAGTATCAGTATGGGCCTGTAACGGTTCCCCAAGGCCAGTATTTGGTGCTGGGCGACAATCGCAACAATAGCTATGACAGCCATTATTGGGGCTTCGTGCCGCGTGACCATATCATTGGTCGAGCCATTGTCCGCTTTTGGCCGATGAATCGTCTGGGCGAGATTACGCCAGAGCCAAACTATAAGTGAAATTTTGAGTTTTGAATTAGGACTCAGGAGCCAGGAGGTTAAAGCTGACGGCTGACCGCTGACGGCTGACCGCTGATCGCTGCTTTTACTCAAAACTCTTATGCCCGCCACGTTCTCACAACACGTCCTGTCACCTCTCGTCCGAGCCACGGTGTATTGGCGGAGAGAGATTTGAGCGATCGCGGTTCTACTGTCCACACCTTTTGCGGATCAAAGAGGGTGAGTTCGGCTGGCTGACCGAGAGCGATCGTAGCGGGTTTTTGCTGCAAGCAGAGTGCGGGTTGCTGGCTGAGACTGCGCCATAAATCCAGAGCTGACCATTTGCCTGTTTCGACTAGTGCCTGCCAAAGTAGTGGCAACGCAAATTCTAGCCCGATCGCGCCAGCCGGAGCTTCTGCAAAAGCAACCGTCTTCTCTTCGTAGGTGTAGGGCGTGTGGTCGATGGCGACTGCGTTAATGATGCCTTCCTTGACTGCCTGAATTAGCGCTTCCTGATCTTCAGGGTTACCCAGCGGTGGAGCGAGGTGCAAACTGGGATCGTAGCTGCCGATTGCCTCACTGTTGAGCAGCAGATGCATCCAGGTAGTGCTGGCAGTCAGCGGCATGCCACGTGCTTTAGCTGCCTGAATCAGCGCCACGCCACGCGCGGTCGAAAGGCGCATCAAGTGAACAGGCGTGCCGATCGCTTCAATACACTCCAACAGTGCGGCTAGCGCTGCTGTTTCTGCGATTACGGGAATACCCGGAAGGCCAAACGTTAGCGAGGCTTGCCCTTCCCGCATGACGCCGTTCCCGCTGAGGGCTGCGTCTGATGCCCATAGCGCGATCGGTTTCGCGACTGGTTTCAAGTATTCCAGCAGGCGACGGATCAACAGCAGATTGGTGAGCGATCGACCATCCGCAAAGCCCACAATGTCTGTCGCCGCCAGTTCACCCAGTTCGGTCATCTGCTGGCCGTGCACATCTAGTGTCAATGCGCCCCAGCAGTAGAGATGGGGAGTGGGGAGTGGGGAGTGGGGAGTGGGGGATGAAGCTCCCCTCAACTCTTGCCATCGCGTCTGCAACCAGGCAACGCTACCTGGATGATCAATGGCGGGTCGCGTATCTGGCAAGATGGCAATGCGCGTAAAGCCACCCGCACTAGCTGCACTGAGAAGGGATTGCAAAGTTTCGCGCTCCTCAAACCCCGGTTCACCTGAGTAGCTGTACAGATCAACCAAACCTGTGCCCAAAATTAACCCCTGGCAGTTCTGCACGGTAGTGTCGCTGGGGTAATCTGTGACTGTATCCTCGATCGCGCTGATAATACTATCTGCAAGCAGCACATCCGCAATGCGATCGGTGCCAGAAACGGGATCAATCACTCGTACTTGTTGAAGTAATTCAGTCGGCATGGGGGAGGGGGAAGGAGAGTTTTGATACCGATTTAAAGAATGGCGGCTACAGATCAATCGGTGGGTAGGGGCAAGGCAATGCCTTGCCCTACAGGATGTGTCGCATTTTCAATTCAAATTGGTATGAGTTTTGAGTTTTGAGTTACGAGTTAAGACAGCTATCAGCCATCAGCGGTCAGTGATCAGCTTTTTAGCCTTTAGCCTTCATCTCTTAGCCTTCATCCCTCATCCCTTGCCTCCCCCCTTCAGCCTAAAGTGCTCCTGCCGCTGTTTTGTCGAAAATGCTGCCTGATAGGTGAATTGTGATGTTCATCGCCATGAGAGCGGGAGGAATATCGGTTGCTTGGGCATAATCGATGACGCTGACAGCTCCGTTTCCCTGCTTGAAATTCCAGAAGTGCTCTGGGCCTAAACCGAGGACGTAGCAGAGAATCGCTTTGTTCACAGCATCGTGGGCAACCACCAACGTTGTGCCTGGGTTTGGTCGGCTGGCAGCGGTTTGCACGATGTGATCCCACGCCGCGATCGCCCGTTCCCATACCTGCTGGAGGTTCTCGCCTTCGGGCATTTGCACGGTTTCGGGCGATCGTTGCCACTGGTGCAGGGTGCCGGGATATTCGGCTTCAATGTCAGCTTCGAGCTTGCCTTCCCAAAGTCCGTGGCTGATCTCTTTCAGGTTATCCTCCAGGTCTAAGAACACATCCGGATGGTGTTGCAGGATGAGTTCTGCCGTCTCTTTAGGGCGCAGCATGGGACTGGTCACGGCATAATCAATGGCGATCGTCTTGAGAAACTCGGCAGCCTGTTGCGATTGTGCCCGTCCATTTTCGTTAAGTGGCACATCGATCTGTCCCTGAAAGCGCTTTTGACGGTTCCAATCCGTTTCGCCGTGGCGCACCAGTAGAAAGCGGGGTCCTTGCTGCCCTTTCTTGGGCTTCGGCAATCGTTCACCCAAATGAGCGGTCAGGTTGAGGGATTCGATTTGCACCGATTCGCCGAAACTACCCGCAAAGTTCAAAACGCTGATACCGCAGTTGGACTGATGCACCGCCTGATAGCGATCGCTCGACAGCCCGATCGCGGTACTGATGAGTGCCCGATTAATGCCGCTGTGAGCGACCAGAAGGACAGTTTGCCCTTCATGATGAGGCAACATGTCGCGCCAAAAGGCTTCCGCTTGTTCAAACAGCGCTGGCACTGGGTAGTAGTCCGTTGCCCCATCCGCTCCAGGAAGGAACATTTTCAGCTTATGAGGCTGGGTTTGCCAGTCACGGTAACCCTCAGGATCTTGCTGCGCCACATCGGTAAACAACATGCCTTCCCACGCCACCAAATTAACTTCTTTGAGCTTATCTGTGGTTTTTAGCGGGGTTGCAGGTGGTGTTTTGAGTTGAGCCAGGATGCGATCGGCCGTATCTTTTGCCCGCCGTAAAGGGCTGCAATACACCGCATCAAAAGACAACGCGCTGAGGGCAGCACCTACCTGATTAGCAGATTGTTGGCCTGCTTCGGTCAGGGTCGATTTATCACCGTGACCCTGCACGCGGCGTTCAACATTAAAGCTACTCTCGCCGTGACGAACGAGAATGATGCGGGTAGTCAGGGCTTTGTCCTCCTAGTGAAAGTTGTTGGTTGTTAGTTGTTAGAAGGCAGAAGGGGGAGGGACGAAGGCTAAAGGATAAGGGATGAAGAAGGGGATGAAGGCTAAAAAGCTTGCCGCTGACCGCTCCATCAACTCAAAACTCGTAACTCAAAACTCAAAACTTTCTTTTCTCCTCTCTCCTGACGAATTTTACCCTGTCTGGCGCACAGCCTTGGCGCTATCTAAGCGACAATCGTTCTACGGGATCTGTGATTTCCGGTTGCAGTGCAAACGTTTTAGTCGGTTTTAGCTGATCGCTGACGGCCGACCGCTTATCGCTTTGGAGGGTTCATGACAATTAAGCGGGCCGTTCTGGTGATTTTGACATTGTTGGCGATCGCCCTCATTGGTCAAGATCTGCTAGCAAGCTGGAGCCAGCCCCAGTTTCAGAGCCGTCTAGAACTGTATCAAACGAATCTGGTACTGCAAGCAACGGAATGGCAAGGAGACGACCCCGGCTTAGCGTCAGTGCGTAATGGCATCATTGGTAGCGAACCGTTGCAGAGTGCCACAAAACAGTATGAAGAGTTGCGGCAATCGGCGCAAAAGAATCTCGATCGTACCCAAACGCTGCTTGCTTCACCGACTGGAGACCCTTCCCTCAAAACGACGAAACCAAAGCTAGAGCGGTTGATTACCGAGCTAGACCTCAGATTGGGGCTGCTTCAGGCGCAGCAGGGACAGCGAGAGGTCGCTCAAAAGACTTGGGCAGGTATCATACAGCATACGGATGGTAACACGAGGCTGGAACCGTTGAGCAAAACGGCGAGTGTACTGGCAGGCTTATGGAGTGTGCCCCCGCGGCTGGTGCCTGATGCAGAACCGTTGCTGAAGCAAAATTTGGATAGCTGGTTTCGGTATCGATCGCGGCTCCAACTGTATCAACTGCAACAGCGACAGGAGGCTTTAACCGATCTGCGATCGCAACAGCAGGTAGTAGCGGAACGTGCCTTAACGAATCTGGCGATCGTGGGTGGTATTCCTACCATTAGTTGCCTGATTGGAGTTGGGATTTTACTCTTCCTTGTAGGGCAATGGATAGTGCGACGTAAGCAGTCCCTCCTCGCTCCAGAAAGCATTGCTGCCTGGACAGTACCCTGGAATGGCGAGATCGTTTGGCAGGTTTTGATTTTTGGCTTCTTCCTCGTTGGTCAGATCTTGCTGCCACTGGGGTTGGGGTTTGTACAGCAGGCATCGGGCTTCAATCCTGCGACCTTGGGCGAACGTGCCAGGGCCTTTTACATCCTGGTAAATTATTTACTGTTGGCGGCTGGTGGCTTAGTCGTGATGTATTTTTCCATCAAAGCTTTTCTACCGCTACCGGAAGGTTGGTTTCAACTCAGGCTGCGGAGCAAATGGGTTTTATGGGGCATTGGTGGCTACTTTGCAGCACTGCCGTTAGTCATTCTCATTTCGTTGGTCAACCAAAAAATCTGGCAAGGACAGGGTGGCAGTAACCCCATTTTGCCGATCGCCTTGGAAGGAAAAGATAACGGTGCCCTGATCTTATTCTTTGTCACCGCCGCGATCGCCGCGCCCATTTTTGAAGAAATCCTATTTCGCGGCTTCTTATTGCCTTCGCTCACTCGTTATATGCCCGTTTGGGGTGCGATCGTCCTCAGCAGTTTTATCTTTGCGCTAGCGCACCTGAGCCTTTCAGAGGTGCTGCCATTGATGGTGTTGGGCATAGTGTTAGGCTTTGTGTACTCGCGATCGCGCAATCTGCTCTCGTCGATGCTGCTGCACAGCCTTTGGAACAGCGGCACCCTACTTAGCTTATTTGTGTTGGGCAGCAGCGCCCAGTAGAACAAAGACCTTAAGAAAAGAATGAGTTTTAGTTGGCTACAGATGACTTGGTGTGGATTATAGCGACTTTGGTCAGCTTTTCTGCTTAGAGTGGAGTGTTGCTAGCGCTTAAAGTACTCGGAGAAGGCCGTTGACGGTGCTAAAGCCAACCACGTCCAAGAGAACGCTTAGAAAGACGCGATCGATCTTGCAAAAGGGGTCGATCGTGCCTTCTGTGCCGCTAAGTGCTTACCATAGAGGCAGTCAATTACATTGAGACCTTAGCGATGCGACTACTCCATACCATGCTCCGCGTTGGCAATTTGGACGAATCCCTCAAGTTCTATTGCGATGTGCTGGGTATGAAATTACTACGGCGCAAGGATTATCCCGGTGGCGAATTTACGCTGGCCTTTGTTGGCTATGGCGAAGAGGCCGACCACACCGTTTTGGAACTTACCTATAACTGGGGCACAGAGACCTACAACCTGGGCGATGGCTACGGTCATATTGCGATCGGCGTAGAGGATATCTATGCCACCTGTGAAGCCATTCGCGATCGGGGCGGTAAAGTGACCCGCGAACCCGGCCCTATGAAACATGGTTCCACCGTCATTGCGTTTGTCGAAGATCCCAACGGCTACAAGATTGAGCTGATTCAACTCAGCAGCAATCAGGCAACTTCAGCGCCACAGCAGCCCCAGACGGCAAGTGTTTAAGGGCAGGGAATAGAGAGTGGGGAGCAGGGAGTGCGCTAAAGAACAACTCAAAACTCAAAACTCCTAACTTTCTTACCCCTCCCACCTCACCCCTCCCACCTCACCCCCTACCCCTCATTACCGTGTAAACTCCTGATAGGGTTGAGCCAGAGCTGTCTTTGTATACAGGCAGACCTTGGAAACCGTGTGAGGAGTGCAGTGTGAGCAAAAAACGTTGGTTGGCTGGAGGATTGAGCAGTCTGGGAATGCTTTGCCAGGTTTTACCTGGAGAGGCAGTACCCGTGCAAAGCGCTAGCTCTGTCAACCCAGCAGTGACTCCAAACGTTACGGAGCCACTAGATGAAGGCGCTGGGTCGCGCTGTGCCACCATCCCACAACAGGTTCGACCTGATGTTCTGGAAGCGGCTTGCGAATCCACATCCGATCGCTCAATGGCGCAGGTGCGATCGGTCAACGAACTCAGCGACGTACGCCCCACTGATTGGGCTTATCAAATATTACAGTCGCTTTCTGAACGCTATGGCGTGGCGATCGGCTATCCCGATGGCACCTTTCGGGGAAACCAGGCGCTCACCCGCAACGAATTTGCCGCTGCACTGTCCCGCGTACTCGACGAAATCACCCAGCAGTTTGCGATCAGTCAGGGCAATGTTGCCCAACTGCAAGAAGACTTTGCCACGCTCAAACAGCTTCAGGCATCCTATGGCACGATCGCCGCTGACTTGCGCGATCGCTCTGATCAGCTAGATAAGCAGATTACAACGCTTGAACAACAGCGCTTTTCGGCCACCACAAAGCTCGTCGGGCAGACTGTGATCGGGCTAACGAACGGTTCCAACAGCCGCAGCACCGTTCTCTTTCGTACCCGCTTAGATTTGCTGGCGAGCTTTGCACCCAACAGTTTGCTTCGCACACAGCTAGAAGTGGGCAACAACGGCAACGACGCGATCGGTCGGGTACATGAGCGAGGGCAGAATCTGCTAGGCACAGCAGGCTTACTAGCAGATGGCGGCGGCTTAGATTACGTCAGGGTAGATAACAGTGTGCGCTTGAGCAAGCTGTACTACACCTTTCAACCTGCTGCTGGCTTTGAGTTAACCGTAGGCGCACGCATTTCACCACGAGACTTTATCGATGACAACCGCTTTGCCAACGACTCGACTAAAAATTTCTCCTCCAGCTTTTTCACCAACAACCCGCTGATTGTCCAAAACCAGATCGATCGCCCTGGTGGAGCCGGAGCCGTCCTCACCTGGAAACCTGAGCGCTTACCGCTGATTGTGCGAGCGCTCTACGTCGCTGCCGATGCCGAGCGACCTAATGGGGGCATTATAGAAGGCGGCTTGTTTGGCGATCGCAACCAGGGCAGCCTGGAAGTGGAGTATGACTTCACCAAAAACATTGTGACTCGGTTGCAGTTCACCAAAGCAACGGTGAATAACGTCGATATTTTTGCGGGCGGCCTTAACGCTGAATGGGCGCTTAATCGAGATTTTGCGGTCTTTGGTCGCTTTGCGATCGGCAGCTACAAAGGCTTCAATCCACTGCTCAACCAGAATTTAGACCTCAACCCCAAAAGTTGGTCGATCGGGTTTGTGGCACGGCGGTTGTTCGTTCCTGGCTCTACGGCTGGCGTCGCGATCGGGCAACCCTTTGTCGAAAAAGACCTCGGTGATGCCACCCAAACAAACTTTGAAATGTTTTACAGCTTTCTGCTCAACGACAGCATTAGTGTGACACCCGCCCTCACCGTGGTCAGCAACCCCAACAACCGCGATCGCGGTACGATCTTTGAATGGCTGCTGCGGCTGGTGTATTCGTTTTGAAATAGCTATTCTCGCTATACTGAAAACGCTGGTATACGCATTTCTACTCATATTCCTTAGACTCCAACATGCAGCCCACCGACCCGAATAAGTTCACCGACAAAGCATGGGAAGCGATCGTACAGGCCCAGGACGTTGTTCGCCGCTACAAACAACAACAACTGGAAGTCGAGCACCTGATTATCACTTTGCTGGAACAAAAAGATGGTCTGGCGACGAAGGTATTGACTAAGGCAGGTGTAGATACTGCACGCCTGTGGCAGCAAATTGAGGATTTTGTGCGACGACAGCCCAAAGTGCCCAGCAACGAGCAGCTTTATCTCGGTCGCAACCTGGATATCATGCTCGATCGTGCCGACGAAGCGCGGGAAGACTGGGACGATGAATTCATTTCAGTCGAACATTTGCTGCTGGGATTTGCCACCGATTCGCGCCTAGGCTTGCGGCTCTTGCGCGGCTTTAATGTGGATACCAAGCAGCTAGAAACGGTGATTCTTGAGGTGCGCGGTAGCCAAAAAGTCACAGATCAAAATCCCGAAAACCGCTACGCAGCACTGGAAAAATATGGGCAAGACCTGACCGAAAAGGCAAGAGCAGGCAAAACCGATCCGGTGATTGGTCGGGATGAAGAAATCCGCCGCGTGGTGCGAGTCCTGTCTCGACGCACGAAAAATAATCCCGTGTTGATTGGTGAACCAGGTGTGGGCAAAACCGCGATCGTCGAAGCGCTGGCCCAACGCATTGTGAACGGCGATGTCCCCGAATCGCTCAAAAATCGACAGTTGATTTCCCTGGATATGGGGTCACTGCTGGCAGGCGCAAAGTATCGCGGTGATTTCGAGGAACGGCTGCGATCAATCCTCAAAGAAGTCATTCACTCTGATGGACAGATCGTACTGTTCATCGACGAAATCCATCAGGTGGTGGGGGCGGGTGCCACTCAGGGCGCAATGGATGCGGGTAATCTGCTCAAACCTTTGCTGGCTCGCGGCGAGTTGCGCTGTATTGGTGCCACCACACTGGATGAATACCGCAAATACATTGAAAAAGATGCGGCCTTGGAACGGCGCTTCCAGCAGGTGCTGGTCGATCAGCCCAGTGTGGAAGATGCCATCTCCATCCTGCGAGGACTCAAAGAACGCTACGAAGTGCATCACGGGGTCAAAATTACGGACTCGGCTCTGGTGGCGGCGGCTACGCTGTCTTCGCGCTACATTGCCGATCGCTTCCTCCCAGACAAAGCGATCGACCTGATCGACGAAGCTGCCGCTAATTTGAAAATGGAGATCACCTCCAAGCCTGCCGAACTGGAGATGTACGATCGGCGCATCATGCAGCTTGAGATGGAAACGCTGTCGTTAGAAACTGAGAAGCAAAATCCTGGCAACCGCTTCGGTGCGGGTCGTTCTGCCCAGGATCGGCTCGATCGCATTGAGCAAGAGATGGCTCAGTTGCTGGATAAGCAAGAAGAGTTGAATTCCCATTGGCAAAACGAAAAACGTTTGCTGGACGGCATTAACGCCAAGAAAGAAGAAGAAGAGCAAATCGAACTGCAAATTCAACAGTTGAAACGAGAGGCCGACCTGGCAAAAGCCAGCGAAGAGTACGAACGCAACGCCAAACTCAAGAAAGCCAGCGAACTGTCCTACGCCGTGCTGCCCCGCATTCGGGATGAACGCAGCGCCTATGAAGCCCAACTTCGCGTGATTCAGGCAGACGGGGGTGCCCTCCTGCGCGAACAAGTCACTGAGTCTGACATCGCCGAAATTGTGGCCAACTGGACGGGCATTCCCGTCAATCGCCTGCTGGAAACCGAGCGTCAAAAGCTGCTTCAGCTAGAACGGCATCTCCATCAGCGCGTCGTTGGGCAAACTGAAGCGGTCGAAGCAGTCGCGGCTGCGATTCGTCGTGCCCGTGCGGGCATGAAAGATCCTGGACGACCGATCGGCTCGTTTCTCTTTTTGGGACCCACTGGCGTCGGTAAAACAGAACTTGCCCGCGCCCTTGCCCATTCCCTCTTTGATGCTGACGATGCCATCATCCGGCTGGATATGTCCGAATACATGGACAAAAGCTCTGTAATGCGCATCATCGGTGCCCCCCCCGGCTACGTTGGTTACGAAGAAGGGGGTCAGCTCACTGAATCTGTCCGCCGCAAACCCTATTCGGTTGTGCTGCTAGATGAGGTCGAAAAGGCACACCCCGATGTGTTCAACGTCTTGCTGCAAGTGCTGGACGATGGACGCATTACCGATGGACAGGGACGCACAACCGACTTTCGCAACACCGTCATCGTGATGACAAGCAACATCGGCAGCGATCACATTCTCGATTTGTCCGGCGACGATGACCGTTATGAAGAAATGCAGCAGCGCGTTTTGGATGCACTGCGATCGCACTTCCGTCCCGAATTTCTCAATCGCGTGGATGACATCATCATCTTCCACACCCTCACCCGCAATGAACTGAGCCAGATTGTGCGCCTCCAACTCAACCGCATTCAGTCCTTACTGGCTGATCAAAAGCTGACGCTGGAGCTCACAACGGCTGCCCAAGACTACATTGCCGCATCAGGCTACAATCCTGCCTATGGCGCTCGTCCGCTCAAGCGAGCCATTCAACGCCAACTGCAAAACCCGATCGCTACTAAAATTCTCGAAAACACCTTTGCCGAAGGCGACACCATCCTCATCGATCTGGTGGATGGCGCGTTGACCTTTGAAAAGAAGCTCATAGCACCGGACGATGAACTCTCAGCCTGATTACTGCTGCACATTGCAGGTTAGATTGCTTTGCGGGCAGCAAGGATGAGAAAAAGCGGAATACGCTTGCGTCGCTCATAGGTTTGCAGATCCTGAAAGTGGTGGCGCTGTGGACGGGCTTCACGCAGATGCTCAAGCTGGAACCCAATTGTTTGCAGCAAGTAAAAATAGTCCTCAACCGTGCGATGGTATTTTTGTACAATGTCACCCATCCAGTAAGTCACCCGTACTCCAGTCGAGAAGTAGTCGTCCACAACCCAATCTTGGCGGCGCGTTTCAGCAGACCACCCGCGATCGCAGGACGTAATGACCGGGTGTTCAACCGAAAAGACAAACTGTCCTCCGGCAGCCAGTGTTTGGAAGATATGGGTGAAGACTGGCACAAGATCAGCAACATAATGAAGTGCCAATCTTGACAGCACCAGATCAAAGGCTTCCGGTGGATAGACCCAGGCTTCGATCGTTTGTTGGATAACGTGACCGGATGTGCCAGTGAGTGTTTGGATGGCAGCTTCAACCATCCGCTTTGATCCTTCGACACCCGTATAGCTTGCCGCTCCTTGCTGTAGGAATTCTTTCCCAATCATGGCACGACCGCAGCCAAGATCCAGAATGCGTTTGTTGGCAACTGGGTCAACAAGCTCCAGAATGACAGGCTTTTCCAGCGTGTCGTTAGCCGTGTCTACGCGTTGGCGATGACGCTGATAAGTTGCAAACACCGCTTCGTCATCGTAGAAATCTGGGCCTGTTTTGCTCACGGCAGTGTCCCTCTCTCGCTTGCTCGCTCATCCAATGCACATAGGAACACTACCGCTCAGCCGCTAAGGGGGCAGTTTACACCCCTCACTCCAGTCCCAGCTCTCTTTTCAGCAGTTCGATCGACTTTGTGACGATAAAGTTCTCACAACAAATAAGCTGTGGGGGACGAATGAGATCTTCCCTGGCAGCAGAAATAGCGGCTTTGACAGTCGCGCAGCTTGCCCGATCGCTAATGATCGTTTGCGCACTCCGCACGATCGCCCCCAACTTATAGCTGTCTCCAACTTGAGCCGTCATCACCAGCAACTCATCGCCCCGCAAACTGTGAATAATGACCTCTGCCACACCTACCGTGCCCGAACTGAGGCTCACCACCCCAATACAGGTGCCCTTTGTCAGGCGCTTGATGAGCTTAATCTCAGAATCAAAGTCATAAATATCGACGGGAATCACCCGCACTGACTTAGGAGCCGCGATCGCCTCTGCTTGAGCAATAAAGTACCGACTTGTCACCACTGTCCCAGAGCGAGTTTGATCCAGAATTTGATCCAACTCTTCGATCGGCACAAGCTGCACAGGAATATTCAACGCCCGTTCCAGTTCGCGGACGATCACTTCACCCGCCCCAATGTCATGAGTAGGAGCTGTCACCAACACTTGAGCACTACAGCGCAGTCGCCAATCAATTTCGGCTAAAAATAACTCGCGCGCCTGATTCAACGAGCAGCCATGCTTTAACAACTCGTCTAGACTGTTCTGCACCACCTTGTACGCCTCTGGATGCTGATCCAGAATGGGCGATCGCACTTTGGCAACGTCCTCATGGGTTTGATCCCGAACATAAATGCCCGAACCAGCCTGAGCATCAACCACACCCGCTTCTTCGAGCTGACGATACACCTTACTAATGGTATTGCGATGTAGTCCCGTTTGCATTGCCAATTGACGCGTACTGGGTAAGCGGTGTCCCGGTGGATATTGGCGAGAGGCAATCGCAAACAGAATCTGGTTGTAAAGCTGTGTCGATGCCGGAATATCACTCTCCGTCTGAATATGAAACTGAACCATGCAAGAGCCTCCACGCGCTCTAATGAAGCGTTTAACGGTGCACGCAGTCGGGAATCACACATCTTCTACTCCATCTTAGATGCAGCAACCCCGAACCAGCGTTGTTTTCAATCTTTATAGGAACTAACAGTTTGCCACCATCAAAAATCCTTCACTCATCAGGGGGCAACCTAAAATTTGTAAGACTGGGAACACGATGTGACGATCTCACAACATCATTCGTCGATGCTTGCGATATTCAGGAATCTGTGGCAACTTCTGAGAGGGAAATTAACCTTGGCTCAATAGGTGTTGCGGGGAGGTAAAACGAGGAAGCATAGACTAAGATGCT
>NZ_JCACKR010000146.1:0-21564 GCF_059505485.1 Stenomitos rutilans
GCTGTTGTCTGACTTCAGACATTGCCACTTCTGTCAATGCGTAAGTTCTAAATTACTCAAGCAACTGCGGTTCATTCAGAGCATTGGTTGCTACCTGTTTCCTTTAAGATTGACAGCAACTTAAACCACAAGTAGTCTATCGAGATACAGTGCTTTATGCAAGCATGGTGAACGTCCGCTATCCCAAACGGTTTGTTGGGCAAAGCATCCCTTGACAGTTTTCGCTGCGATCGGTTATTTCCCTTGCTTACAGTTGTGCCTGACGCATTGAAACGGGAGTGATGCGATCAGTCTGCAAATTTACATCAACTTCGGGTTTAGTGTCACTCCCGCGGGCAATAGACCTAAGAAAACCAGATCATGAAGCTGTGTGATTAAAGCGTCACACAAAACCTTCAATGGATATTGCTCGACCACTCCAGGTCTTTATAATTTGTAGAGGCAGGTTAGACAGTTATTGCATCGATGCTTTCTGGGTACTTCGTTGATCATCACTTCACGAGCGTCGCCAAAAGGAGGCAAAGACAACATGATTGATTGCAAGCGACATAACGCAAGCAATAGGTTCCTCCTGTTCATAAGCGTGCTCTTGATGAGCCTGACTGTTCCGCATCCGCTAGCGGTAACTGGACAAGAGGTTTGTTCATCGTCCGATGTAACGCTCTAGCAACCGATGAAGCGCCGCTACGCCTAGTCATTCCAGACGAGCAGCGTCGCGCTAGATGGGTGCGAAAAGTCACGCGGATGCGGTTGATGCGAGCCGCCGCTACTTCTTGAGTTCAAGCTTATGTTCCTGCTTGTGGAGCCTCTTCCGGTGCAAAATTTAGGGCCACGCCATTGATGCAGTAGCGTTTGCCCGTTGGCGCAGGACCATCATCAAACACATGTCCTAGATGCCCACCGCAGCGATGGCAATGCACTTCGATGCGGGTGGATGATAGAGATTGATCGATTGACGTATCCACTGCTCCTTCAATTGGGGTAAAAAAGCTCGGCCAACCAGTGCCGCTATTGAATTTCGTGTCTGATGTAAAAACAGGCAAGCCACAGGCGGCGCAGACATAGGTGCCTTCGTCATCGGTTTTGTTTAGTGGACTCGTACCAGCACGTTCGGTTCCATGTTCGCGTAGCACACGGAACTGTTCTGGTGTGAGGACTTTGCGCCACTCTGCTTCCGATTTAACGATTTTAGAGCTTTCGCTGTTTGAGAGTGCCATACTGATTGAAATCCTGACTTTCTAGTGGTACTGGTTGAGTGCTTGCTCTGTTTAAGAGGCGTATCCTGATGGTCGTATCGCTTAGATCCGTCTAAATCAAGCGTTTTTGAAGCGGCTGCTTTTAGGCAGTGCCACAGCGGTGACGTAAATATTGTGATGTGTCGTTCAGCACACTGTGATGGTAGTCTTTTGCTAGGTGAAAAGCGTTCAGCGGCTCAACTTACGTCATGGTTGATCCTTAGAACATTTGATGCTTTCACTGAGTCCTTTCCAACCGCTAGAAACTGAAGGGATCTAGAACGATACTCCCTCAAAAATAGCATCGCTCACTAGACTGAAGCAGGTTTGATGTGCTGATTAAAATCTGCTGAGCTACTTATTCGAGATTGAGTAATTCCGCCTTGCAAGCGCAGTAGGGTAACTCCTCCGGGTAGGGTTGCACCGCATCTTCAGAACTGAGCAGAATCCTCGCCCCCAACCTGCTTCACGCATGGAGGGAATGAACGCCCGACAGGTGCGCACCGCTGCCATCAAGTCGGTTTCGATCGTCTGGTACCAATCGTCGTCGCTCAGCTCTAGAAAATCGCCTGTTGCGCCGATAATACCCGCTGCATGCACCAGTATGTGCACGGTGCCAAAGTGCTCTAGGATCTGACACTTGGCAGCTTCGACCTGTTTCAGTTTGGTCAGGTCAGCTTGAACGGCCAACGCTTCTTCAAACTGGCTAACCTCCTCAACCGCCTGCTTCAGCGGCTCTGCGGTTTTATCGATGACGGCAACGTTTGCTCCCTCCTGCGCCAGCAACTGGGCAGTTGCCTTGCCAATGCCAGAGTCGCCACCCGTGACCACAGCAACTTTACCCTTCAAACCTAGATCCATTCCATAACCTCCTTTGGCAAACAACGAGAATGCTCTGAGGCGCCCCTTTGAGACCAAAGGTTATAGCAAGTCTAAAAGTTACAGCGAAAATAGCTGCAGTGCTCACAGTCTAAAAACTTGAGCAGTGGTCGTTCTTCTATCTTTAGAAAGAAAGAGATTTGGCTGTCACAAGTCTCAAGGCGTGTTTCACTTTAAGTCTGAATGTAAAAACAGAGACAAATGTATAAGTGAGGCGAAAGAATTTTTAGGTAAGATAATGAACGTCATCGCTGCAAGCAGACGGTGCGCCAAGTGCAGCACCAGGTTCGCCTTGGGCTGCACGACTACAACTCCTTTCCTGCCGATCCAATTAGTCCAGCGGCACCGATTTTTGCGGCGGGTGGAATGTCTCTCAACACCATCATTCAAGCCTTAGCCGAGCAGTATAACAGCGCTTATATCGATACTTTTACGCCGTTTGTGGGTAACGAAGCGGCTTATAGCTATCAAGATGATCAACCGACGGGTGCCCCCTTTGAGAAAATTCCATCTCCCTTCGTGTTGGCGTAACAACCTATTCCTCGAAGCAACCCTGGCTATAGCTCTCTAGAGCCTTGTCTCTAGAACACGTAGTCAACTGCGTTCTACTCGACTAGCAGATTATGCAAAGAAACTAAGCTAAAGTTTGCCGCAGGGTAGATGTTTTTGTTGATTGACTCAGTGCATTATCTTTATCAGTATTTATTTAGAAAGATTAAACAAGTTGACTCCCATTGCTGTTCATCCTTCACTTTGTTTAACCTCTGAACTGAGCGAGTTATCAGTCGCACACGTTCTTGTTCGTGGAGCTGAAATTGCTGATTTCTGTGCTGCAAATGCCAGCGTGATCGACCAAAATGGAGCCTTTCCAGTCAAAGAATTTGAGCTAATTGCCAAAGCGGGACTGTTAACGGCACCATTGCAGCCAGAGTTGGGAGGGCTGGGACTAGGCATTGATGCAGCAGTGACGTATGAACTGCTGTTGCTGCTGAAGCAAATCGGGTGTGGGAATTTAGCCGTTGGACGCGTCTATGAAGGACACGTTAATGCGTTGCAGTTGATTCAAACGTTTGGCACACCAGACCAGATTGAAACTTATGCGATCGATGTTCGCGATCGCCACAAACTATTTGGCGTTTGGAACGCTGAAGCAGAAGACGGAGTAAAGGTGTATCCTCTAGACAATGGGAGATACCGTTTAGAGGGTTCGAAAACATTTTGTTCTGGATCTGGTTTTGTCGATCGTCCATTTGTGAATGGACCGTTGGCAGATGGCCCTTGGCAGATGTGTATTGTGCCGATGGAAGCGGTGGCAACGGTTAGCGATCCTGCCTGGTGGCAACCTTTAGGGATGCGGGCGACTGCCAGCTTTAAGGTGAATTTTAGTGGGGTTGAGTTGGATGCGAGTTCACTCATTGGACAACCGGGTGATTATTTTCGACAGCCCTGGTTGACCACGGGGGTAATTCGCTTTGCCGCTGTGCAGTTAGGCGGAGCTGAGGCGCTGTTTGATGCCACTCGACACTACCTGCGTGCCTTAAATCGCACGGATGACCCTTACCAGCAAGAACGATTGGGACGCATGGCGATTGCCCTTGAAAGCGGCAATCTCTGGCTACGCGGCGCAGCAGAATTGGTGAAAGGGTATGCTCCTATGTTTGGCGGTTCTCCTGATCAAGCGCATGACCAGGCAGACAAGCTGGTAGCTTATGCCAATATGGTGCGAACGGCAATCGAGCAGATTTGCATGGATGTGATGCAGCTCTGTGAGCGGTCAGTGGGCACTCGCGGTTTGTTGCCTCCTTATCCAATGGAGCGAATTATTCGAGATTTAACCCTGTATTTGCGTCAGCCCGTGTTTGATGCCGCTCTTGCCAACGTTGGACAGTATGCCTTGTCATACCCCAACCCTACCCATTCACTGTGGTGCAATGAATTCCCCGATCGCTGACTCATCATCCTTACTGGATCCAACGGCGTTACCGCTGCGATCGGTGAATTCCATCATTGGCTCTGCATTAGTTGTTGCACCCCATCCCGACGATGAAACATTAGGCTGTGGGGGTGCGATCGCCCTCCTGCGTACTTTGGGTTATCCCGTACATGTCTTGGTCATCAGTGATGGAACCTTATCTCATCCTCGATCGCTCAAGTATCCGGCTTCACGTTTGAGAGCATTGCGAGAAGCAGAAACACGAGAGGCTTTGTCTGTTTTGGGTGTGGGAGACGAAGTTACGTTTTTGCGTTTATTAGACGGCTCAATTCCCACCTCAACATTACCTGGCATTCGCGGGGCTATAGCACGTTGTCGTACCTGCCTGGAAGCATGGATGCCAGAAACCATCTTTTTGCCCTGGCGCTTTGATCCTCATCCCGATCATCGGGCAACCTGGAAATTGATTCACACCACCCTGATTGCTTTGAATTACTCACCTCGCATCATTGAATATCCCATCTGGGATTGGGACCCGGAACAGCAGGGAGACTTTACTAATATTGAGCAAATTGTGGGATGGCGACTGGATATTCAAGCTCTGCTGGAAACAAAACAGCGGGCGATCGCGGCCTATCGTTCTCAAACTACCAATCTCATTGATGATGATCCGGAGGGGTTTCAATTAACACCGGAGATGTTGGCGAACTTTGTGCGTCCCTGGGAAATGTATTTAGAAGAGGTACGGTAATGTCACAACAATCCCTCACACCCGAATACTTTGATTCACTCTACACGGCAGATGCCGATCCCTGGAAGTTTGAAACGAGTGATTATGAAGCAGAAAAATATGCCACAACATTGGCAGCATTACCTAAGTCTCGCTATCGTTCTGCCTTTGAAATTGGTGGATCGATCGGTGTCTTGACTGAAATGTTAGCCGAACGATGTGACTCGCTGCTGTCAGTGGAGGTGTCAGAAATGGCTCAACAGCAAGCGATTTCACGCTGTCAGGCACTGTCAAATATTCGCTTTCAATTGATGCAGGTTCCACAGTCTTATCCAGACGAATGGTTTGATCTCACAGTGCTATCAGAAGTTGGATATTATTGGTGCCTGGAGGATCTTCAAAAGGCACAACGCTTGATGCTAGACCATCTTGAACCCGGTGGGCATTTGCTGTTAGTTCACTGGACACCATACGATGATTACTACGATAATCCGTTAAGCGGTGATGAAGTTCACGAAGCATTTCTAGCACTACCCTCATCACAGTTGAAGCATTTGGGGAGCGATCGGGCAGAGAAGTACCGCCTCGACCTATTTGAGCGAGTTGGTATAGGCTAAATCTCTTTCCCCATGTCCTAGTAATCACTCTGTTTTTGCAAGAAAAGGAAGAGGTTTTCAAACTGTCGATGAGCGATCGCCTTGCACTAACGAGTGCCATCATTGAGTCCTTGCAAGAAACGTCCAATTTTACCCCTAAGTGATCTAGGGGCTGTCATCAATACTCATCCACATGGCTTACAGCAAAGATTTCAGCCTCTAGTCTCGTTCGTTAGGACGGGCACAATTATGCCGATACCTTAAGGTTTCTGAGCTTAATTGATGACGCGCCCTAGAGTAATCAGTCGGATGCGATGGTTGCTGAAAACAGACCAATCGGCAGCAATAGATGAAGAAGTAACTACAATATTGGCAGCTTAGGTGGTTGGTAACGATAAGGCTTTTGTGATGGCAGGGAGTTGGCCTGATTGAGAACGGAAGGGTTCCAGCAGCAGACGCAAATCGCTAATTGCCTGCTCAATTCTGACGGATACCCATCGTTGTTGCCAGATTCCTTCTTGATTTTGTTGCTGCTTGATCGCCTCAAAGAGCCCCTCCAAAGAAGCGTGTTGAGTGAGTTCATATACTAACCAATCACCGTCAACTCCTAATCGGTTAGCGAGTAACGCAATCTCCTTGAACGTGAGTGGATAGCCATCTAACCAGCGTTGCCTTAATTCGTGATGAGCTTGGAAACGAGTAGCGATCGCGCCTGCGGGTTCCACCAAAAATGCTTGTTGCTGTTGCCCCATGTCATTCCATTTACTTAATTGATCCGCCAATCCACTTTGAGCCCGTCCAATTGATCGAGCAGAAGTGGCTACGCGCACCAGTGGACTGTGACGAAAGCGAGCGTTAACCCGCATCAAGGCACAGTAAAGCGCGACATCCTCTGAAGTTCTGACCGCTGGCATTCCGCCTGCCTGCTCATAAATTTCTGCGGTCACTGCCAAACTGGCACCGTAATGTTGAAAGTGTCGAGGCAATCGATCAAATGAATCGGGGTCAAGATAGGCTTCTAGTTCAGCCACTAAAAAACGATAACCAACTTCTCGCAAATGGCAGGCTCTCGCGTAAGGCTCAAGGGTGGCCCGATCGCCACGATCTGTAATAATTCGCCCTCCCACCGCATCAACCCCGCAGGCTATTTCATGCTGCGTTGCCGCAATCCAGTTAGAAGCAACCCGCGTATCGCCATCGGTGGATGCAATTACACCTCGGTTACACCCAAGGAACTTAAGGCGATGACATGCTTCATCCATCAACTGCTTTCGCACCCAGCCAATATGCGCTTTTGAGGAAGGCAATTCCTCTTCAACGATATGCAGCACAAGATTGGGATGTTGAGCGGCAAAATGATGAGCGATCTCAACTGAATTATCGCTACAGTTATTTGCTAACAAAATCACTTCATAACGACTAGAGTCGAAAGGACGACCCTCTAAATCCACTTGATGCGTTAAGGCGGCGAGTGTGCTTTCCAGCATCTCAGCTTCATTCCGCACAGGTACAATGACGCATACCTCACACTGAGGTGAAGGAGGACATTGAACGAGCGGCTGGAATGGAACAGGCGGCGATGACCAAGTTGGTAAATCAGCAGTTACCCTAAAGCAAGCACTGGTCATCGGGCCCACTGCTCCTCTGAACACTGAGCGATCACGATCAGCAACATCATTTTGCTCTTGAATTCTTGCTACAAGATAATTGTGAAAGGTTGCACCAAAAGACGAATCTGTCGCTTGATGGAGTTTGGCGTTCTCGTAGCAATTGGACAAAAACAACGTTCAGCCTAAAAATACTTCTGTGATTGGCTTACGTTGCTTGACATCTCCGTGCAATGCAAGCAAGAAGCAGAGCAACGTATAGCTTTTCCCAATCTCTCAATTAGGCTTGTGCCTCTGCTAAGGGCAGCAGAAGTGCGGCGATGAGATTGAACTTTAGGTACCCTGAACAAAGGCAAGTCAGCGCAAGTATCCTGGAAACCTTGCCCGTAAATGGTTCTTTTTCGACAAGTTTGAGTTAGCTTAGATCGTGCACCATTCTTAAGAAGGCATCTTTCAAACTTCTCGGCGATCGCATTGACCCGCCCTGAACTAAAAGTTCGGGCTAATGGTATGAAGTCCACTGTAGGCTTTGCCTTCCCAACGGGTAGTGGACTGACAAGTTACCTAGATGGCTTTTAGTCCACTTCAGTGGACTTACCCTATTGGCTCGCAATTGATTGCAGGGTGGTTGTTGCCAGTAGTGCAAGATGTCAGTTAACTTACAAAGATTTTTCTAAACCCTTATAGAATAGCCATCTTAGAGGCTGAGTGGCACTTCGTTGCAGCTTGGCTAGCTTACCCCAATGAGAATCAGCTCACGAGGCTGGGGCTAAACGGCAGAGGCTAAGGGCTACCCTGGCTCTGTTGCCGCTTAACGCCGCAAAGATCTAAGCCCAAGATTTGGAAACAGTTGGCTTGAAACAGCAAACTGCACACAAGCCGTTGCTAACGTTTCCAAAGTACGCGCTACCAGAAGATTGCCTGCATCACGGCCTCGTAACCACAGTCCTTAACCAGACTGGCGACAACTTGTTTTGCCTCAGCGTCATCCCCACAGTAAAAGACGCTAGGAGGCTCAAAATCAAATTGCCTTGAGTCCGAAGCAATAATCTCAGCAAAGGTTGCATTGAATGCTTCCACAACTTTTGCCTTGGGGATAAGTTGCTGAATGTTTTCAGCGACCGAAATTTTTAAGTCCGTCGCTAAGCCGATCGTCTGCCCAGTGAAATCTGGTTGCAGTCCACCAACACACGTAATGACGATTTTCTCATTCAAAGGACTGACTGTGTGCATGACCTCTTGTAATGCTGGCAGCCAAACAGCCAGTAAAATAACCTCTTGTGCTGCTGCATCTTGAATCGCTCCAGCTTTTGTCGTTGCTCCTGCTGCGGTTGCCAGTTCATGCAATTTGGCTTCATCGCGTAAGTAAGAATAAGACAACCTAGCGTCCAGCTTTTGCCCAGAGTTTGCCGATGCCACCGCCCATGTTGCCTGAACCAACGATGCCAATTTTCAGGCCGTTTTCCCTTTGAGCGCGTCTGCTTAGGGCGATCGCTCAATTGATTTTGCCTGTCCAGTTAACCAGTAGCCAGCAACGGCAATCGCAATCGTGATCGTAGCTGCCACAACATTGGGATAAATGAGAATTCCTCCGATCTCAGGTTCACGCACATTACCTAAAACCGGGTCATTGAGAAAACCGTAGGATGTTCCGGGCCAGAAACCAGCGGCAATAAGCCCAATCCAGAACGCGGAACCAAGAAAAGCAGCCAGACCCATTGAGAAGCGATCGCTGGTTGGACGCACTTTCAAAATGGCTAAAGCAGCACTGCCTAACGAAGCCGCCGCAAAAAATGACATGGCACAGTGAAGTTTAGCATGAGGCAACCAGGCAGGATTGTTCATATGACCGTTCGCCAAGATAACGGCATCAACCCCGATCGGTATCGTCAGGGTGGAAATGGCAGCGGCGACCAGTAACCATTTGGCGAGTTTGGCTTGATGCATAGTAGTAAATCTCGGTTCAACTATCAGCGTTAGGAGACGCAGTGAAGCGTTACTAAGTTACCCTGGTTGTGGCATGGGAAGCTAGACGTTTTTTGCGGAATTGATGCAAGGATTGAGGCCATTCTTGCTATCAGGCGAATTGATCGCGGTATTCTAGGGGCTGTCATCAATTACTCATACACATGACTTACAGCAAAGATTTCAGCCCCTAGCCTTGTTTATTAAAACGGGCGCGATAAGGCTGATACTCAAGGTTTTTGGAGCTTAATTGATGACGCGCCCTAACGTGCAACATCAACTAAAGCTCTGGGGCTTTAGGGCAACTTTTTGTTGAGCACCGCTCTTGGCGTGACGCCAAAATGCCGCTTAAAGTGTTTGGTAAAGCGACTTTGATCAGCACAGCCCACGAGCAGAGAAACTTCTGCGATCGTGTATTTCCCCTGGTGCAATAGTTCTTTTGCTTTTTCCATGCGTTGCTGCAGCACATACTGATAAGGTGCAACCCCGATTGTCTGCTTGAATAGTCGGCAGAAATGATACTGGCTTAGACCGGCAACGGCTGCCAGCTCAGCTAGTTGAACTGGTTGATCTAAATAGCTGTGGATGTAATCCAACACAAGCTGAAGCCGCTGACCAGGCAACCTTTCTACAAGCGACTGAGTTTTGGGTTGCAGCGTACAGTAGTGTCTGAGTAGGTGAATGATTAACACTTGCAGCAGCGATTCGGTGTAAAGCGATCCACCGCTGCCGCCCTCGTCAAGTTCTGCCTGAAACAGGTGAGCGATCGCTTCAATCCGTGGATCGCGAACACCGATTGCACTGAGCAACTCAACCCGATTTGAATCCACTTCACTGACTTCTTCAGCGATTCGCTTGAGCAAACCAGGTTCAATCATAAACATCAAGGATGTATCGATGCTGTTCCATGCCCAAAGTCCCGCTGTTTTAGCAGAGCAAATCCAGAATTCTCCCTTGAGCTGAGCTTTTTCAGAGGTCTGTTCACCAATACGAGTCATTTTCTGTTCATTGCCGTCGTTGAGTAAAAGGCAAAGCAGATGATCGTTACAGCCGGGAAAGTCAAGCTCATTCGGTTTTGAAACATGGCGATCAACCGTCAAGCCAGGCAGTTGAAGGGTACGGCGCTCAGAAATCCATGATTCTTGCATACGAGTTCAATCACTAGCACAAAAGATAATTGCCTAGAAGCGATCGCTATCTTCTCACACACTTCCCCTGAAAGTCATTGAAACAATTTGATCTTGAAGAAGTACTTAATTGCTAGGAATGGTGATATGACCCCCAATGTCGTCACATTAGAAGCGTCCTTCCTCCTCGACAAACTGAGTCTATTCTCGCTGATGCTTTTTTCTGCGTCCTTTCTTAAATGGAACGACCCCAATACGCATTTGCTGGTAGTCTTCTGGCGTGTCTAGATCGATCGCGCCTTCAGGAAAGGGAACCACATAAACCTGATCACGATATTGCTGAATCAAATACTTTGCACCGACATTTGCAGTTAAACTCAACAAATCTGGAAATAGATCACGACTAAATAAAGCGGGGACTCCGAGCGTGTTGGCATAAGCAGAAGCAATCACCTGACTCCGGTTAACCTGGTAAGCCTCTAGCAATTGATTAAGCTTGGAAGCAGTCACTAACGGTTGATCACATAACATCACAACCACTGCGTCGAGATGCGGATTGATTCGTGTAATCTGTTCGACACCAGCCCGAATCGAACTGCCCATTCCTTCTGACCATTGGTTATTTTCAACGATGTGTACGGGAAGATTCGCAATCGTCGGGTGGATGCGATCGCTATTGGCACCCAGCACCACCACAATGGGTTCACAGTTTGATGCCAATGCGACTTCTGCCGTGTAGCGCAACAAGCTACGTCCCCGATAGGGCAGCAGTTGTTTGGGAGATCCCATCCGAGTTGAGGCTCCTGCAGCGAGCAAAATCAATCCGACTGGCAACGTGCTTGAGTGCATCTTACTGATGAATTGGTATGGAACGATGTTTCAGAAACCCACGACTCGCTGGGCTAAAACAGCTTGAATCTCTGCCACGATCGCCAATGCGATTGCCTCTTGAGTATCTGCACCAATATCAAGTCCGATCGACGCATGGAGTTTTTCTAGATCCGTATTGCGGTCAGCCATTCCTTCGGTTTGTAAATCCTGCAAGAGCTTTCGGTGCTGCGTTTGGGTCCGAGTACGCTAATATAGACTACCAATGAGGGCAGCAACGCTCTTAATTGATTTGATGCCATCAGGATATAACGCTATTGAATAACCACCATGACTAAAGTGGGCAGCCAAAGCAATTCGCTTCTAACAGCGGATCTTAAAGAATCAGCTAATTCATTGCGTCTTTCCTCAGAAATATCGTTGTCGCGTGCGATCGTGTCTCTGTAGCAGCCTTTACAAGCTCCGTTCTGTCCTACCATTCCACACCTATCTCTCCTGGTCGATGTTTTAAGACGAGAATGAAATCACTATGCGATCTAGGTGATGAGATAGCGCACTCGTCTAGTTAAGGCAGCGAAAGGAGGTCAGCAATGGGGTTGAACATCAAGGATTTGCGAATTAGCAGCCCGGCGTTTACAACGCTCGATCGCATGCCGCAACGCTACACCAGCGAAGGCGATAATGTTTCACCACCGTTAACCTGGAGTGGGCTACCTGCCGGAACGCAGCAGCTAGCGCTAATTTGCTATGACCCGGATGCACCGCTGCCGTGTGGATTTACGCACTGGCTGCTGTATGGCATTCCAGCAAACATCGATCGCATTGCAGAAGCAGAAGGTGGCAAGTTTAGCGAAGGCATGAACAGCGAAAATAAGCCGGGCTACACCGGACCCGCACCGCCACCGGGACATGGCTCGCACCATTACTATTTCTGGCTTTATGCCTTGGATGCAGAGCTTGACCTGAAGCCGGGATTGGATCGGGAGCAACTGCTAGACGCGATCGCCGACCACATCATCGAACAGGCGCGGCTGGTGGGGGTTTACGAGCGTTAAATGGAGAAGGTGAGACGATCGCGGTGATTGACAGGCTTGAGATTGATGCTGACCAGCGAGAAAAAATCTACTAGCGCAATGCTGAACAGATCTTCAAGCGGCAACCATCCGCAGCAACCGCCACCCCGCCAACTGCTGCACCGTCGAATGCTTGAAATATTTGGTCTACTAGGTGAAGCATGAATCCAATCATTGGCGAATCGCTCGATCGCGTAGACGGAACGCTTAAAGCCACGGGCGGGGCACGCTATTCTGCCGAGACGCCGATTCCAGATTTGGTACATGCGGTGTTGATTGGCAGCATGATCGCCAACGGGCAAATTCAAGCAATTGATACTCAGGCTGCTGAGGCCGCTCCGTGTGTGCTGGCAGTGTTGACACGGCTTACAGCCAATTAATTGGCGGCATTATTGGGGCATCGATATGGCGCTGCTAGAGCAGAGCATGGTCGATTCGAACCTGGGTCGCGTGGTGAACTCGGACCTGGCAGAATACCTGGTGCCTCCGATCGCTGATATTTTCCCGATCGCTGCCTTTTTTGTCGAGGAAACAGACACGCAGGTTAATCGCATTGGCACCAAAGGAATTGGTGAGATCGGAACGGTTGGAGCCGCTGCTGCGATCGCCAATGCCGTTTATCACGGGACAGGTAAACGCATTCATGACCTGCCAATCACGATCAATAAGCTGCTGTGATCGCCATAAGTCCGGCTATCGGGACAGTTTACAGGTGGGTGATCGCTACCGATGACAAGAGATATCTAGATCCTTGCGATGAGCGGCAAGATTCTTTGGGCGGTAATCAGGGCGAGCGCACCAGCGTTGTTGCACACTTTCATGCAGTTGAGCCTCTGAAGCAATCGTGCGGTGAATCGTTCCAGCTAGTCGGTAAAAGCCTGGATCGTTATTAAAATCGCTGATTGGATTAATGTTCTCCTCGATCCGGGTCAGGTTGAATTCCAGCTTGAGTCCAATTCGATTGACCTCATCGATCATCCATTTGAGTGCTCCGTCTGATAGCCCCCGATTCGCCGTTGTGCCACCGCCAACGCAGCCGTGCCCACCAGGGAACCAAACTTGACTCAGTTCCTGGGAGACTGAATCTTCACGTTTCTCCATTGGGCTAACATCGAAGGTTTTGCGGTGTTCATCGATCGCGATCGCGTGTAGGGCTTTCTGAATCAGCGGACTCAGTTTGACGTTATGAAATTGATATCTGGCATTGATCGCCTGATTTAACGGGGAAAAGGGAAGCAGATCGGGAATTCCCAAGGCTCCCACTGTATCCCAACACCCTAACAGCGTGATTGGCACCCTTTGGCTCTCTCTTTGGCGCAAGAACTCATCTGCCGCTTGATGGCGCTGATCGTCATCAGAAATGCGGTAGATTTCGTAAGCTGTATCAGCATGGCAAATGTTGAATCGGGATAATAAACCAGAACAATGGATCAGACCGCCTAGACTCCTCACGGTGTAAGCGCCTCGGCTGAAGCCAAACAGATAAATTTCATCGCCTGATTCATAGTTGAGGGACAGGAATCGGTAAGCATTTTTGATATTGGCATCAATCCCCCAGCCAAATGCGCCTCCCGGCAGTTTGTCATACCACTGAGTTCCCAATCCTTCTTCGTAGAAAATCAGTTGAGGGGTGCCGTCACTGGCGACTGGCTCTACTGCCTGGGCAATCTTGACCACGTTTGTAGGGCAGGAAGCGGCTAAATTATTCCAGGTGCCGTCGCAGCAAATGACAAGACGTTTCATGGTTTAAGTTCTCCTTGGCAGGCATTGAGTCGGGACAGTCGAGGCTTTCAGTAGGTATTAGCTTGTCAGCGTTAAAATCAGTTCAAATGAAGCTGCTTAGGGTCTACAACAAAATTTAGCCTGGTTCCAGGTTGTCGCTGCGGCTCGATCAAATGACATCAACGACTCCTTTGACAGTATGCCCTTCTGCAACCCTCTAGTCGTTACCTGACGAAGTTGGAGAATTTTCGCGCTGTATAAGTGTCTGCAAAGGCGATCGCGGCTCCTGCACCTGACGATCGCGGCTCCTGCAAGAGCGATCGCTATCCACATCATCGAACAGGCAAGTCTGGTGGAAGTTTACGAGCGTTAAGCTTATCAGGCTACAGGTAAACGCACTCGTGGACTGTCAATCACGATCGCCAAACTGCTATAACAGCCGTAAGACCTGTTAGGGGTCGGGGAAATAAGCGGACGATCGTACTGATGGTGCTGGGGTGAATCCACAGCAAGAGATGCGTTCATCACCCTAAACAGGTAGATCTATAGAAATACTCTGTACAATAAATTTTATGCCGCAGTTTCTTTCTTGATGAGCGCTTAAATGAAAACCAATATGATAATTTCTTAATTTAAACAGCGTGAGTTAATCTAATCTTTTTGCCAACACAGCATCTTCAAGCTCTTGATGAAGTTTTTCCCACTGGTCAAGTAGCCATGATGATGAAATTGAATTCCAACAAAAGGAAATTTATTATGCAAAAAGTTATGATGCTGAATTTTCAGTTGGAATATAGCGGAACAATTTGTTTTATTCAGAGTGAAGTGGGGATGAGATTGCTAGGAAGACACTTTAGCGGTTTCTGGCGTCTCACCAAGTTATGTCGTATGACCAAAAACGGTGATGTTAAACCTTGGGGGCTTTCATCTCAAACCGATCGCCAATCTTCATATACTCGATCGAATCGCCTTACACTCCATTGCGACAAGGGGAAGGCTTCAATTTATGGGGGCTGAAAACCCATAGTACGGTAATCCGTTGAGTGGAGATAAAGTTCACGGAGCGTTTTTGACACTACCTTCGACCCAACTCAAGCATTCAAGGGGGCGATCGAGCAGAGAAATATCGACTCGATTATTTGGGCGTGTGAATGAAAATTTTTAATGAAACTCTTTAAGTTAAGCAAGGGTTGCATTGCTTTTTGAACAGTGAATGTCTCCCGCAACTCCCTCTTTTGAGGCAGGTAGAGCCTCGTTAGTAGTTCTACTATCAAGGCTATTGATAGCCAAGATTTCAATCGGAGAGATACACATGTTTTTTCACAAAAAAGAACCGATTCATGTCGTCAACGTCAACGAGGTGCACCCGCGTTTTGCTCAACTTTTGCTAGAACAATTTGGCGGAGCAACCGGGGAACTTTCAGCTGCACTGCAGTATTGGGTGCAGTCTTTTCACGTTGAAGACTCCGGTATTAAAGACATGCTGCAAGACATCGCCATTGAGGAATTTGGTCATTTGGAAATGGTGGGTAGAATGATCGAAGCTCATACGAAAAACGTTGATCAAACAGATGCTTTCCAAAGTACTTTGTTTGCTGTGCGGGGTATGGGACCACATTTCTTGGATAGCCAGGGAAGTGCTTGGACAGCCGCATACTTGAACGAAGGCGGTGATGTAGTTCGGGATCTGAGAGCAGACATTGCGGCTGAAGCGGGGGCACGTCAGACCTACGAAGCATTGATCAAGCTGTGTCCTGACGAGGGCAGCAAAGAGACATTGGTGCATCTTCTCACCCGTGAGATCTCCCACACGAAAATGTTCATGGAAGCACTGAACTCGCTAGGCAAACTGGATGAGCCATTCTTTGGCAACATTCAACCAGATGAAACCGTTGACATCTATTACAACCTGTCTTCCAACGGTAAAGCTGATGAGCGTGGTCCCTGGAATTCTGAACCAAACTTCCGCTACATTGCAGATCCTCTCAAGCAGCAATCATAACGATCTCAATAGGGTTGTAGATTCTTGATTGAGTGTGTGCAAAACTTCTACCCGTAGGTTGGCTTCTCTCGCTAGCCTACGGGGCGAGAAAGGTTAATTGCAAAGTGGTAGCGATCATCAGTGTTCAAACTAAACCGTGGATATTCGCAACAATAGGATTTAAATATTGTCTCAGTACTGATTTAGGACTGCTATAGCTGAGGCTAAACCTTAGAGGTTCTCATTTCAAACCGATCGCCAATCTTCGTGTACTCGACTGACCGTCCAAGCAAGTACTCGGCTGCATCCGCACCGTATTCACCAATCCCAGTTCTGAGCGGTGGTGGAAAGCCCGCCACTGCATTGAAGAAGGAATAGGGAGCCAAGTTAGGAACGCTAGTCGTACTGATTGTGGAAACCCAGGCGATCGGGCGGGGTGCGACGATGCTGGTCAACAACGGGTAGGGAGCAGGTTCTTCCATCTCCTGCGGCACAAGGGTCAGCATAGACACGCCTATTTCAGCATTCGAGGAGCAGGACCGCGTGTGGTATCCAGTCCGGTGACGGGCGGCAAAGTGATGGTTTTGTCAGTTTCTGCCGCCTGGTAAATCAGCGCCATCAGTTTTTGATCCTGCAAGCCTTCTTCACCGGGCGTGTGTGGCTGCTTATTCTGCATCACACAGTCTGCCATGTGATCGATTTCCAGGGCAAACTGATTCTTCTCAGGCAGCCGTACTTCTGTGATATTTTCCGCCATGCTGTTGGTGGGCGACTTGCGCGACATCATCATCCGTAAACCGTGATAGGCAAAGCCTGGATCAAGCTGTGCCCAACCATCTGAGCCGAATATGCGGTAGCGCCGCGCTTCGTGGAACCCATAGCTGGTCGAGCAAATTGCCAACACGCCGCTGGGAAACCGCAGTTGGAAGGTGACGCTTTCTTCCACCTCTTTGAAGCGTGGATCGTTGGGAGTGGTAAAGGTTTGGGCGCTAATCGCGATCGGTTCTTCTCCGGTCAGATAGCGAGCCGCGTTCAGGCAGTAAATCCCGACATCTGGCAGTGAGCCACCCCCCGCTAACGCCCGCTCCAAGCGCCACTGATTTAAGTCGCCGCCCTGGTTTTGCCCGTTATCCGCCTGAATCACTTTGATGGTTCCCAACTCTTTGCTGCGAACCATCTGAATCATGGCGCGATGGTGCGGCTCATACTGGCTGCGGTAGGCAATCATCAGCTTGCGATCGGCTTGTTTGCAGGCGTCGATCATCTTTTGAGCGTCGGCCACCGAGGTCGCCATTGGCTTTTCGCACAAAATATGCTTTCCGGCTTTGGCACCCCGCACCGTATATTCCAAGTGCATGCTGTTGGGCAGCACGATGTAGATGACATCCACGTCGGGGTTGTTGCGGAGATTGTCGTAGGTCTGATAGCTGTAAACGTTCTGCGGTTTGATGCCGTACTGCTGTGCCACCTGGTTGGCTTTAGCGCTGTCTCCGCTGACTAGGGCAGTCGGCTTTGCCAGTTTGCAGTCGGCAAACGCAGGCATGATTTCTTCCAGGGTCAAGTGCCCTAGACCGATCGATCGCGAAGCCCAGACGACGCTCGGTTGGCAGCGCGGTTGATGGCCCACCCGTTTCAACCTCGGTTTGGGCAGAGATGGGGGGCAACTGAATTTGCGGCGGCAACGAGCCACCGCGCGGCGTGGCGGGTTGAGTGGGCTGCTGCGCCACTGCAGGCTGATCGCTGCTGGTGAGGGCGGCGGCTGAAAGCGCTCCTAATCCGCCCAGTCCACCTGTAGCCAGAATTTGACGCCGCGAAAACCCTTTGGGCGATTCGGACATGAGTGATTCCTTTAAGTGAATAGAAGCTTGTCGAGCGTAATCGGCAAATCACGAACGCGCTGCCCCGTTGCGTGGTAAACCGCATTGGCGATCGCCGCTGCCGTGCCAGTGATACCAATTTCGCCGATCCCTTTGACGCCGATCTGATTCACGTGGGGGTCGTGTTCATCCACGAAGATCACATCAATGTTCGGCACATCGGCATTAACCGGGACGTGATACTCCGCCAAATCCGCATTCACTACCCGCCCCCGATTCGGGTCCATGACGGTATGCTCCATCAGCGCCATGCCAATGCCATAGACAATCCCACCAATCAATTGACTGTTGGCAGTTTTGGCATTGAGCAGGCGACCAACTCCAAAGGCTCCTACCCAGCGAGATACGCGCACTTCTCCAGAGTTGAGATTCACCCGCACCTCAGCGAACTGCGCCCCAAATGAGTGCATCGAGTACTTTTCTTTTTCCTCACCCGGTTTGGCATCTGCCCGCGCTTCGATCGTTTTCAGTCCGTGGCGGGACAAAATCGCGCCGTAGGTTTCGGTCGCCGCTTTGTTTTTGAGCAAGAAGCTGCCGTTCTGGGCAATTACGTCCTCGGCAGCAGCACCATATAGTGGGGACGCCTGATCCGCCAGAGCCAGTTGCAGCAGCTTATTGCGGGCTGCCACTCCAGCTAACTGCACGGCTGAACCGACGCTAGCCGCTGTTTGGGAACCGCCCGACACCGGAGTTTCCGGCAGATTGGTATCGCCCAGTTCAAACTGGATTTTCTCGGCAGGCATCCCCAGCGCGTCGGCAGCGATCTGAGTCATGACGGTATAGGTGCCCGTGCCAATGTCTTGAGAACCACTGCGGACGATCGCCGTTCCGTCTGCTTTGATCTGGGCGATCGCCGAGGCGGGAGAGCGATTGGTAGGATAGGTTGCCGTCGCCATGCCCCAACCGATTAACGTATCGCCATCGCGCATCGATCGCGGCGTGGGATTGCGCTTCTGCCAGCCAAATCGCGCTGCTCCCTGCTGGTAGCATTCCCGCAGCGATTTGCTAGACCAGGGCAAATTCTTGTCGGGATCGGCCTCAGCGTAGTTCCGCAGGCGCAGCTCGATCGGGTCGATCTTGAGCGCATACGCCAGTTCGTCCATTGCCGATTCTAGCGCAAACGACCCGGATGCCTCGCCGGGTGCCCGCATGAAGGTCGGCGTGCCCACATTCAACTGCACCAAGCGGTGACTGGTTTCGATGTTGGGGCAGGCATAAATCATACGGGCCGTCTTAGCGACGGGTTCAATGAATTCATCAAAGGTGGACGTGATCGAGGTTCCCGCATGCCGCAGCGCCGTCAATTTGCCGTCGCGGGTGGCACCTAAACTCACCTGCTGCATTGTTTCGGGTCGAAAGCCGACCGGACCAAACATCTGGATTCGCCCCAGCACCAGCTTCACCGGACGGTTGACCTGCCGTGCTGCCATCGCCGCCAGCACCACGTGTGCCCAAGTCGAACCCTTGCAGCCAAAGCCACCGCCGACAAAGTAAGACATGGTGCGGACGTTTTCCGGTGGCATTCCCAACACTGCCGCCACCTTTTTCTTGTCGCCAAATACCCCCTGCGTGGCGTTATACAGCAGTAGCCGATCGCCCTGCCACACCGCTGTGGTGGCGTGAGGTTCCATCGGATTGTGATTCTCGATGGGTGTGGTGTAGGTTTGCTCCACTTTGACGGCGGCAGCCGCCAATCCCTGCTCGATGCTACCGTGAGCCGAATCGGGTGGCTCGTTGCGGGGAATTTTTCCCTGAGGGACATACGCCTTGTCGAGATTGTCCTTCAGGTGCAGCACTGGCTCGGCCTCGTCGTAGCGGATGTTGACCATTGCTGCCGCCTGCATCGCGTGTTCAAAGGTATCGGCAACCACCACCCCAAGGTGCTGCCCGCTGTAGCGCACCTGATTGTCTTGTAGCAGCGGCAGTTTGCGTTCGCCGCCCGCCTCACCAGACACCTTGGGAGCGTTGAGATGCGTCATCACCAGCAGCACTCCTGGCACTCGTTCGGCAGCACGGGTATCAATCTGGGCGATTTTGCCGCTGGCGATCGTGCTTTGAATGGTCACGCCATGCACTAGCTTGGCAACCGGAAACTCTGCCGCGTAGCGGGCAGTGCCCGTCACTTTTGCATGTCCATCCACGCGGTTGAGCGGTTTGCCCACCACGCCTTTCATCTCACTTGAATTCATGCCATGCCTCCTACCGTTGTCAATGCCTGCATCACAGTCCGTTTGGTTAGTTCCACCTTGAAGCCGTTGTATTGCTGGGGCTTCGCGCCCTGTACTGCCGCCTTTGCCGCCGCTTGCAGGGTGCTCTGATTCAAGGGTTGATTCATTAGCGCTTTTTCCGCCTCGTAGGCGCGCCACGGCTTCGTACCGACTCCACCCAAGGCTATCCGCGCCGATCGCACCACGCCATCTTGTAGTTCTAGCGCTGTCGCTACGGATGACATGGCAAAGGCGTAAGAGGCCCGATCGCGTACCTTCAGATAGTGTGAGCGAGTTGCGAAGGGAGATGCCGGTAAATCCACTGCCACAATCAACTCTCCGTGTTCTAGCAACGTCTCTCGCTCTGGTGTATTACCGGGTACGAGATGGAAATCGGCGATCGGAATGCTGCGTGCTCCCTTTGGTCCCTGCGTTTGCACCACAGCATCCAGCGCCATCATCGCTACTGCCATATCGGAGGGATGGGTGGCAATACAGTGGTCGCTACCGCCAAGAATCGCGTGAATGCGGTTGTAGCCCTCGATCGCTGGACAGCCAGAGCCGGGAACCCGCTTGTTGCAAGGAAACGCCGGATCGCGGAAGTAGTAACAGCGGGTGCGCTGAAGTAAATTCCCACCGATCGTCGCCATGTTTCTCAACTGTGGCGATGCCCCTGAGAGCAGCGCTTCGGACAGCACGGGATACTGTTGGCGAATGATGGCATCGTAAGCAACATCACTATTGCGTGCCATTGCCCCAATCCGGACACCGTTGCTCTGCCGTTCCACCTGAGCCAGCGGCAGCGCATTAATGTCTACTAACTGCTGGGGTGTCTGGACATTCAGCTTCATCAAATCAATCAGGCTGGTTCCTCCAGCTAAATACATTGATTGGTCTGAACGAGCGGACGCGATCGCGTTGTCGGCTTGCTCAACCTGCTGATAGCTAAACGGCTGCATCTTTCTTGCCCTCTAAGACATCCCGAACCGCCGTCACAATATTGGGATACGCCCCGCAGCGGCAGATATTGCCGCTCATCAGTTCCCGAATGTCGGCATCTGAATGGGCGTGCCCTTCATTGACCAATCCCACCGCTGAACAAATCTGCCCCGGTGTGCAATAACCGCACTGAAACGCATCGTGAGCCACAAACGCTGCCTGCATCGGGTGTAGCGTCTCCCCCTGTGCCAGACCCTCGATCGTGATAATTTCTGCACCCCTGTGCATGATGGCAAAGGTTAGGCAGGAGTTGATCCGTCGCCCATTCACCAGCACCGTACAGGCACCGCACTGCCCATGATCACAGCCCTTTTTCGTTCCGGTCAGGTCAAGCCGCTCTCGTAGGGCATCCAGCAGCGTTACGCGGGGTTCAATTTTAAGCGCCTGCTCTTTGCCATTAATCCGCAGCTTGACATCCGCATAGCTGTTAGGGTCAGCAGGATCAGGTTTTGAAGTGGTTTGAGGGGCTAACTGAGCCATAGCCTGCTTTGCAAACCCTTCTAGCACTGCCCCAACGGTACCCGCGATCGCAAAATGCCCCAACCGTCGCCGTCTAAACCTCAGCCTCATAAGCCCATACTTAAGTTTGTTGCCCAAATGCTAGAGAAGCTGTTGCAGTAAGAAATCTATCTGCTGACTGAAGTTATACCAATTTGAATTGAAAATGCGACACATCCTGTAGGGGCAAGGCAATGCCTTGCCCCTACCCACCGATTGATCTGTAGCCGTCATTCTTTAAATCGGTATCAGCCCTCTTTTGTTACCTCAACGAGAGCAAATTAAGCTGGAAGAAGCTGCGTTCTAC
>NZ_JCACKR010000147.1:0-21372 GCF_059505485.1 Stenomitos rutilans
GATAAGGATTAGAGGACTATCTTGCAGGTTTTTACACGTATCCTGTCGCAATCCCATTATTATCTTAGGCGAGAGGAACCCAAGTGATCTCTACCGCAACACTTCAAGTTCCCCTCCCTCCAATCTTAGGAAATGGATTTGCCAACCGCTGTTGCCAAAAACAATCACCAAGCCGTTTAGCTCGAATGCACGGGTTTGTAAGCCGTCCCCCCAGTACGGGTAGTTTCGGGTAGAAGAGCGCTCAACTACTGGCACCCAGATAGAAGCACATAGGTTGTCAATTCCAGATAGGGGTTCTTTGCATAACCCCTCGAAAAGGTATATTCCAGATTGAGACGACTAAGTCTCAGCGTGATTTTCAGCAAATTGATTACTGTTAAAAGGCTCTTGTGCCATACCCACAAGCGATTGGTTGCACACTCGCTTGTGGGTATGGTGATTGCTGCATCAGTGCTCTTTCCACTCCAAGCACGTCTTGAAAGGTATACCTTTCGAGACGTAGCGATCAGCATGTCTCAATCCATGTCTCGAATTGCCTTCCTCACAAAGCCTTAGACCTTATGAGACAAGCAGAATACTTGGTATGAAGTTCTTTGCTCGTGCCGTCATCGCTGGAGGAAAGAAAGAGAGCAAAGAACTTCTTGGTATGAGACTCACGCATCTCGTTCTGGAATATGCCATTTCGGGGGGTTATGCAAAGAACCCCTTTATGCAATGGTGGCAGGTCAACGGTTCAGCTTGGACAGAGCAACTGAGAGCCATAATAGAGCAGTACCGCAATGATGGCGATAGCTGGCAGTTCAATGATGCGCAGAAGGAACAACTTCAGCAGTATTACGATGCCAACAAACTGTTGCTCGATTGCCTCAACGGCGATTGTTATGTCAGTCGGGACGTTCGCGAGGAAATTAAGACAAGCCTCTTGCTCCCGATCGCTGAGAGTGAGGAAAAATTCCCAAATCAACAGCAGCCTTAGCCTATATAGGGTTCTTTGACGCAAAGGTACGTAAAGCGACATGGACTAGGACCGAGGTTCAGGACTGATGGCACAGTTCCTGGAGACGATCCGGCGGAAAATATCTATCGAAAGCCGTCCTCCCAACTCTGAGGTGATCGATGTCATTCCTGGCAAACGGGTAGTGCACCGTTTTCTTGAGCTTCGCCTCGGATAAGACTCCCCCAACGAGCTCAGAGCGGCGATCCGGACTGCCATCACCAACCATCCTGTAATCTCATGGGAGCATATCAATCGACACGGTGAGTACGACTTCTCTGATGAAAAGCGCTGGCCTTTGATCGGCATTTTACCCCAAAAAACATCCTGAAAGCGCAAGCGCAAAAAAGGGAAAAGAAACCCGTGTAAGCGTTTAGTCTCAGCGCTTTTCCCGGTAGGGGCATGTCGTTTTACGTACCTTTGCGTCAAGGAACCCGATTTTCAGAGAATCTATCGAAGCGAGTCTCAGAATCAGCACTTCTGCTGCGCGGGGCAGTTAACCCAGCGATCACCCTAATCGTCCCTTCCAAATAGCAACTCAGATTATGTGTAAAAATCTCAAAATCTGACAGCAAGAGATTAATTCGGTTAGAAATAGAAACAGTTAACCAAGAATTTCAGATGGACCCTATAGCCACGTTAGCGGCCGGCACGATCGCCAAAATTGCCCTAGATGAGTTTGCCAAGGCGGGAGCCGGAGAGCTAGCGAAAAAAGCAGCTGGCGGTGCGATCGACTTGGTGAAAGCCCTGCGCGATAAAATCAGTGCCAAATTAAAAGGGAACCCGAAAGCAGAAGCAGCACTAGCTGAAGCAGAACAGCAGGGCACACCAGAGGCGATCGCGAAAGTAGGTAAGTACCTGGACCTAGAACTGGATGATGATCCAGAGTTTGCTAGCGCAATACAGCAGATTGCCCAGCAGATTATTAACATTCAAAATCAGAGCGTCTCGACCCGCACTTACACAAACCAGGGACGCGATCAGATCAACATCGAAACCATTCAGGGGAATCCAACCATTGGTGGGGCTTGACATGACGCGACAGTACGACAATTACGGGCGCGATCAATACAACGTCGAGTACGTACAGGGCAATGTCACCTTTAACCAGACTCAAATTATTCAGATTGCGGTTGCAGAAATCAAAACTCGCCCGCTCAATCCGACGTCTCCCTATCGTGGGTTAAAGCCTTTCGCGCAGACTGATAAAGACTACTTCTTCGGTCGCGATCAATTTCTCACCGGATTGGTGAATGAATTAGAGCAGACGAACGTGATTTTGTTGTTAGGAGCCTCTGGGAGTGGCAAATCCTCTGTGGTGCGTGCTGGACTGCTTCCCTGGCTAGCGCAAAAATGGGGATCGCGCTTAATTGATCTGACTTTGACTCCGGATCACGATCCCTTTGAAGCTTTATATGGAAGCCTGCTGAAGCACTACAAACAGTTTGAGGCTCAGAGGGCACAAGACGGGAATGCTGATACTTTGAGCCAGGTGGTGCAAACTCTGAAGCAACCGGAGTCATTCTGGCTCATCTTCATTGACCAATTTGAAGAACTGTTTACAACCAGTCAGCCCGAAAAGCGCGATCGCTTTATTCAGAGTCTGGTGCAACTGAGTCAGGGTCGATCCAATGATCCGTCCCTCAAAATTGTGGCAACGATGCGGGCAGACTTTTTGGATCGGCTCGATCTCACGCCAGCAAATCGCTTGGCAAGGATAACTGAGCACCACCGTCCTTTGATGACGCAAATGCATCCGGATGAGTTGCGCTTGGCGATTGAGCAACCAGCCGCCCGCCATGGGGTTGTGTTTGAAGCGGAGTTGGTGGAAACTATCATCAAAGATGTTCAGGGACAAGCGGGATATCTGCCGTTGTTGCAATATACCCTGAATCGATTGTGGGAAGAAGAACTGCAGACGGGTGATCTTCAGCAAGAACGAACCCTTCATACCACTACTTACTGGCGCTTGGGTGGGGTGAGAGGAGCACTTCAAAAACACGTGGACACCATTTATGAGCGGTTGCAACGATCAGGAAATCACTTGGCAACCCAACGGATTTTTCTGAAATTGGTTGAGATCGGGGGTGATGCCGAATCTGGCACCGATTGGAAACCAGTCCGACGACGAGCCAACCGTGCTGAGTTCAAAGATGAACAGGAGAAAACGGTGCTGGCTCAATTAATTGATGAAAAGCTAGTAGTGAGCGATCGCGATCTTCCCGCCCAAACGCAGGAATCGACGGTTGAAATTGCTCATGAAATTTTGCTCACCTCCTGGTCGCTCTTAAACACCTGGATCAAGGAGAACCGTCAGGCGCTCGCGCTACGGAATCGTCTCAATGATGATGTGGCACGCTGGCAGGCAAAGCAGACAGACGATGAATTGTGGACAGGCTCAAAGCTGGAGCAGGTGCTAGAACTGAAAAACGATCCCACTTTTAACGATGTGCTGGGTGGGTTTAGTGCGACCGCCAATCAGTTTATTGATGCCAGTGAGGGTAAGCGCGATCGACAAATACAAGCTGAGATTGAGCATCAGCGCCAGCAGAAAAGACTTTACCGTCGAGTTGCAATAGGGGCGATCGCAGCATCTGCTTGTATTGCCGGGGTTAGTATTTTCGCTGGGTGGCAATGGCAACAGGCCGAGGCAGGGCAACGGTCTGCGATCGAAGGTCAAATTCAAGCATTAACAACTTCCTCAAAATCCCGCTTTACTGAAAATCGCTATTCGCTGGATTCACTACTTGATGCACTAGAAGCTGGTGGGAAACTCCAACAAGCATCCTGGATTGCTCGAGATGCGCACATTCGTTTAGAGGTTATGGAAGCGCTAGCCCAATCAGTAAATTGGGTACGAGAACAAAATCGTTTAGATGGGCACAGTAATCTGGTACAGCGCGTCCGGTTTAACCCGGATGGTCAATTGATCGGGACTGCCAGTTACGATTACACCGCTAAATTATGGTCACTTAATGGTAGAGAGTTGCGCTCATTGACTGGACATAGTGATGTAGTTACCGATATTGCTTTCACGCCAGACTCTCAACTCATTGCAACTGCTAGCCAGGATAAAACCGTTAAAATTTGGGATCGTAGTGGCAAGGCCTTAGAAACATTAACAGCTCATACAGGACCAGTTTGGAAGGTTAACTTTAGCCTTGATGGGCAGTGGTTGATAACAGCCAGTGAAGATAAAACAGCCAAACTGTGGCAGCGTCATGGCAACCACTTTCAATACTACAGAACTCTCACAGGACATACTGCCCCTGTATATTCTGCTGTTTTTAGCCCTGATGACAATCAGGTGATTGCAACGGCTAGTGCAGACAAAACAGCCAAAATTTGGAAGCTAAAAACCGATGCTGTAGTTACATTAACTGGGCATACCAAAGAAGTTTTAAGCATTATCTTTAGCCCTGATGGAAAAACTCTGGCAACAGCAGGTAATGATAATGTTGCACTCCTTTGGAATCGTGCTAATGAATACCGAACGAAAGTTGTTCTAAAAGATCATGTCAACGGAGTTACAGAGGTTGGCTTTAGCCCAGATAGTGAAATTATTGCAACCGCTAGTAAGGACAGAAATATTAGAATTTGGAGTAATAACGGCATTCTAATTGATACATTTCGTGGTCACGAAACACGGATCAATAGTATTAGTTTTAATCAAGATGGGAGCTTATTAGCTTCGGCTGCCAATGAAAAAACAGTCCGAATCTGGCAAGTTATCAATCCTTCAGCTCGGGTAATCGGTCAGTTTGGTGATACAGCTTACCGGGTTAGCTTTAGTCCTGACGGTCAACGAATCGTCGGCGCATCTCTTAGCACAATTCAGATGTGGAGCTCAAACGGTAAGCGCTTGAGTAGCTGGTCAGATAATAGTCCAATTTATGCCGTTGCGTTTGACCCCACTGGCAATATTATGACGAGTAGTGGTAATAATTTGAAAATGTGGACTCGAACAGGTCAACTCCAAAAGTTAATTAAAGCGCATAGTCAGCCTGTTTTAAGTGTTGCGATTGCGCCTGATGGTCAAGAAATGATAACAGCCAGTGTTGATCAAACCATTAAATTTTGGAAATATCCAGCAGTCAAACTATTTCGAACCATCAAAGCCCATAATGCTCCCATTTACAACATTCGGTACAGCCCAGATGGACAACAGTTCGCGACTGCCAGTCTTGATGGAACGGTTAAAATTTGGGCTCGATCCAACAACCACTTTCAACTGTTAAAAGCTCATCGTGGACCTGTTTATAGCCTAAGCTTTAGCCTGGATAGCCAGTATCTGGCGACTGCTGGTGAAGATAATCTGGTGAAACTTTGGACTCGAGATGGGAAACTGGTTCGATCCTTGAAGGGGCATTCAGCAGGAGTTATGGATGTTGCTTTTAATCGGGCAGGATGGCTCGCTACAGCCAGTAATGACAAAACCATTAAAATCTGGCAACCTGACGGTAAGCTAGCTTTAACACTTAATGGACATGATAAAGACGTCAATTCTATCAACTTTAGCCCCGATGGCAAGGTCCTGGTTTCTATTAGTTCAGACAAAACTATCGCTCTTTGGAATATGAATTATTTGACCCTTCAAGCTTTTGAAAAGCGCGGATGTGGCTGGCTAAGAAATTACTGGAATAGTCATGAAAATATATCAAGCGATTGCCATTAGTTTAATCGATTCACCACTAAAATTTTACATAGCTTCTTACAATCTGAGAGCAAACCACCTAGACAGAACATTTGAGGAAAAGTAATATGCCTAGTGGTACTGATGATGAAAAGCGCCAGAAGATTGATTGGAAGAAAAAAGGATTGGGATGGATTCCTGATTACCCCGATCTACGAGACTACCATTTAGAATCTGAAAATATTAATACACAAGATGGGCGATTAAAAAAGGAAGAGACTAACCAGGAGTTAGAACAAATCGCTGATTTTTTATTTCAACTTTCTGATATTTTTGTAAATGATTCGAGTTCAATTAGTGAGTTCATCGATCAGAAGATAAAAGGCGAACGAAATCAACAGAGAAAGAATGAAAGACTAGAATATAAGAAAAATCTCCAGAAAGTTCAGGCAAATCTAGGCGAACTCCGAAAAAAGGTATTTGGTGAAATCAGATTTATGCCCGTTAAGGTGCATAAAATCTTAAAGGGAGGCGTTCAAGTTAGAAACCCATACGCATCTGACGAATTCAAATATGAAAGTGATCTACCAAATCGAGTTCTTAGTCTTAGAAAGTTTCTCTACATCTTAAAGAGTAAGGGAAAGCTTGAATTATTAGACGAATCTATCCTGAACGAGCTAGATGCCATCTTAGATTGGCTAACAAATATTCACTTCTCTATCCCTTCGCAGGAACATAGAGAGAAAATTCCCGAAATTTTTGACGATATTACTCAACAGCTAATAATGCGTTTCCAGTTTTGCACTAGTATTGCCATTGATGGCGAGGTCGGTCTTGAAACTTACACAACGCTTGAAGAATACCTAAATCGTTTTTCTAAAAATCCTCCTGTTCCAGCTATTTCTGCTTACGAAGACCGACTGAAATGCAAAGAAGAATTTCAGAAAATTTATGAAAATCTCAAAAGCGATTCAATCATTTCTGGTAGAAGTTTTCCTGAGTATCAAAATAAAGTTAAGTTGGTTTCTCCTCCATCTCTAATTCCATCTGATGTTATTCAAGCTATTCAGGATCGTTTAATTCATTGGGCTACGATTAGTATCAAGGAAGACTCCGACATTTATGAGGAAAAAACTCTTGAAAATATTCAGATTAAATCAGATCACATCTCTATATTTAGAACACTAAATTTTGATCGGTCAACACTCAAGGAATTAAGTTCTGAGGTGTCTGAAAAAGGCGTTGTTGAGAAAATTTTTCAGAGAGAGTTTCTGATCATTGAGCCAATTATTTCAGTTGTTCTGAAGTTCCTTTCTCCACTAGCACTTTATCGAAATCGTCCACTTGAGAGTGTGGTTATAGAAGGAATGGATATTTTTGCTCAGCTCTTTCAAACTGATGTTCCTTTGAATAGGGAGAGGCAAGAGAGTAAAGATTTGGCAATAAAGGCACTATACACTGTTAAAAAGCAACTGAATTACGAACTCGCTGCTTTAATTTGTAAAGAGAGCGGCTCCCCTATACAGAAAGGTCATGAAAGCTATCTAACTCTACTATTTTACTTTTTAATCTTAAAAATACTTGAAAAGTTTAAGTCGGATAAGGATGGAAAAAATGACATCTTCGAGAAGAAAGAGATGCTCGAAATTGTGAGGGAAAATGTCAGTGTGCAAAGTGGTAAGGCGCAAATTTTTAGCACAGCCCGATTGTATATACCAGTTTCCGACAATTTTTATAATTCTCTTGAACAAGAAGGGTTACTGAATCCGAATGCGCCTAAGCCTTTCATCTTTTTACCTGGCGTTGTAGACCTGAGTTACTGGTGCTCTGAGATTGAAGATCAGCGATCGTTCAACTCATGCACAGCCTTTGCAGTCATCTCATTAGTTGAATATTTCACTAATAGGAGTGCTGGTAAGTACACAGACATATCCCCATTATTTCTCTACAAAGTAACTCGTCATTTGATGAACCTACAGGGCGATGTGGGTGCATCTGTGCGAGAAACTATGAAAGCAATGGCATTGTTTGGTGCGCCTCCTGAGCAGTACTGGTCATACGATGAGCACGATGTTGATGAAGAGCCGCCAGCGTTCTGTTACTCATTTGCTCGCAATTTTCAGGCATTAAAGTACCTCCGGTTAGACTACGCGGGTATATCAAAAGAAGATTTGTTACTTCAGGTTAAAGCAGTTTTGTCAGTGGGCTTTCCCTGTGTCTTTGGGTTCACGCTATACACCTCCGCCTATGAGGACAGTAATCCTGAAAAGGGAATGATCCCATTCCCTAACTACAAAAAAGACCGTGTAGTCAGTGGTCACTCCGTTGTTGCAGTCGGCTATGACGACTACAAAGAGCTTGAGCGCACTGATCGCCCTAACCAGCCATCTGTTGGTGCCTTGCTGATCAGAAACTCGCTTGGTTCAGAGTGGGGGCAAGGAGGCTATGGCTGGTTACCCTACGATTATGTTTTGGGTGGCTTAACAGCTGATTGGTGGTCTCTATTAAAAGCACGTTGGTTTGGTGGAGATGACTTTTGGTGGAAAACACAAGGAACAGGAGAGCCAAGCTGGAGACCGCCACAACCGTAAGGTGTTGAATTAAACTCAGCGGAGTAGTCACCCGCCTCCGACGGAATCTGAAATGAAAGCATAATATTGCCGCCCGGTTACGCTTGTCCTCAACGCTTGCATCTTTGCCGAAAAGGCCTCTTTTCGGCAATGTTTCAGATTGGCAGATTTCTTAGCTGAACTGCTTGCTACTTAATCGTTTCAGCAGTCGCATGGCACTTGGTTACAGCCTTGCTGCCTTTGAGACTAATATGCTCGGCTGTGTCTTGACCACTCGCTACCAGCTTCTTCAAGTCCAAGCTTTGTCTCGTTTTGATTCATGCAGCAAAGCCACGATCGCCATTAATCTTTGCTCGGTTTTTGCAGCACAGCTAGTTAAAGTTCTACACTGCTTTCCCCTCGCACAAGCCTAAAAATGTCCTTAACTACTTTGTCTCGAGCTTCTGTAATGTTAGAAAAACTCAGCTTTCTAGATTCAAGTTGTTCTTCAAAGTGCTGGAAGTACCGCTTAATCCTCTCGTAGTGATCAGCTAGATGACCGTTATATCGTGTCTGCTCCAGTGCTTGTGCAATGCCTGATATTTCATTTTCGTCATGTAAGTCCTGAGTAAACTCCCGAATATCTCGCCACTCTAACTCGGTCAACTTGTAAAAGCTGTGCCAATCTAGGTTTGATTGATAAAACTGTAAAATGTCAGCATGTGACAGAATTGTTAATAGCTTACACACTGCCATAAAAATTTTCCCCAAATCAGTCATCCGGCTAATTCTATGGGGGTAGAGCCCTTGAATAAGAGAGTCTGGAAATCTTTCCTGTCTAGAAGAGTCAAAGATTCTGTCTAAAATGACTTCATTTCCTTCAAGGGTGCCTCGAACTCCATCTTCAGCGATCGCCCAGCAGTAAATAAACATTCTTAGCGCTCGCTTGATTCCATCTAAAAGACGATGCTCGTCTTGCTCATCACAAATTTCTAGTATACCCATTGAAAATAATAGAATGCTTGAGTAAGTACCAAATAGATATTTAGAATTGTCACTGTGGAAATGGTCGACCTGCTTGAGAATCGATAAATCAAATTCTAGAACATCATGTGTACACTTTTGCTGGTACTCATTTGCGCCCTGTGGCAACTCTCGGATAAACGGAATAATTTGCACTTTCGCTCTACCATAGCTGTCATAGAATCTGTCACTGGTTTCGCCAGACTCTGTCGTGATTGAAATAGGTTCATCTGATACTTTTCCAGCGTTGTTCTTAAGCTGTTGGTAGCAAAGTCGCCCAGTTGAGGAGTAGCAAACCAGTGCATGATCGATCAATCGTCTTGCCCAATCAAGGCATTCTGCTTTACTAAAACCTGGTTTAGGTGAGCGAGTGTGATCCCACAGATATGCCACCATCAAATAGCACCATCCTTGAAAGGCAGACTGATACGCATAGTCTGCAGGATTGCCATCTCTGGCAGAATAAATTCTTGCCTCTTCTAAGAGTCGAATGGGTTCGAGCAAAGTCTCCCAAGCATTTCCAACTTTTTCAGCATAGGTAGAAAACGAAACATAGAGCCTAGCGCGGTTAGAGGAAATTCTAGACAAGATGTGAAAAAATGGGTGGATATTACTTTGAGAAAGCTCATCTACGGTGTGGCAAATTTTGAGCCGATACTTTAACCAATCTTCTGCTTGATCTAAACTATCTACAGCCGCTTGAATAGCTTGGTAGCGATCTGAATAAGTGTATTCTTGGTCAGTTAGATCAGCAAGAAGTCGATATTGAAACAAATAAAGGTAATATTTAGCATAGATTAAGCTGCTGATCGTTTGCTCAAAGTTCTGCAGATGAGGCTCAATCACATCAAGATGCTTTTTAGCGCAACGGTATAATCCTTCTCGCAGGTATGCTTCCGTAAGAGATAAATGAGCCTCGTAGGCAACTAGACTCCAAGGCTTTGTAGCATTCTCTTCCTTAAAATTGAATGTTTGGTCTGCAGTACGGTATTTTCCTTGTCTAAAAATGGTTGTATTTAAGTATCCCTCCATTGCTCTAAGAGAAAAGGGATAAAAGTTCAGCAGATTTTTTGCGTTTCTCAAAGCCTCATACTCTTCCACGCGGTTGCAGATCTGCTCCAAATACACTTTTGGAGAAACTCCTGTTTGTCTGATTGCTCTCAATCGTGCGCTTAGCGCAACTTTTGCTGAAACCTCCATGAAGTCAAACCCGCAGAAATCTCCGTATGCAGGTTCCAGATTTGTATCGACCACCTCATAATGCTTGCCTTCGCGAATTGCTCGATCAACATCCGTTTTCTTGCACAGTTTCACTAACGAATGGGTCCAAACGGGACTACTGTGGCTTCGACCAATCACTTCATCTTTAAGAAGAATTTGCTTTACAATCGGCAAATATTCATTCAGACATGGAATGTCCCATAGTAAAACACGATTAATGGCTGCAGTAATATGGGATAGAGGGCTTCCGATTCCCACAATTTCTTCAAAGAAGTGTAATTGTTTCCTATTAACTCTTTTGTCTAAATTGTCTAAAAACTTAGTTTTATAGCCACCTGGTAATTTGATATAGAAATGGACTTTTACTTTATATACGTATTGCTCTTCAAGTCCATTAATGCTTTCTTCGTCTCCCTCTTTGTCTAATAAGAAAGGATTTAGTAGACCAAATTCTTGCCCTTCTCTTTTTACATAAAGTGGCAACGGTTGAATTTTCTCAACTTCGACATGCTTGAGATAAATAGGAAACTCGTCCGTTAAAATTTCATTTTCTACGATTGATTGAGCCAATCTTTTTACAAACTCAGATGTTAGTTCATAAACGTCTGATCCAACAATCTCCTTTCCAATTAAAGGTTTAATTTGCTTTAATCCAGATTGAAATTCAATTCTACTGATCTCGCGTTGAACCTTATCATAAAAGTTCTGAATTTTATCTATCTTTCGTTGTTTATCTAATCCTTCAAAGTATTCATCAATTAATCCTTCAATCGTTTCTCGAACGAATTCTTCTCTTCTCTTTAAAGCTTGATTACGCCGAATGTTGTAGGCGGACAACTGCTCTTGCTGACTTTTAGCCTTCCCCTGCTCTGGCAGTTCGCTTCTAGGTTTTATAGTGCGATTCAGTTGGTGATAGCACAAAAAAGTCTCGTAAAGGTGCGTAATGTCTTCCTTCGATAACCCTTTGACAGGATCGGTCGCATTCTCCAACATTTGCTGCAACAGGATTTCCCCTGAGTGGATTGGCAGTCCCAATTCATCTCTTTCTTCAAGTGACAACTGCCAGAAGGTGCGTAGAGCACGCCATTTTTCTGCTCTCGTTAAAATTCTGGGAACCTTGCCTTCAGCAGTTTCTCGCTTCCGAAGGGACCAAAATTTCTCAAGGGCTGCCAAAATTTTTACAAGTTTTCCAAGAGTCAGTCCCGGCACAGTGTGATTTTTCTCATCCGGATAGTACTCGTGTAGAACTGCTCGTAAAACTCGACGAACAAAGATGCGGTTATCTTCTAGTCCCCATTGTTTGGCAACATAGCTTTCGTTTATCTTCGGATTCCCAGCTTCATCTTTTGTCAATCCCAGGTCGGTTAGGGTCAACAAGTAGCGGTATACAGTCTTATCTCTATCTTGATCTTCTAAACCGCGTCGTCCTGCTTTATCTTGCAAACCTTTAGAGTAGTCAGGGACAGGATTTTCTCTATTGGAGGGAAACTGCCTTTGTCTCGACATACGCTTTGCCATGAGTGGATTATTTATGTTGTCGCATCACAGGTGTTAAGTCTGTATTCTTCCAGGCTGTACTTGAAGAACAAATAAATTGTATGAAACTTTACTGAATTATTCTTTATATTGCTCAAAACTTCATGTTAGGGCGAAAACAGTTGCCAGTCTGACCAAGCCCAGGCAAGCAAAGCTCGCTCTTAGGTGTAGGAGGTTCGTTAAATTCAAGGCCATTAAACGCGATGCGTCACCCAACAGAGCAGAGTTTTGTTAATGATTTAGGAGTTAGTCATGTTAATTAAGTCCCAGGAAAGCTGTAACCCGCTTGATGAAATTCTGTGTTTCAGTTCTGGACAGATTGAGCTAGGTATTAAAGTTCCAGGTGTGCCATTGCGTCAACGCGCTGATGCATCTCGCAATCTTGAGTCGATCGGCTTATTCCCCCAAGCGCATCACTACAGAGGCTCTCCAATCGGAGCGTATTGTTTATACAAGCTGTATGAAGCAGTGATCTGTGGAGGATATGGGGAGTATCGAATTCTTGTGCAGCGAAAGAACAACGGGGTCCATGTCACCGTCAGTGGCGGGTTGAGCTATCGCTACCTCATACTTCCTGAAGAGCTTAAGCACATTCAGCAGACATTCAACCACATGACTTTGTACAAAATGTACATAAGATACCAATATTTTGAAGAATTCTTGTAATATTAAGATCAAAAGCATTTGAGTTCCTGCCCAAAGCAATCGCACAGTCAGTAGACAGCGGCTTTGGAACAGCGCGCAACAACTTATTGAACAAGTCGGACTGGGCTCGACACTAATTTTCAGTTAGGCAAGCCGGTTGGAGTAGTCATTTAAATGGCTGCCCCTTCCGGCTTGTTGCATTTCAACCCTACCTACTGAAGAAAGTGTCATGGCTCATACACACACTCGCTCTTGCAGAGACTCCAGCAATCAGGTTCAGCGTCAGAGAGCCCAGCCAAGTCCGTCGATTGTTCGCATGTCTGAGGATCGATCGATTCCTCTTCTTTGGCAATCGCTGACTGTTTTGGGCTTCATTGCTTTGGTTCTAGGTGTTCTGGTTGTGCCTGCAATACTTGAGCGTCGAACTCAGCGTGTTATCGGCATTCGAGCAAATGATGTATCAAAATCTGGGCTGGTGTATTTGCATCTGGCTCAGCAGCATTGCCAAGTGCAGGTTCGGCAATTGATAGAAGGGGATTCAGTCGTCAACATTGACTATTCTGATCGTCCTGAGATGATTGAAGACACTGCCGTTGAGAAGGTTGAGCAGCTACTTCCTTTGCAGAAAAAATGCCGAGAGCTCCAGTCAAATCACTACTTGGTGCCTCGTACATTAGGCATTCACACGGGTACTTCACTACATTTACTACTTGATCAGATTTTGGTAGTGATTCAATCCAAACGGGCTCAAGGCACGATCGTTCCCATCGTTATTACGATTTGGCTACAGGCAGCAGAACCTGTACCCAACCAACCTGGGTTAAATTTTGCCCAACTCAGAACTCAGATTCAGAAGATTACAGATCAGCGGGCAGTTGTCACGATCATGGGTCCTACTGGGCAACTTCAGGCAGACTTACTCATTGCCCTTAAACAGAATGCCTTAGCTCGGGTGTGCACAGTTAATGACATTGATGACTGTGTGAAATGGGCGTATCAGCTCGGTCGCACGCAGTTATCGATTGCACACAACGCTTCGATGACCAATCACGATGCACAAGAGCCGCACTTTACTCATTAGCAATTTCTGTCATTACTACCAGCATTAACTCTTTGGCTGCTTTGAATTGAGCAGTGTCCCTAGTAATTAGCGATTCCGTTCACATTTCTGCTTACGTTCAGAAGGTATCTCCATGACCTATCTTTGGTTCCCCAATTACTCCTCTGAAGATCTTCCCCTATTCATTCAACAAAAGATCGAGAGCTGGCGGCTGTTATCTCAATCTCAAATTCAGCGAATTAGCTATGACGATCGCTGTGAAATTGCACAGCTTCAACTGCAAGATGGTGAATCAAGATTAGCTCAAGCTCGAATTCACTCTCTGCAGCCAATTGCTCAGCGAAGGTGGTCGCGGTTTCACCAGCAGCTTATGGAATGCTTCACGATTTTTCTGGGTGCTCTAATTTTCAGCATCTTGCCAAAATCACTTGCAAAGGCGATCGAGTACAATTCCTTATCATTAGGGATTGGATTGTTGGGTGGTGGAGTTGCAACTTGGTTAACTCATGACTGTGCAACCAGGGGACTGGGTAAAATTCGCTGCCGTCAAGACTCTCTGCAAGCGCTAAAGTTGCTTACTCAGCAACATCAGACCTACCCAGTTCACAATGAATTCGTTGATCAATTCTTTGAAGGTCAAAAGACTCGATTGCTTGAAATAGAAGCAAGCAATCTTAAAGTGCCGTTCTGGATAGATATTACCTTGGCAATTGCCGCCAGTCTCTTAGAGGGAGTTGCTGCATTTATCTCGGTTCAATCTGGTAATTCTGACGATCAGTTGCTAGCCGTGTTCGCCAGCCTATTTCCGGTTACTGTAATTTGGCTAGCAGCCGTTTTTCAGAGCGATCGCGTTGAGTTTGCTGCTGCCTGTACCAATTTAGTCCAGGCTTACAGCACCTTGCTGCCAACTAGTGAAGTTTCAGAAGAGCAAGTTCTGCGAGTCTGCCGGTTAGATGCAGCATTCAAGCACTTCACGCAAGCCATTCCTTCAAGCACCAAAACGATCACAGGGGCGAATGCATGTGCTGTAAAGGAATTTGCTCAGAAACGCATTGATCAACTAGAAGCGGAAGGAATTCAGGCGGTCAAAGATCGCAAATTCCAGTATCGGCAAGACATCGAGAGCTTGTCTCAACGGTTTCCCAAACTAGAGCGGGCTGTTGTTTCAGGCTACCGAGAGTTTGAAGTACCGCCGCAACAGCGTCAGGTAGAGCAGGAACAGGCAAACCAGATTGCAGAAGAGGTGGCTAGACTCACGATCGAACTGGAAGAAGACTTGAGCCTGCTGCAGATAGAGTATGTCCAGCAAATTCAGAGATGGTTACGGATCAAGGGGCAAGCAGCCCAAGAGTTTGATCAAGCAGAGACAGATTAGCTAAAGACACAGGCTTTTCAGCCATTAGTTGAGCAGCATTCCATTCATTTTTCGCACTATTTGGAGGAACCATGAAGCCTTCACTTTTATTGGCAGTAATTGCCAGTCTATTGGTCGCTACAAACCCTGGAGAAGATGCTTATGCAGAGTGGCTAACCCAGAGAATACAAGTGTCTTCTTGCCAGCCACCACGCTCGCCTACCTGCTATACCACCGGGGTTCTACCACACGCTCTTTTGAAGTCGATGCTTAAGCAATATAGCTATCGTCGAAATTTCATCTTCTTTAGTGTTTATACAACAGCGTTGCTTGAATTGCAGGAACACAATGTTGGAATAGGAGGTTTCTTCCTTCAAACGACACATCTTCAAGCAGTGTCTAAAGAGACCGAACTACAATACAAAAAAGATGACGCATCTCTTGGCGAGCAACAATAAAAGCTAGTACAAATCAATATCTCAGCTCCTTCTTAAACTGACTAACTTTTCTTCAGAAGTTAGTGAGTCAGAAGAGCCTCAATGCACGATCACCAGTTCGGGTTCGGGTTCTCCCTCAATCCCAGCTTGCCTCCTGATTAACTGCTGTTTACAGTTGCCCAGCGGTAGGATGATGCGACGCTACCCTGTGTCTACAAGGAGTCAGTAGGGTTACGTCTACGCCAGAACAGTTACGTTTCGTGGCAAACCACTATCAGATGATAGATGGCAGATTACGGGAGTAAATGTCTAATCCATGTCTCCTGTTCGCCCAACTGTGAGTACAAAAAGGATGACATATCAGCAATCTCACTTCATACGTTGCAACTAGCTAAATTCACAAGCGGCAGATTCAATCTTCACTAGTGCAGAATTGCCAGGAGATTGGCTCTCCTTCAGGTAAGGTCAATCCTAATATAGGTGCAAAATCTCGGAAGCGATTCAAGGTCGTAGGTACTGGTTCACCTAAAGCTAAGGCTACAAGAATGATACGGGTCGGATGGACGTTACCTTGCAGCAGATCATTCGGTCCACTGGGCTGTTCACGAAAACTTTTTGAGATTGCAATTAAGTTATCCTTGTTTTCAACCAAGGATGCCAGAGACTCTAAATTCACTTCAGGTACTTGTAGCCCCAGTGGTACAAATCGTTGAAATCGTCTAAAGCTTTCTGCCACAGGTTCGTTTAACCTTGTAGCGGCAACAACCAGATGAGCAGGCGTTACCTGATCATTTAGCCAGGTGCTTCTCTGTTTCCAATACAGTAAATTTGTAACTTGGCTGTCGTCTTCTAAGAAGGCAATGCTATCTTCACGAGTCGGGTTTAGATCAGCGCTAGTTTCAAAATCTACTAGCGGTAACTGTAATCCTAAAGAGGTAAATCTCCGAAGCCGATTAAAAGTATCTAACACTGTCTCATTTAGCCTTTGAGATGCTCGGACTAGTTGAGCTACTGGTAGTCGGGCTTCTGACCAAGCAATTTTTCCTTCCATTACGCCATCCAACTCCTCAGAAAGAATAATTAAATCTTCTTGAGTTATGGAAATATCACCAATAGACTTTATATCCAGGTCAGGTAATTCTAGCCCTATCGGAACAAACTTCTGAAAACGCTTAAGCGTCTCAGCTACAGGTTCATTTAATTTTTTTGCTGAAAACAGAATCTGAGCAGGAGATAACCGATTCCAAAGTAAGGCTTCTTCTCCATCAAGATTTTTTGAAAGCGCAATGATGTCTTCCGGAGTGATATCAATTTTGCCCAGAGTATTTGCATCAATTTGTATGACTTCTAGTCCAACGCCTCTGAATCGCTGAAGGCGCTTAATCGTACTAGCTACTGACTCATTTAGTCGCGTAGCTGCTAAAACAATCTGTGCCGCTGATATTTGATTTTCAATCCAAGGGAATTTCCATTGTTCTTGTTTCCTTCCAAAGCTAAAAGACTCCTTGATCGTTCTTGAAATAGCTATGACATCCTCTTCGCTGATTTGAATTTCGGTCAGAGACTCTAAATCTATTTCTGGTATCTTTAATCCTAAAGATGCAAAGCGCCTAAACCGCTGAGCTGTTTCAACTAAAGGCTCACCGAGTCTGGCAGCAGCATGAACAATGTGAGCAGGAGGAACATAATCTTGAAGACCTTCTCGTTGGAATCTTTGGGGCGGGAGATCCTTACTTAGTGCAAGGCTATCGCCAGGTTTCAAATTTGGACAATATTTATGTGTAAAGAGCGGCGGTAGCCCTTCTAGAAAAGACTCCGAAATCTTAAAAAGTCCATGCTGTCCCCAGAGAATGACTCGATATGGCAACACCCACCATGGAATATACTTAACTAGCGTCTTAACGGTAATCCCGTATTTGAAGCAATTGAGCCAGGTATCAAACTCGAAGCAACCTATTTCTGCAATTGGTGCCTCCAAATTGCTAGAACTTCCTCTTCCCAATCGAACCTTAGCGTCCTCGCGTGCAAGACCCTCAACAATGTAAGCAGCAACCTGTGGATGTTTTCCTGCTAGTTTCCACAACAAATTGAAATCTGTGTATAGCCACTTGAGTAAAGCATCGGAATTTTCTATAAGAACTTTACGCACCCACTCCTTATTCCATTCCACAATGTCTTTGCGATCGACTGTAAGTTTGGGGAAGTGTTCACTACGTAAATTAATTACAAATCCTGGCTGAGATTCTCTAGTCCACAATCCATCAGAAAGAATACAGCCGTTTTTTATATACCAATGTTCGCTCTCTGGAACCCACCAGACATCAGCTTGCTCTATATTCAGACAGTAACCTTGAGGGAAATCAGGATGCCTGAATCGTTTAGGTTCCCAGATTTCTTGTCTACCAAACTGAAACACTTCTGTCCGAAATTCTGCGACCCATAACAACCTTCGTAGAGTCTCAATACAAGAAATTAGCTGTCCTTTATGATGAGTTCGGTTTAGATAAAGACGAACTCGTGTTCCAGCATGATCGCCTATTCCCAACCTTCGTACACGAAACAGTCCGCTACTGCCTGGTATTCGTACCTGCAATCGTTCACTAGGTCGTCCCTCACGATCTAACCGACAGGTTTCTACTTCGATCTCATCTGCCAGCATGAAGTAGCTGAGTACCCCCACCCCAAACTGGCTGTTGGGATAGAGCTGAATGGGTGGATCACACTTGAGCCATTCAGCCTGCTCTTCAATGAATTCTGGTAGATCGGCGAAGCGGCTGCCTGCACGAGCAAAGCATTTGGACAGATGGGGCATTTCCATGCCAATACCGTTGTCTTCACACTCAATGTAAGCTCGTCCGTTCTCGTCAATGCTTTGACAAAAAACGATGCGTCCTTCCCATTCTCCATCGGGGCGATGGGCTTGCCCAGTCTGTTTTAGATATTTGAGTCGAGCATCTCGGTAGCGACAAGCATCCATCGCATTCTGATACAGCTCACGAATTGCCAGCATTGGGTCGCCATAAAGCTGTTCTCCCATTAGCAGTTCACGTACTTCATCGTGAGCAAGCTGGAAATTGATGTGAGGGATTTGGTAAACGGGTGTGCCATCCCGCTTCTCTGCTTCAATGCCATCAGGCTGTAAATGAGTAGGTAGACCTATCAGTGCTTCCATCCCTCCCCGCTTATCTTCGACCTGCCGCAGCATATGGGACAGCACCGCCCCCACTTTTGCTACATAGTCGTTTAATGCTGAATCTATCGCTGGATGGTTACAAGTGACCGTTAGAGTTCGACCTTGACCAGATGGATTCCATCGAGTTTGATTAACGGTGTGAAGTATCTGTTCTGGAGTGAGGGGATCTGCCAGCCCAATGTGATCTACCAGCACATCAGAGAGTTTCCGAATATCGATCGCTAGAAGCCCTGCCAGTTTCAGCAGATACGCCAACATCTTTTCTCGAATCACTTGCTCGTCACGGTAAGAACCAACAATGAGCCTTGTTTGAAGAGGGTTAGGGCGATCGTCGCGATCGATACGCTCAAAATCGGCATACATGCAGTAGGCAAGCTCTAGCAAACGCTGACGGGTTAAGCTGTCTTTTACCAGTTGCGACCTGCAACTTTCGACGCTATCCAGTATTCTGATGAAGTCATCCGCAAGATAACCCCCTATCGATTCTGGTTGCCAGGTTTCCAAAGTTTTTAACAGGCAAAGATGCAGTAGCCATGTCATCACCGCCTCTTTGTCAGCTATACGACCCTGTTCTTTGAGTCTTTCAGCTTTGCGGACAAAGCGAGGTTGCGTTTGGTGAATTTTGTCTAAGGCATCCCGCAGCTTGTTTTTGGGACTAATTGCCTCTAGTGAAAGTGGGCTGACTTTTGCTGCCTGAGCCATACCACTGGCTAAGACCGCCTCACGTACAAAGGGAACAGTCACAATCAGCGCAGTTTCGGTCGTCGTTAATTCGATCCGCGGATTCGAGCGAAAGATTAACAACTCTAATGATCTCAGCACTCGAATCGGCAATTCTTCATCGCGCCATGAGTCTTGAGGAAAGGCTTTAACTGCCGCTTGCCACTGCTGCCAGCAAGCTGCCAGTACTTTAGCAACTTGGCGCTTAAGCTGGGTATCTGAACAATTGTGATCGCCTCCCTCCTCCTGCCAAAAAGAGGATTGCAAGACTGCGTCAGCCCAAGGATTGATTGTTTTGTCTCTTGTATTTGTAGTCGCTAAACCATTGCAAATGATGCGTGAGGAAATGTCTTCCTCTACGGCACTCTCATGGGCATAGTAAATCTTTTGAGGCTGTTTCCTATGTTCACTAGCCAGCGCGTTTAATCGTACCTGGGTTTCGTCAAGAACATCTCTCAACGTGCAGGCAAAATGTTGAGGATCAAGCACTTCTGCCAATGCCTGAGAGAATAAGCTAAATCCAGTTTCCCCTGCTACATACTGGCTTACTTGTCCCGGCCCACAGGCAAAGACCAGCACAAAGCTGCGCCGTGTTGCCTGTCGACGTTCCCCTCGACTCCACCCAGCAAGAGAAATATCTTTGAAGCCTAACTTGACACCCTCGCGACAAGCATCAACAAAAAAAATAATCGTGTCTGCGCCTGCCTGATCAACAATATCGCCAAGGTCAATTGGCACAAGACATTCTTCAACAAACTCGGCATAGTCTAACACTGCATCCGACGGAACAAGGTAGTCTTTTCCTTGAAAGTGCATCCCATGCCCTGAGAAGTAAAGCAAGAGTATCTCTATGCCTTGGGCTTCCTTGCATTCTCGAATGAGTGCTTGTCGTATTTTGCTGCGTCCATGCGATAAACCATCCGCACCGAGCGATCGCACTGTGAAACCAGATTTTTCTAGAGCCGTATGGAGCGTCTCTAAATCTTTGCGAACAATGGGTAAATTTGGGATTGCATCACTCTCGTACTCTGGAACTCCGATCAGCAGTGCTCGACGCTTGCTCATTCTTTACTCCGAGAAGGTTAGTGTGATTGCCCCTTTGCCACCCAATTTAGCCGTTCCAATGAGCTCAATGCCTCCCTCAGCAGTCACCTCAACCTGAATCGTGACCTGTTTCAGCTGAAAGCTGCCGACCTTCTTCACATCGCTAACTAGAGAAGCAACCTCATGACACACTTTGTTTAGATTTTCTCGAAGCCGCTCTGTGGGCAAGTCACGGACTGCTATATCGGTGTCAGTTGAGAAAATCCCCTTCACCTGCTCATCTTCATCCGGTAGGCTGACCAGAAATGGAATAGTCCCCATGCTGTCACTTTATTCCCGCTAGGGTTAAATTTATCTCTTCAAATATAAGCGATGTAGAAAATGAACACTACGCGCTCATCCGTGTAGCTAATATCACTTCTGTTGCCAGGTGAATCCTTGGCTACTAATCTCCGACTCGAATCTCCAAAGCTGCCAACTTTGGCGCTCGCCGAACTCGCAGAAGTTCACAAGTCGGTTATCTGCATCCTGTCCTTTGTAAGGAGTGGAGGCGCAGAAATAGAGCGCAGCAAGCGTAAGGCGGGTATTTTTCTTCGTGCCAGAAGCCTATCAAAGAAGGCCTCTTTTTTGACACCCCTTGGAGGTCGACACCACAGGCAAGATTGACTTGTCCTTGAGCTAGCATCGTGGCATGCGATTAATGAGACTATTATTTGACACTCCAGAGGCAGCCCGTGAGGTTGCCTTTATGCTGCAGTGCGACTACGACGGCTTCACCATGATTACGGTACCGCCGATTCATGACATGCTGGCGCTCAGAACCGCGATCGAACTTACTGGCGCTGATTTCTGTTGTGCTGGCCACTACCCGCTAGCGAAAGCACTAGCGGCTGATGCACGGAGCCAAGTAAGGATCGTGAACTTAATAAGACCGGAGAAAGGAGGGAAAGAAGTTAAATCACC
>NZ_JCACKR010000148.1:0-21338 GCF_059505485.1 Stenomitos rutilans
GGGGGGATTGAGGGGGCGAAGGCAGCGTCTCTGACACTTCTCAGACATCCTCTGAGTATCGATCCTTAGGAGTAAAATGTGCCTGTTATGAAATCTTGATATTTACGTGGTGTGCTTAGCGCGATCGTCTGTTGTTTATAGACATAATTGAAGGACTCGTCCTGCTTTAATGTCACTCATTAAGGTGATCGTCTTCGTCAATTCAGTAAATTCCATCAGGAGCGTGCTGAAAAACTTAGGATAGAATTGTCTCATACACTACTGAACATACCTTCCGTTGACCTGCGTTGTTCCTATGAGAGCTGCCTTATAGCCCCTAACCTTTCTCCCCAAGTGTTTATGCCGTAAAAATTCACTAACACCGCTCTTACGGCTTTCGATGACTGATTTTCTCTCCGTCTGGGCAGAGCATTTGGCTATATTTCATCGTCATCAGGCAACTTAGCCTTCGCTACTGCACTGGTTCAGCCTGCATTGCTCTAAACTGTCCCATCTTGGACGATACCGTTCCAGAGTGGTTCAAAATCTGTTTTCCTGTTGCACATTCGCTATCTGAGCCATCGGCTCACCTAGACCAGAGGCGTTCTCTTTATGAGTCACGATCAACAATTTTCTCGCAGTGAACGATTGCCTGCCCCCTGCATTATTGACACTGGCACAGTGGTTAATAAACAGGACATGCTGCGGCTACTAGCGGATTTGAGCCGCGTTCGCTATGTCCATATGCAAGATGGCACGGTTGCCAGCGAAGGAGAAGGGCATGTCCTTGAGGTCTTTGCCGATCCACAACGCTCTACCTTAATTGCAAATCATGCGCTGTATCTGAATGTTCATAGTTTTGACTATCTGGAGATGGGAAAATCTCCGGAGCAAGAACCCTGGTTTGACCTCATTCAAGATGGTCGCCATCTTCGCCTGATTCCGCTTTCTAACCCCATGATTGAGCAGAATCACCATCGTCTCAATGTAGCTGCACTCGAAGCAGTGGTGGCGGAGGTGCTATCGGCGAACTGGGATGTCCAAATTGACGACGAAGAGCACTTTTCCTTTTAGCCAACGACGGCAGTATGCTAGTCAGCTAGTCCTGAGACACGATGGGTTGATCTTTGTTTAGCGGCTTCTCTTTAAGATATATTCTGCACTCTTTCTACAGCGTATTGTAGGGTGAGCATTACTCACACATGCGATGAAATAAGCAACCTGACAACGAATGGGCATTGCCCATCCTACTAAAAACGGCTGTAAGATGTGTTTTGCAATCCTTTTACAGTATTAACTCTTGACTAGCGGTTTTAAGTTTACGTGTCAGGCGCTGTGTTGCAAAACGAAAGCGCGAGCAGGTCTCTTTGCAACGCCTCATGGGCTGGTTGAAACTCCACGCTTTATGCCTGTTGGCACGTTGGCAAATGTGAAGACAGTGACTCCTGACCAGTTACAGGCGACGGGAGCACAGCTTGTACTGGCAAACACCTATCATTTGCACCTCCAGCCCGGTGAATACATTGTGGCAAAGGCGGGGGGATTGCATCGCTTTATGGCATGGAATGGGCCTATTCTGACGGATTCTGGTGGGTTTCAGGTTTTCAGCTTGAGCGAGATGCGGACGATCGAGGAGGAAGGCGTGACCTTTCGTTCACCCCGCGATGGACAAATGATTCATCTGACTCCTGAGCGCTCGATCGCCATCCAAAATGCGCTGGGGGCCGATGTGATCATGGCGTTTGATGAATGTCCGCCCTATCCAGCAAGCTACGACGATGTGAAACAGTCTACCGAACGGACTTACCGCTGGCTCAAACGTTGTATTACTGCCCATCAACGGCCTGATCAGGCACTGTTTGGGATTGTTCAGGGAGGCGTTTATCCCGATCTCCGTAGTCTCGCTGCCGATCAACTGGCGCAGCTTGATCTGCCGGGATACGCGATCGGTGGGGTGAGTGTGGGAGAGCCAGTCGAACTCATTGAGGCGATCGTGCAGGCAACTACACCCTTGCTGCCGCCAGAGAAGCCCCGTTATCTGATGGGTGTTGGCACGTATCGAGAAATGGTGCAGGCGATCGCGGCAGGGGTTGATTTGTTCGATTGCGTGATTCCAACCCGGTTGGCGCGACATGGAAACGCTTTAGTGCAGGGCGATCGCTGGAATCTACGCAATGCTAGATTTCGTGAAGACTTTACCGCTCTGGATGCTACCTGTGGGTGCTATACCTGCCAAAACTTTAGCCGTGCTTACCTCAGTCACTTGTTGCGATCGCAAGAGCTACTCGCCTATACGCTGCTTTCGATTCACAATATTACGGAACTGGTGCAGTTCACGCAGGCCATTCGGCGAGCGATTTTTAACAACAGCTTTACAGCAGAATTCGGGCACTGGCTGTCGATAAGCAGGTAGGTGCGCACGGCCGCACCTACAAGGAATGCCGGAGTTATTAAATGCTTGTTTCTTAAGTGCAGCTCTCAAGCGAGTATTCTCGATTCAATGTGCGTTCCATACCATGTTAAAATCAGGAGAAATTCTGAAGTTCTTGCTGAAGAGGTCATTTATAACATGGAAGCAGCGTTGCTCTTAGCAAAATTGCCTGAAGCTTATTCTATTTTCGATCCCCTGGTGGACGTGCTACCTGTAATCCCGGTTTTCTTTTTGCTGCTCGCTTTTGTTTGGCAGGCTGCTGTCGGTTTTAGATAAGTTTGGTTTCTGATTCTTTTGTTCACCATACAAACGACATCAAAAGGTTTTACAAGGCAGGCGTTGAGTCTGCCTTTTTTTCGCCTGCTTCAGCAACCGCTGTATGAACGAGCGCTGTAACAATCTAAAGCGTTTAGGTGAGTAGGAAAGCGTGCGGAACATCTACGATAAACATGGATGCTCTTTTGCGTTTTCCTATGAGCTATTGCCTGAATCCTTATTGCCGCGTGCCGAAGAATCCTGATCATGCCAGGTTCTGTTCGACGTGTGGCTTTAGGTTGTTATTGGGCGATCGCTACCGGGCCTTACAGGCGATCGGGCGGGGTGGGTTTGGTCGCACCTTTCTGGCAGTAGACGAATATAAACCGTCGCGCCCGACGTGTGTCATTAAGCAATTTTTCCCCCAAAACTACAGCGTTCATGACCCAGAACAGGCGCGTGAATTGTTTCGGCGTGAAGCTGTACAGCTAGAAGCGCTGGGTGAGCATCCACAGATTCCAGCGTTACTCGCACACTTTGAGCAGGAGGAGTATCAGTATCTTGTGCAGGAGTTTATTGATGGGGCGAATCTTCTGCAAGAAACGGCGAAACATGGCCCCTTCAGTGAGGAACAAGTTTGGTATTTGCTGAATGATCTGCTGCCTGTGATGACATTTATTCACAGTCATCATGTGATCCATCGAGACATCAAGCCCCAGAACATTATTCGTCGTGCGACCACGAAGCAATTTGTGCTGGTCGATTTTGGGGCTGCTAAAACGCTCAGCGCTTCTGATTTTGCCCAAACGGGAACTAGCATTGGGAGCCCAGCGTTTGTGGCACCAGAGCAAGCGATCGGTCGTGCTGTTTTTGCCAGTGACCTCTATAGCTTAGGCGTGACCTGTATCTATTTGCTGACCCAGATACCGCCAGCAGACTTATACGATACCGAGGAAGGGGGCTGGCAGTGGCAGCAGCACCTGAGCCGTCCTATGAGTTTAACGTTGGGCAATATGCTCGATAAACTGCTGCAAAGTGCTGTGAAACGACGCTATCAAACTGCTGCTGATGTCTTGCGCGATCTTAATGACCCGTCTGTGATGGAGGCGCTGCATCTCTCGGCTGATGGCTACCAGTCTCAATCGACTGTCCAGATTGGCGCGATGCGGCATCAACGATCGCCTGACCAATCAACCCATCTGCCAGCCGCACTAGAAACAATGGCTCCTGTCAGCCAACTGCAACCGCCGATCGCGCCTTCCTGGGTCTGCACACAAACCTTGACGGAACATTCAAGCTGGGTACGAGCGGTAGTGATTCATCCAGATGGTCAGAGCTTTGCTAGTGGTAGCGGTGATCGCACGATTAAGCTTTGGGATTTAGCAACGGGTACCCTACGACATACCATTGCCGCGAATGCAGGCTGGATTCGTGCGATCGCGGTCAGCCTTGATGGACAAACGCTCGCCAGTTGTAATAACGATCGACGGCTAATGCTGTGGCGTTGGGAGAACGGCGAACGTCTGCAAACGCTGGATGGTCATACGGATTGGGCACGGGCCGTATGCTTTAGCCCTGATGGGCAACTTCTTGCCAGCGGTAGCCAGGATAAAACGGTTCGGCTCTGGCATCTTCCGACCGAAACGGTGGCACGGGTGCTCACAGGTCATACCCACTGGGTAATTGCGGTTGCCTTTAGTCCCGATGGTGGAACGATCGTGAGCGGTAGCCGTGACAAAACCATGCGGATGTGGAACAGCAAAACTGGCGCGCTCATTCATGTGCTAGAAGACCATCAGGATGCCATCAATGCGATCGTCTTTAGTCCTGATAGCCGCGTACTTGTGAGCGCCAGTGACGATGGCACGATTCGTCTGTGGGATGTACCGACCGGAAAACTCAAACAGGTGCTTGCTGGACATACAGGTGCCGTGAATACGCTTGCGATCGCGCCTGACGGGACGACTCTGGCTAGCGGTAGCCAGGATATGACCATTAAGCTCTGGTCTCTAGAAACTGGAGCCTTACTACACTCCCTAACAGGGCACACAAACTGGGTTTGGTCAGTAGCAATGGGTGTAGATGCCCAAGCACCCGCCAGCAGTTCACCGAAAGCTGTCCTCATTAGTGGCAGTTGGGATGCTACGGTAAAACTTTGGCGACAACCAGACTGAGTGTTTCCGTTCTGCCTGACGAAAGCAATGGGTACGATCAAGCGATGACCTCTATCGAACGGCAGTGACTGCCCGACATACGGGGTGAATGGTGTAATCTCTTCCAGGCGCGACTTCATTGTAATAGTGCGTGGCGCTTTCGGCTGCTGCCAGCGAGCGATAGACCAAGGCATTAGACGGACTGAGCGACAAGGTCAACCATCCTCTCCAAATGCCTACAAGCCAGTCTTGTTCATTCACTTGAATGACATACATTGCTCAATCCTTCGATCGACTTCAGCTAAAACGTGCCAGCAGTGGGTTTGCCTATTCACGGCATCAACCGATGATGCGCCTGCTTTTCCGGGCACCCTTAATTTTTATGATATAGCAATAACCAAGGCGCTAGGACGGCATGCAGACTCGTCTCACCTCAATGGTGACAAGCTAGGCAACCTTCAAAACTGATAGGTGCATCAGCGCTTGGCAATGCTGGCTTGGAGAAATATTTAACTCAGAGAGTGAGCCAGGGCAACCGCCTACGGGTTAACCCGTTCAGCATAGCCAGCTTTCACCCACCCTTCTCGACCACTATCCTCTAAGCGAATACGCTGCCATTGGCGATCGGGGCTTTCCTCCAGCACTGTAATGCGTGCATTTGCCACCACGCCCCCAATGCGGGCTGCATCTCGGCTTGGACTTTCACGTAGGTTTAAGCCCTGCGACAAGGTGATACGGGCACGATAACCTGTTGTACTAGGAGTCGCTGAAGGCGTTGGGCTGGCGCTGGGGCTAGGTTTTGGTGATGGTTGGGCTGCAACAGGCTTGGCTGAAGGAACTGGCTGCGCTGTTGCTTTGGAAGGATTGTCGTTTGGGAACATTGGTTTGGGTGGGGGCGCTGTGAATTGAGCAATCACATACTGGGCCGCCAGAAAACATCCGCCTACCATTAGGGCGATCGCCAGCAGAACCCCACTCAAGACTTTTACTAAATCTGACCAACTCATCACACTTCTCTATGCATCACGCTGGCAGCATTGTAGCGTCTATCAATCGGGTTGATGCATCTGCCGCTGAATGCGGGTACTCAAGCTACTGTGCTTGGAGGCCAAGCGTGCTTTCCCAGCAGCGGCCCACTCTTGCAAAAACTGAATTTGCTCCTGGGCGGTACGTGCCAGCGGTACAGTCTGACTCGCAGCCTCTAAAATATCGTCGGTTGTAAAGTCACGATTCTGGCTAAACCCAAGATGCATGGCTTCGATCAGCGTTTGCTCAATTTCGGCACCCGAGAAATCAGGTGTCTCATAGGCCAGCCGCTCCAGATCGTACTGTTTCAAATTGTGGGGTCGTAGCCGTGACAGGTGCACCGAAAAAATTTCCTGACGCTCTTCCTGGCTGGGTAAGCCGACAAAGAAGATCTCGTCAAAACGGCCTTTGCGTAACATCTCCGCAGGCAGCGATTGAATGTTATTAGCCGTTGCGACGACAAAAACAGGCGTGGTCTTTTCGGCAAGCCAGGTGATGAAGGTGCCAAACACGCGGCTAGTGGTGCCTGCATCCCCTCGACCGTCAACGCCAGCAAACGCCTTATCGATCTCGTCAATCCATAAAATGCAGGGGGCAAGCGCTTCGGCAAGCTGGATCATCTGGCGCGTGCGGGATTCTGATTCACCGACCAGTCCAGCGAACAAACGCCCCACATCCAACCGCAGCAGCGGCAGGTGCCAGTGGTGCGCGATTGCCTTTGCCGTCAGCGATTTACCCGTGCCTTGAATGCCCACCAGCAAAAGTCCTCTGGGATGGGGCAAACCGTACTGCCGGGCCCGTTCTGAAAAGGCTCCGCCGCGCCGCAGCAACCAGTCTTTGAGATTATCCAGCCCTCCAATATCTGAAATGTTCGCCGTAGTTGGATAGAAATCTAGAATCTGGGTCTGACGAATCGTTTGGCGCTTTTCTTCTAAAACCAGGTCCACGTCTTCGGGACGGAGTTCACCATGAGTAGCGATCGCGCGTGCGAGTACGCGACGAATGCGCTCCAACGATAGCCCCTGGCAGGAGCGCACCAACTCATCCAGCACGCGGGCTTCTAAGGTTCGACCCGTTGCAGCGAGTAGACGCTCGACTTCAACTCTAATTTCGGCAGCATCCGGCAAAGGGAATTCCAGGATCGTCAGTGCTTCACTCAGCTCATCTGGAATAGTGATTTGCGAGGAGAGAATCACAATATTCTTGGGCTGTGACTTCAGCAACCGCGCCAGATTGAGGAGCTTCCGGGCGATCGCAACGTCCTCTAAAAAGCGCTGAAAATCTCGCAGGATGAAGATAGCAGCAGCCGTGACAGGTAGCTTTTCGACAAACTCTAGCGCCTGAAGCGGATTGCGTTTGCCAAAGCCTGCATCGTTTGGATTGCCCTGATAGCCATCCACAAAATCCCATAGGTAGACCGCGCGATTGCCCTGTTTAGCTGCCTGGGCGATCGCGGCTTCTAACCGCTCTTCTTCACGGGTCGGAATGTAAAGCAGCGGATACCGTGCCCGCAGCAACAACTCAAACTCATCGCTGAAGCTCATAACAGACGGATCAAAATAACGCAACCATGCCTTAATTTAGCGCTTTTGCTCAACCACGAAGCTGATCTTTAAAGGTTTCAAGAGAAGCCCAACGACGATCAATGGTAGGTGCGAGTGATTCGGCTGTCGTCAGTTCGATGCCTTTACAGGCTTGATCGCACAGTTGCCGCTGCGGGAGTTCTAAACACAACTGTTCGTAGAGCCAAGTAGTCGGGTCAAAGGTGCCTTTGGGCGGCAGCGTTTCAACGAGGTCTTCTGCACTAATGTCTCGATCAAGCAGTACCGGATCGACCTGATCGCTCGTTTCATCCAACCAGATGAGTTCGGATGGTGCGATCGACAGGCGGTAGTTGTATTGCTGCAAGCACCGATGGCAGGTGAGAGTCACAATGGTCTCTGCCTTCGCCGAAACGTCGAGGTAGCTTCCCCGATGCGTTACCTTCATTTGTCCCTGGACAGGCGTCAGAGTCTCCAATCCAGGAATTGGTTCGCTAAAGTCAATGACCTCAGTTTGTTGAGGCGCTTTCGTCAACTGTGGAATATGAATTGTATCCATAGGGGATGCTCCTCTTCTACCCATTGGCTATTTTTGAGTGAGCGGCGGTGCTGCGCCACAACCCTGTGCATAGCCTGCTTAAGTTCTTGTTAGTCGACAGGAATGAGCCTCCCGATCAAGATCGCAGGGGACGGATCACTAAACGACGATCGGGTTCCTGCCCACGACTGAACGTTTCCAGGTCTTCGTACTCTTTTAGCATTGTATGCACCTGACGACGCTCAGCAGACGAGAGGGCTTTAAGCTCAAACTCTTCACCCGCCTTTCGCACCTCAGCCGCTGCCTGTTCTGCAATGGTTTTCAGTTCTGCATAGCGACGCAGCCGATAGCCAGCTAACTCAACGGTAAATGCTTTCTGCTGATCACGATCCTGGCTCAGGTTTAGGATCGCATTGGTCAAATACTGAATCGAATCCAGCACCGACCCCCCAGTCCCTATCATGGTTTGGATCTGCTCTGGCAGCAAATCTGTATCATCGATCGTGAGCCAACAGCTTTCCTCAGCAAAGCTTGAGTTCAGTGTGGTTGTCACATCTGCGGGTAATCCAGCTAAACGCAGCAGTTCCTCCAACCATTGCTGCCCACGCTGCATCTGATTGACATCCATACACTCACCTCAAGCTTCTTGTTCTGGGTGCTCTCGATCGACCAAGGGTACAGCCTCTATGGTTTCTTCAACGGCTGCGACATGCTTTGCTTCCGCCGCTTTTGTGTGCGCTGGCTCAGCTTTGTCTTTAACGACCTCAGCCTTAACCTCGATCGGTTTCGATTCTTTGACTTTGGGTTCTTTGACTTTTGCTTTGGTTGTCCTTGTCTTCGCCTCTGGTGCTTTAGGCTTTGCTTCTGGTGCCTTAGGCTTTACTTCTGGTGCCTTTTTGGACGCCTTCACGTCTTCTTTCTTCGGTTTACCTGGCTCAAAGGGCAAAACGGCTGCTTTGCTTTCGGCTGCTTTTTCTTCTGCTTCGACAAGCTTCTGGATTTCTTCCGGCAGTGGCTCTCTCGACAGCACGAAGGTTTGCGCGGTTTGGAAGACGTTGGCGATCGTCATATACATCAATACCCCAGCAGGCAGTGGGAACCAAAAGAACATGCCCGAAAACAGCACAGGCGTGATTTTGTTGATGGTGTCTTGCTGCGGATTTGCGTTTGCGCTCTTACCCTGACCTGACAGCAACTGGTTGACATAAAGACTGAGACCAAAGAAAACGATCATGCCTACAATGTCCCAATGGATAACTCCATCGGGATCGATCGCGCCCACTCGTCCAAGCTTGTCAATAAACAGAAAGCCCTTATCTGCCGCTAAACCTGGAACGACGCCCTTAATGGTGACATCGCCGGGTTCTAAAGCTTCGATCGTGCCGTCATTGTTAAGCTTGACCCGTTCTGCTCCAGTGGCGACTTCAAACCGAGGCGCTAGCTTTGTCTCAGGATATTTTTCTAAGAGTGCCTGTAGCGATTTCCCTTCAACCGTTTGAAAGTCAACCTTTGTCTTTTCACCCACAGCCAGCTTGTTGCCACCAGAGAGAATGGCTGTTACAGGTGCATGTATTCCATCTGCAACATAAATATTTTGAGGCGGAGTTGTGAAGGCTTGCGGTTGAATTTGCTCGATCTGCTCTTTTGGCAAGATCTGAAGGTTGATGGAGTAAGGCACGTCTGAAAAGGGCGATCCACGTAGCGTGGCAAACAGTGCGAACAAAATAGGCATCTGGAACAAGAGTGGCAGGCAGCCCGCAAGCGGATTGCCAAACTCTTTCATCACCTTGCCCATTTCTTCTTGCTGCTTGGCAGGGTCATCTTTGTAGCGTTCACGAATCTCCTGCTGCCGCTTTTGCATGACAGGTTGCACAACCTTCATACGCCGCATACTGCGAATAGAGCCTGCACTCAATGGGTAGAGTGCAAACCGGATCACCAACGTCAAAGAGACAATAGCGAGTCCATAGCTTGGTACGATCCCGTAGAAAAAATCTAGGATCGGCAGCATTATATTGTTGGAAATAAACCCGATACCGAAGTCCATGCGCCGAAGTCGCCTCTTGTACGTTGTTCAATTTGAATTTAGCAGCCTAAGATCAAATCTACTTAGCTCCGTCCAGCATAGCTGTGCATAGTGGACGGTCAGCAAGTAGGGGTATCACACCAATGGGGTATTACACCAGTAGAGACGATCGCCCGAAGGTATCTTAGCTCTAACTACCTACAGCTCCGCTAGCAGATTGCGCTCTGGGAGTGAGCTTTGAGTTGATATAGTCGTAAGTGGCGCGAAAGTTGGGCAGAGAACGTAACTCCAGACGGCTACCATCTTTAAGCGTGATGACCATATCGCCCCAAAGCCCCAAACCGCGGGGAACCGTTACAACTTTGACAATCTCGGAATAAATAATGTCTGCACGATCGCGTCCCATCCAACCACCTGTGACTGAAATCCGCCGACTGGTGATGCGATAGCGCAGCCAGAGTGCTCTTACAACAGCACCCACAGTGAGCGGCAAGCAAATGACTGTAAATCCTAACAGCAAGTTCACAATCAAGTCGCCCACGTGAGGGCCACCCTCGTAATAAATATCTTCACTAATGCCCATCACATACCTCAGCGTTTATCAGCAACTGCTCTAATTCTTGCAGAAATTGTCGATAATCGCACTGCGTTGCCTCTGGATGCACAATCACAATCATATCCCACCCAGTTGGGAACCTTGGCAGCAAAAGACGTGCCGCCACCCGAAGCCACCGCTTGATGCGGTTACGGACAACAGCACGCTTACTGACCTTCTGACTGATCGAAATGCCTACCCGTGTTGGCTCCAGTGCAATTGCAACCGTGGTTGACGAGTTCAATTTGTGATGGTGCTTGGGCACTTCTGTGGCTAACCGACGTTGTATGACCAGCGTCAAATGGCGAGACCTTTGTCGTCTGCCTTTACGGTAGACCGCATTAAAGTCCTGCCTGGATTTAAGACGATTTGCCTTAGAGAGTGCCACGTCTTCTACATTAAAATGCGCCGAACCTAAGCAACAGCCAAACGAAAGCGCCCCTTGGTTCTACGTGCTTGAATGACGCGCCGACCTGTTGCAGTCCGCATGCGCGCTCGAAAGCCGGAGGTTCTCTTTCGTTTGCGGCTGGTGCCGCCTAAAGTCCGTTTTGTCATTATTCGCGTCTCCCGCAGTTCCCATTGAAAGCTCTAAAAAGCCACAGCTTTTAATCGTACCATTGCTTCGACTGGCAGCGCCACCTGAAATTTATCGTTGGTGGCCCTGCCAATTCTACGCCAACAGAAACTGCGCTTGACTAACCATTGTCGATCGAAATCACCCACGTGCCAAGGTAGCGTAGAAGCGGGGTATCGCCGGGTGAGAGCACCTGGCAATTGAAGTAGTACACGCCAGAATTGGGATTGCGCACGTTCGCAAGCTGAATTTCAACACTGTTGCCTGCGGGGATAGGCTGGGTGGGGAAAATTTCAATAAAGTTATTTTCCTTGTTCCAATTCACCTCTTGAAGTGGTACTGCCTTGTCTTTAACGATGACTTCAACATCTTTGGGGTCAAATTCACCTCTAAAGTAGTCAGGATAGGCGATCGAGAACTGAGCTACTGCCAGCTTCATCTTTTTAGCCGGAATTCTCAAGCGATAACGTTCGCCAGCCACGTTGGCTCTGCCACCAAAGTCCAGACGGTAGTTCAAATTATCTTCGCCTTTGACACCACCAAAAATAGTGAGACCTGGCAATCCCTGAGCCATACTCAATAGCGGTAGCCCTGCGACCAGTACGCCTGCGATCGCTAGCCCAGACAACGCACGTTTAACAGAAAGTTTAGGAAACATAGTCGGATTACTCAATTGGCAGAGATTTAGTGAACAGATTGCTAAGCTTCGCGCTACATAGACTCTATCAGGATAAAGTCTATCGAGGTTAATGAGTACGATCGCTCATCGTTGTACCCTAGCTTTCAGCTTTAACTTCAGGTGATAGCTAACCGAAGTGCTACTCTAGCAGCCACCATTAGTGACCGAACTAGCTGCCTATGCCGAAAGCGCCTAGCGATCCCTCAGACGGTAAGGGTTGCTAAAAGTGCCCTCGCCGGGGAAAACTCAATGAGCAGCAGGCGTGAAGAGGCAGCAGGGAAAGCAGGCTCCAATTTTCAGGTAAGGCAAGTTCCATGCAGTGTTCATGTTTGATGGGTAACTGGCGACTGTTGCAAACTCAAAACTGAAATTAATCGGGCTAACGCAAATCCCGGAGGTTTGAACCAGAATCAGGCACCACAAACAATGTTGTTGTTTAAACCTCCGAAGTTTTGGCAAAGTGCGTCCTGTGCGTTACGGGTTAGTGACAAAGTGTTGCAAAAAGAAATCGTTTGATAGAAAAATTTTGTTATTGGTAGCTGCTCAACCTATAAGCCGGAATCATAAGACAAGTTAAAGAACTGACAGCATTTTTGGTAAGCGACCTTAGGATACAGGGTCGAGACGATCGTCTTGGCGCGATCGAACGCTCTGGTTCAGCAACCTTAGCGAACGTACACTGGTGTCACCAACACCTCCGCAGGCTAAAACAAAGCAAACGCTTAAGCCTTCAGCAAGATTGCCATGTGCGTTGAGCCATGCAAAACAATCTTTGCCTGGAAAAACCCACTGTCTGAAAAGGAGCATTCATGAAGATTGGTGTTGCGAAGGAAATCGATATGGGGGAGCGCCGAGTGGCTCTGATCCCAGACACGGTGAGTCGATTGGTCAAACAGGGTTTAGAGGTTTGGGTGGAAGCAGGCGCAGGTGAAAAAGCGTTTTTTGCAGATGCGGCCTATGAAGCCGCAGGAGCAACCGTGATTGCCGACGCAGCGCATTTATGGGGTGAAGCCGATATTTTGCTAAAGGTCAGCCCACCACGGGAACGGGAAGATGGGCGGCATGAGGCGGATCTGCTGCATGAAGGCGCGACGCTGATTAGTTTTCTTGACCCGCTGGGCAACCCAGGTGGCATTAAGCGACTGGCCGATCGCAAGGTGACTGCCCTGAGCATTGAACTGATTCCACGTACCAGTCGAGCGCAAAGCATGGATGCGCTATCGTCCCAAGCGGGGGTGGCTGGCTACAAAGCGACTCTCATTGCAGCGGCAGCGTTACCTAAATTCTTCCCGATGCTGACGACTGCGGCTGGCACAATTCCCCCTGCAAAGGTATTTGTGATTGGTGCAGGGGTGGCTGGGTTGCAGGCGATCGCGACGGCGCGTCGTCTTGGGGCTGTGGTCGAAGCCTTTGACATTCGTCCTGCGGTGAAAGAAGAAGTGCAAAGCTTGGGCGCTAAGTTTGTTGAAGTGAAGCTAGAAGAAGAAACGGTGGCAGCAGGTGGCTACGCTAAAGAGGTTTCGGATGCCGCTAAGCAAAAGACCCAGGAAGCGATCGCCGAACACGTCAAACTCTCTGATATTGTGATCACCACGGCTCAAGTGCCCGGTCGCAAAGCTCCCCGACTGGTTACAGCCGACATGATCGCTCAGATGAAGCCCGGTTCTGTCGTCGTTGATATGGCAGCCGACCAGGGCGGCAACTGCGAAGGTTCAGAAGCGGGTAAAGATGTGGTTCGTCATGGCGTAACGATTATTGGGCCTACCAATCTGCCGTCCACAATGCCAGTTCATGCCAGCCAGATGTATGCCAAAAATCTTCTGACGCTGGTGCAATATCTGGTCAAAGACAATGCGCTGGCTTTGAACTTTGAGGATGACATTATCAGCGGTACGTGCGTAGCGCATGCGGGCGAGGTAAAAAATCAGCGCGTGCGCGATCTACTAGGCGAACCTGTGGCAGCTAAGTAAAAGTTTTGAGTTTTGAGTTTTGAGTTGAGCAATCAGCGGCCAGCTTTTAGCCTTTAGCCTTCTCCTGCCAACTCTCGACTCCCTATTCCCTCATCCAAGGAATTTCAAACAATGGCAGAAGGATTAATTGCCGGACTGGTTGTCTTTGTACTGGCATCATTTATTGGGTTTGAAGTCATTAACAAAATTCCGCCAACGCTGCATACACCGTTGATGTCGGGTTCTAACGCGATTTCGGGTATTGCGATCGTGGGTGCGTTGCTGGTGGCGGGCGATCGCAACTGGAGTTTGACCGTTATTCTCGGCTTGATTGCGGTGGTGTTGGCAACGATCAACGTCGTCGGTGGGTTTTTGGTGACCGATCGCATGCTGCAAATGTTTAAGAAAAAAGAGGTGAAAGCATAATGGATTTCTTACCAACGTTTTTACCCACGGGCATTCAGTTGAGCTATCTCACCGCATCTGCCCTCTTTATTATTGGCTTGAAGCAGTTGGGATCACCTGCTACTGCGAGGAAGGGCAATTTACTCGCCGCGATCGGGATGCTGATTGCGATCGTCGCGACGCTGCTCGATCGCGCTGTGCTGAACTACGAAATGGTGCTGCTTGGCATTGCCATTGGATCGGCGATCGGTGCGATTATGGCGCAACGAGTAGAAATGACCGCGATGCCGCAGATGGTTGGCTTGCTCAATGGTTTTGGGGGAGCGGCTTCAGCCCTGGTTGCTGTGGGTGAATTTTGGAAGGTCATTCACGGTACTGCTGCAATTCCTGTGGATGAAACGATCACCATCATTCTCAGCGTGTTGATTGGTGGCATTACCTTTACCGGAAGCTTGCTGGCGTTTGTGAAACTGCAAGGGCTGATCACGGGTGCGCCAATTACCTTTCCGTTGCAGCAACCGTTTAATATCACACTGTTAGCTGGCTTTTTAGCAGGCAGTGCCTATTTGGTTGTCAACCCTAAAGAAACCAGCGTTTTTCTGGCACTGGTCGGTATTTCGCTCGTGCTGGGCGTGCTGTTTGTGCTGCCGATCGGCGGTGCCGATACCCCTGTCGTCATCTCGCTGCTGAACTCGTTCTCAGGACTGGCAGCCAGTGCGGCGGGTTTTGTGCTGATGAACAATATGCTGATCATTTCGGGCGCATTGGTGGGTGCATCGGGCATCATCCTGACCGAAATTATGTGCAAGGCGATGAACCGATCGATCACGAACGTACTCTTTAGCGCGTTTGGGTCGGGCAAGAAGGTGGAAGGTGGCGCAGCAGGCAGCACTCAGGACAAGATGCTGAAAACCATCGATCCCGAAGAAGGTGCGATGATGTTGGGCTATGCCAAATCGGTGGTTATTGTGCCGGGCTATGGAATGGCAGTCGCTCAGGCGCAACACGCTGTACGTGAACTGGCAGACCAGCTAGAACGCTTGGGTGTGGATGTGAAGTATGCCATTCATCCCGTAGCCGGACGGATGCCGGGACATATGAATGTGCTGCTGGCGGAGGCAAATGTGCCCTATCCCCAGCTTTACGATATGGATGATATCAACCCAGAGTTCGATCGCACGGATGTAGCCTTGGTCATTGGCGCAAACGATGTGGTTAACCCTGCGGCTCGGAGCGATGCGGGTAGCCCGATCTACGGCATGCCGATTCTAGAAGTCGATCGCGCCCAGCACACGATCGTCATTAAGCGCGGCATGAGTAATGGGTTTGCCGGAGTCGAAAACGAACTGTTCTACAAAGACAAAACCATGATGCTGTTTGGCGGTGCAAAAGACATGGTGGCACAACTGGTTTCTTCGGTAAAGGAGCTGTAAGGCGATCGTTCAAACAACTCACTTTATTGGGGTGTAGAGAGCTTTAAGTAAGCGTTCTGCACCCCTCGTTCGTACAGATGATGGGAGAGACGCACAGTTCACGTCTGCTCGGCTAAGCGTGCTAGTGCGATCGGCAATTTAATCGTAAACCACGTTTGATTGGGCGCACTTTCAGCCTGAACACTACCGCCTAAATGTGCCACCAATTTCTGCACTAGCGCCAAGCCCAAACCCGTACCACCCCGTTTCCACGGATCGCTGCCCGGAATGCGGTAAAATTTCTCAAAAATTAAGGGCAACTCATGAGCTGGAATTTCCACACCTGAATTGCAGACACGCAGCAGGATGCAATCACCTGACTTAGCCGTACTGGCGTTTGTTTCAGGGCGATCGCACGCATGTACTTGTGCCGTCACCGTAATCTTTTCACCGGGCGGTGTGTATTTATAGGCATTGTTCAATAATTCTGCGAGGACTCGCTCTAAACAGGCAGAGTCGGAGATGAAGTCGGGAATGTCCTGCATCAGATTAACCTGCAATGTTTGCTGGCAGGCTTGTGTGCGTTCCCGAAACGGTTCGATAACGGTGGTTAGCCAGTTTTTAAGGTGAATGGTGGTGAGTTCTAACGATTTGCTGCTGGATTCCAAGCGTTGTAAATCCAATAGATCATCAATGAGATGGGCTTCTCTAGCACATTCGGCTTGCAAGATGTCTAGATAACGGCTGCGTTGAGCTTCTGTTGGAGACAGCTTAAGCAAATGAATTGCCATTTTCATGTTGGAAATTGGCGTTCGTAATTCGTGAGAGACCGTACTTAAAAAGTCATCTTTTAACTGATTGAGCTTTTCCAACTCCTTCACCTGAATTTGAGAGGCCTGATACAGTTGAGCCTGACGTTCAGCGTGCTGCCGTTCCACAATCTCTGCGTGCAGTTGGGTCTTTTGCTGCGAAAGCTGCTCGGTGAGTGTCTTCATCTCCGCCAGAGCAATGGTTTGCGCCTGTAGCAAAAACAGGAAATCTACAACTGGATCATGAATCGCAAAATCTTTCAACTTAAGGCCCAACGGGCTAAGGCTAGCAGTGTCTGTTAGCCAGGGAGAACCTAGAAAAAAGAGGAGTGCTGGCTCCTCGGCATACAGCATCTGCCCCTTGAGTTGCATGGGTTTGTGCAGTGACTGTAGCAAAAACAGCGATCGCGTTTGTTGCAGAATACTTGTAAAGTCAAGGGCAATATTCGGACGATAGATACGGAAGTGCTGCCCCAAAGTACTGTCCACCAAAGGGTGTGGGATTAGCCGCTGCAAAACCTCACCGGCCTGTAAGATTGCCAGATCTTGGTTGATCACTAGATGAAACGGAAAGGCCTGGGCAAATAAGGCTGGCGACAAGCTAAGGGGAAGGTGAGTCATGGTCAGTTTGAGGAGGGTGATAACGCACCAAAAACTCGTCATGTTCGGCTCCTGTCTGCCGACTCTGGGTTTGAGTTACAGTCACGGGTGTATCAAACCGTGTGCCTAACCCCTTCACCAGTCCTACCACCATTTCAGCCAACCCTTCGCGATTTGACCGATAGTGCAGGTTGAGTGAGTCTGCTGCTAATGCGGTACATTCAAAGGACGGCGGCTGGAGTTGCGGAAACACCACTCCCACATGTGCATGGAGATTATCCAGATTCTGTAGAAAATCAGGAAGTGTATCGCCAGCCATTTCCAAAAGCTCACCATAGCCTTCTTGGGCAGTGTATTGTACCCAATATTCGCCAAAGGCTTGCATAATGTCTGCTGCCGATAAGCCTAAAGTTTGGCTGGCGGCTTTGACCAAGCGGTGGGTCATGTCATCGGGGTAGGCTTCCATGCTAACAAAAACCTCCACTCGCACAGCGGCAGCCTGCTTAATGGTTTCCCAGGTTTCGGCTCCAAACTGGCTGCGGATCATCCCTTCGATCGCCTTATTGACCAATCCATACATAAGCACTCCTAGTGATTTCTGCAATAGCGCTAAACGTTCAATGTGCGTTAGTTATGTGAGTTGGTTGCCTAGCCTCGAATACCCGCAGCGGTTTTGGGTAGAAAGACACCTAGCGCACCGTCTGGTTTGATATACACCTTTAACTGGTCATAGCTGAAAAAGTATCTACCGGATGGTTGCAGCGCCAAAATGACGTGGGGAAAGTTGAAATCGTAGAGAAACGTAACTCCTTTGTCGTTAATTGAAAAAGCATTCAGGTTTCTGATTTGAAAGCGCTTGTTGCTGAGCTGATCTCGGATATCGGCACCACCCTGATCGCCAGTAGCGGTCGCCTGTTTCATCTCAGCTTGCATTGCCTTGTTGACTATCACCGCGATCGCCCCAAAGGATTCCTTTTTAAACACATCCGACGCTTTCAGCACCTTGCCCGTTTTCAAGCTCACCAACCGATGTTTTTCGTAGGTGCTGGGATAGGCACCCACACCGCTAATCGTAAAAGTGAGATCCAACAGCGAGTTCTGGTTGTAATTAACGGTATAGTCAATTTCGCTCAGCCACCAGGCTTCTTGAAACTCAGTCCGCAACTCGTCTAAGGATTGCCCGATGACACTCTTGAGGCCGATGGCTGTTTGCACGTTTTGCAACACCGTTTGATCGGTTAGTCCCGTCACTTGCGGATATTTGATAGTGGCTTCTTTGTAATCTGGATAGTCCTGTCCCTTTTTGCCACGGGTGAAGGTGACGGTTTTGGATTCAATCAACACACGATCGTTCACAGGTGGTTTTGGAGATAACGCAAGGCGATCGATCGCGGTGTTTGCTGTCGTTGCTACAGATAGCTCTGAAGAAGAGAGTCCATAAGCCTTGAAGGGCAGAACGCCATCCAGTAGCATCTGCCCACCAGCAAAGAGCAGCAAAATGAGAAGAGAAAATTTCATAACAATAGGGCTTTAAGCAACTAAATAAGGGCTTATACAAACCTCGGAGGTTTTAACCAGGAACCAAGCATCTTGACTACCGGAGTGGCTCAGACTTCCGAGGTTTTGGTCACAACGCGTAAGTCCTGTAGATTAAGGAGTGGTACAGAGAGTTTATCTCAGCCAGATCAACATTCGTTCAGCCTGTTGATGATTCTTTCTAACGTCTTCAGAATGACCAAGGGCTTTCAATTAATCCCCTTTCTTGTATACCCTTTCCTGGATGCCTGAAAGGGTTTACGGGCTTTAGCAGCCAACAATTCTCCCCCTACTCCGCTTCCCCAATGAGCGTAAACGCCGCCCAGTCTTTAGGGTTTGGGTATTTCTTCAGCGTCGCTAGCATGGCTTGTCGCAGTGCCTGTGCTTTGTCAGGCGTTTTTTTGAGGTTCTGGTAAAACTCGGTCATCAAGAAAGCGGTAGAGGCATCGGGAACGGCCCAAAGCGACACGATCAAGCTAGGCACACCCGCTGCGATAAACGATCGCGATAGCCCAATGACCCCATCGCCCGTTAAACGTCCCCGTCCCGTATCGCAAGCACTCAACACGACGAGTTCAGCGGTTAGCTTCAAATCCAGAATTTCGTCGGCAGTGAGTAAGCCGTTGTCTTTGCCAGAGGGAGCCAGCGCGATCGCCCCTGGAATGCCCAAGCCTTTGACATCATCTAGCAGTCCATGCGTTGCGAGGTGAATCATGCGTTCCTGTGGCATTTGCTGAACGATCACCACCTTGGTTGCTCGATCGCCCGTAATGGCCTGTGTACCAAGAAGTGGCGCGATCGCCTTTGCTTCTAACTCTGCCCCAGGCAAACTCGCCAACTGTTCCGCTGGCTCTCCATTTTGCAGAGACACTAACGGCATTGTGGGATTGCCGACAACTAGGGAGCCGGAAGTGGGGAGTGGGAAGTCGGGTGAATTTCCCTGCCCTCTCACCCCTCTCGCCTCACTCCTCACTCCTCTCTTCTCCCGTTGCTGATGCGTCAAACCCAACACCTGAATCGATGGTGCCGTCAAAATCGTGTGGCGCTCGATCAGGTACTTACCGGATGGGTCTTGCAGGGCAGCAAAGGGCACCAGAAAGAGCGATCGCTGGGGAATAAAGGTGACGCGGGCGTTGGGGTCTTTGGGCAAGGCATTGGCGATCGGCTGAATGAGCAGGGTGTAAAGCTGGGCTGCACGACGACGCGCTGCTTCTGTAGAGGGCTGCTCGGTTGGCCGAGGCTGCATGCTAATGGTTAAATCTAAACCGCGTCTTCGGATGCCAATACTGTCTCGATTGGTTGCGACCAGGTCATTCAATGTGATGCCAGTTTTCCCCAATACACTGAGGTCAACGCTGCGAAAGGTAATGGTGCCGCTAGGCGCGATCGCCCAAATTAACAATTCCGCTTCACGCGGTTGCACCTTCCCGTCTACCAGAATGTCTTTATAGGTGATGGAGTACTGCACCAGGGTTGAGTTTTGAGCTTTGGCGATTTGCTTGATTTGAGCGATCGTGGGGGGTGGGCTTTCGGCCAGCGGCGATTGTTCCGATGAGCGGCGATCGATCTCTGCCAACCGTCGCGCGAGTAGTTGCACAAAGGCCCTTGCTCGTCCTCGTTCGGCGATCTCCAGTGCGGCATCGGTTTTCTTTTGAGCCACTAACGCTCGTTGTAACAGGCGGTAGGTGCGTGCTTGTTGGTCAAAGAGCGAAATCTGGTTGCGATCGTTGTTACCCAAGGTTGTTCGTAGTGTTTCCCAGGTCTTGAGTCCTGCCAGGAGGGTGGCTTCGGCTTCAGCATACTGCCGGGTTTGAAAGAGCGTGTTGCCTAAGTTGTTTAGCACCAACCCTTCGGTCGCGGGATCTTTGATGGCACGCGCGATCGCCAACGCCTGCCGATGAGCCGCGATCGCCTGAGCAAACTGTCCTTGCTCGTCGTATTCCACCCCCAGGTTTGCCAAAATCGTGCTTTCGCCCGGTTTGTCGTTCATCTGACGAGCCAGTACGAGTGCTTGCTGGTGATAGTCGATCGCCTTTGCGTACTGCCCCATTGAGCGATACACGTTGCCCAAATTCGTGAGCGAAAGCCCAATGCCGCTTGTATCATCGGTTGCCCGCGCCGTAGTCAAACGTTTTTCGTGATACTCGATCGCTTTAGAAAAATCCTGGTTGATGTAGTAAAGATTGCCCAACTTGGTGAGAAACGCAGCCTCAACCGCTGGATTTTGGATGGCTTTGGCGATCGTCAACCCCTTAAACGCAACTTCGATCGCTTTGGAATAATCGCCCAAATCGTAGTAAATGCTACTCAAGTTGCCCAGTGACTGTGCCTCGCCCAACCGATCCTGAATCTCCCGCGCGATCGTCAGCCGTTGCTCCAGGTAAGCGATCGCCTGCCCATAGTTACCCAGCGCGTAGAAATTATTGCCCAAATTGTTGAGTGCGGCAGCTTCACCTAGGCGATCAGTGAGGCTGCGTGCGATCGTCAACTGCTGTTGCGCATAGGTCGTCGCTTTTGCGTAGTCACTCAGGCTGTAATAAACCACACCCAAGCTACCAAGACTGTTGGCCTCTAGCTGTCGGTCTTTAATCTCACGGGCGATCGCAATCGTTTGGTCGTAGGCGGCGATCGCGCCGGGGTAATCCCCTCGATTGTAGGCAAGCTGAGCCAAATTGCCGATCGTCTGCCCTTCTCCCTGACGGTCTTTGCTCTCCCGGTAGAGGACTAACGCTTGCTGATAATAGGTAGCTGCTTTGGCTCCATCCCCTAAATTGATGGGTAGTGCTAAAGAGGTAAGGATGCATTGTAGTGGTGAATGAAAAACCAGATC
>NZ_JCACKR010000149.1:0-21073 GCF_059505485.1 Stenomitos rutilans
AAGGAGGAGAAAATTGATGCTTGAAATCGGTCTATGTAATTGACATTTCACACGGGGGAATTGTCTACTCTGTTTGACCAGTGGGAAGAGCGGGTTTACGGGCAGCTTCAAAACTATCAGCAAGGGCTAGAGCAGTATGAACGCACTGCCGTTAAAGCGCAGCAGAAAGCGATCGCGGAGTCCGTGCAGTCCCTCATCCGCAAAACGACCTTCGACAAGCTGGTGCATACCTTCAGTGCTGCTTCCACCGTGATTGCTGGCACTCTTTTGCTGGTGGCAGTTGGGGTGGGTGGGGCACTTGGTATCGCCTGGAGTCAGGCACAACAGGCACAGATAGTTTATGCGCCCGGTCAACCACGCCAACTGACGCTGGAGGCAGCGAATGCGTTGCACTGGGCGATGAGTGCCGACGGCAGGTTTGCGAAGCATCTGCTGGAGTGGAATCGAGATTTACTCAACGTGCAGGGCAAGACGCTGCCCTGTGAGCAACAGACCAAACAGCTTGGGGTGACATTGGAGCTACAGGGACAAAAGGCAAGCCAGGGCGCTTGTGTACTGTGGGTGCGTCCGGTGGGCGATCGCCAGTTACAATCCATAAAATCCAAACAATCGCCGTGAAACGGGTTAAGGGGTGGGTGGGCTAAGAAAACCCACTGTTAAGCAGTGGGCAACGCCATACGCTAGTGGTGTGGCAAGTTTGAGACTAATCCTCGTACTCATCCATTGCGTCGTAATCCGTCTCCTTCTCCTCTACGTCGTAGTCTTCCAGCACTTGCTGTGCTTGACGACTGCGGCGAATTTTGGACTGTTCGAGGTAGGCTGTGCGGACTTCCTCAACTGTGTGAAAGCCAAACTTTTCATTCAGCAGTCGCATCAGTTGCTTGGGACTGCATTCGCTGTAGTCCGCATTAAACTGCGCTTTGAATTCATCCCAGTCAAAATCCTTGCTCTGGGCACGGAATTGATCTTGAAGTTTGAGTCCGGTACGATTGCGCAGCACACTAAGCAGCATCAAGCGTGTCCGGTCTTTGACGGGTAGAATCTGCTCCAGTGCGTTGGTATATTTGCCCGGTTTGACCGCTTTGTGAGTGCGGTGAGTATTGCGAGGGGCAGTAGTAGCCATTAGTTGAACTCCTTAAATTTGCAAAGGGTGAATTGAGTTTGCACAACTCATGCCAGACGCATCGACAGATGCTTTGCCATCCATCGGTGCTGCTGGCACTTCACTCCTTTCGCGCCAAGCGGCGCACGCTTTGCCTGTGGGCATGACTCCAAAGCGGGTGCGGGTGGGCGGCAAAAAAGAAAGCCCTGCTGAGAACAGGGCTGTGTCGAGTCTGGTTTTACGCTTGGGCAATTGCATCCTTACTCATCATCAAAATCGTCATCGTCTGCTTCATGCTCGTCGTCATCATCCAAGGCATCACTGGCTTCAGTGTCCAGCTCATCGTCGTCAAACTCATCCTCCTCAAACTCATCGCCATCAAAGCCATTGGACATGGAGTCGCCAATGCCATCTTTAATCGCTTTGGTCAGCTTGCGGTCTTCCAGCGACTTGCGGTTGAACTCAGCCAATTGGGCGAGTCCAGTCTCTGGGTCTTCACTGATTTCATGGTCAAAGGCAGATGCCACCAGTGCCATGTGCTCCACGGACACTTTCAGTTTGGTGGGTTGTCCGAAGATACCAGGGAAGACCTGACTATTCCATTTGCTCCAGTCAAACCGCTTGCTGCCATTAGACTTGAGTGAAATTTCGGTCTGAAGCTTCATGCCCAGGCGTTCACGTAGCCCGTAGTAGGCAGCGACCGCCAGTGTTTCTTCACGCTTAAGCAGGTTGACCCCATAGGTCGATCGCACCCAACTGGTGAGTTTAGCAAGGGCAGGATTACTGGGCTTGGCAGTCGGTTTGGTCGTGACTGTCGTTCTGGTTTTGGTGGCTCCGTTGGTGCGAGTTTTAGCAGTGGGTGTTGCCATGAGTTGTGTTTCTCCTATGAAACGTTCAACCCCACAACCACGAGAGTGGTGCGTAATTCGGGCTTTTAGTTCGGGTGGGTGGGATGGCTCTACCGACAGACAGAGGAGTTCACACTCATGCGAGCTTTATCAAAGTCAATGCTGTTGCACTGCCTTGATAGCAATGAGACATTTATCAGACTGGTCAAAACTAGTTGAGCACGAGCTAAGAGTTGTCGGTGTGGAGTGCTATCCAGCCGACCAGCAACAAATCATCACCCAGTTCCACCAATGGAGTATGGAGCTTCAATTGTCTGTCTACTTCTGGAATCCAGGCTACTCACGCCTCATGCAAGTAGTTAATCAGAATGGTCAGTGTCGCTTGCAGTCCATCGAACTAGGGCAAGCGGCAACCGACATCGTGCAATGGTTACTAGAACAGCCTCAACCAGGCATTTTTCTACTCGAAGGCGCGATCGCTCCCACTGAGCAGCGGTTCCATCAACTTACCAATGCTTTTTACCAAGCCACCTGGAATCCGGTTCCCTGCTATTGGGTGTTGCTGGCAGAGCAGATTTCGCTACCGCCTTCCTTGCAGGGGTTGATTCCAGTGCTGACCTATCCCTTGCCAGGGCGCGATCGTCTCCAGCAATTGGTTGAGCAAGTTTGCGAATCATCCGCTTGGAAAGATTCAGGGAGGCTCTTAGTTCGTGCTTGTCAAGGGTTATCAGAAGGTGAACTGGTGCTGGTACTCAAGCAGGCGCTGTCGTTGGTGCCATCAGTTGCAGCACTGGCAGATTGGGTATTGGACTACAAGCTTGCCAAGCTACGCGGACGGGGACTAGAACTAATCTCGGAACCTGATGTCCCCAACGCCGCAGGGATGGAGTTGTTGAATGCTCGACTGGATAGGATTTGTGCCTTGCTTGACCCCAGCGCCGATCGCTATGGGTTGCGCTTTCCCAAGGGCATGATTCTTTGGGGACCGCCTGGTACAGGCAAAAGTCTCGCTGCCAAGTTGGCTGCTCAGAAGATGGGAGTGCCATTACTGGCAGCCGATTGGGGTGCCTTGCGAGGCGCGACAGCCTATGAGTCGGAACAAAACCTTCGCTTTTTGCTGGCAACCGCAGAAGCGATGGCACCCTGCGTACTGTACTTTGATGACTTCGACAAAGGGTTTGCCGGGTGGAACTCAGATGCGGATGGTGGGGTGAGTCGTCGCCTGTCGCAGAAACTGCTGACCTGGATGCAGGAACATCAAAGTCCGGTGTTTGTCATGGCAACCGTCAATCGTCTGGGAATGCTGCCTGTCGAGTTGCAGCGACGGGTGGATGATATTTTCTTTGTTGATTTGCCACACGATGGCGCACGCTATGAGGTATTCAATCTCCACTTAGCCAAATACTTCCCAGAGTTTCAGGCGGCACAACGAACCGGGCAGTCTCCCTGGAGTGAAGATCAGTGGCGGATTCTACTGACTGATTACCGTCTCTGTACTCCCGCTGAGATTGCGAATGCTGTGCGACGAGTGGCAGAAGAAACTTACTATAAACTGAAGCAATCAGGACAGGTGGGACAACCGCTCAAGGCAAACTTTCGTGCCCTGCACAAGCAACGCTGGCAATTTACGCCAGCTATGATCCGTGAAGAAAATCAAATGCTGGAAATCCGCAACAATGCCACGTTTGCTCAGCCTGTGAGTGGATCTGATAACAGCCGCTTTGCCCGCCCCCATCAGGAGCTATTTGAAAGTATTCATGTTGAAGGAACGTAACTGATTACTAAAGGGTTAAAGTATGCTGGAGCCAACTGCGATCGCCCCCTAGCATCTGTTTTAACCTATGTTTACCCCTGAAGAGTTGATTGCCATTGTTGAACGAATTAAAACTGATATTCATTCCGATGCTGACTTACAGGTATTGCAGCAAATGTCAGGTAATACAGTAGCGGCAGGAACGCGATCGCTGGCTATCACTGGAGATGCAAATGGAGCTGCGATCGCCACTGGTAATGGCAACACCATTCTCAACATCATTTTTCAAGCTGATGGAGTGCAAATTGACGATCGCCGTTACCAAGGTGCAGGTGCAGAGGCACTCCGAGCAATAATTCAGGAAATTTTGCGCCCAACTCTTGAAATTGATTGGCAGCAGGTTAGCCGCTCGTTTTTAGACGAACAACTACGGCTCACGACGAATCCATTGACTGCTGGTGAGGGGATTAGCTATCGAACTGAGCAAGTGTATGTTCCACTAGGATTAGTGGAACGCAAGCGTCAGACTCGGCGAGGGGAAGATGTGTCTCCTGAGCAGGGTTCACTACTGTATGAAGAAATTGAGATTACCCAACGATTTGAAAACGAGCAGTTTCTCGAACAGGTATTGCAGCACGGGCAAAGCCCTAATAGTCGGGGAAAGCGCATTGCTATTATTGGTGAACCGGGAGCGGGAAAGACAACCGTATTGCAGCAGATTGCCCAATGGGTGAGTGGGCATGTAGAGGGAGCGATCGCCATTTGGGTGCCGCTAGCAGACTTACGAGGGCAGGAACTGGAACCGTATTTGTTGGAGCAATGGCTGCAAGCTACTGTCCGGAGACTAGGACAAGCGGAAGCCTCTGACCAAGTTAAGGATGCTTTTGTTACTCAGTGTCAGCAGGGGAGGGTATGGCTACTGCTGGATGGGGTGGATGAAATGCAGATATCGTCCAGTAACCCATTGGCAGAGATTGCTCGACAGGTAAGGATAGGAGGATTGCTCTCGCAAGCGCGAATTGTATTGAGTTGTCGGTTGAATCTGTGGGATGGTGATCGCCATGCGTTATTAGATACGTTTGACACTTATCGCACGCTGGAGTTTTCCTACCCGCAGCAGGTGGAGCAGTTTATCGGGCAGTGTTTTGGAGCGTTGCAAGAAGATCAGGAAGGGCACGCGGAACGCTTGTGTACAGTATTAAAGGCACCGGGCAAGGAACGGATTCGGGATTTAGTGAAAAATCCACTACGGCTGACACTGTTGTGCTTCAACTGGTATTTGGGGGAGGGAACGCTGCCGGAGACGAAGGCGGGACTGTATGAGCAGTTTGTGGCGGATTTTTATGAGTGGAAGCGGGAACAGTTTCCAACGACAGTGGAGCAACGAAGGCAGTTGAATGCGGCTTTGGGTGAGTTGGCGCGGGAGGCAATTGATAAGGAAGCAACTCGATTTCGGTTACGCCAAGAGTTTGTGTGTGAGTTTTTGGGTGAGCCGGATGAACTTGATTCTATGTTTCAAATAGCATTGCGGTTGGGATGGATGAATCAAGTAGGGGTGGATATAGAAAATCGAAGGAAGGCAATGTACGCATTCTTCCATCCGACATTTCAGGAATACTTTGCAGCCTTAGCAATTGATGATTGGCATTTCTTTCTTAATCACATACCTAAAGATCCAAGTCATTTTGATGCAAGTTATCGGGTATTTGAATCTCGTTGGAAAGAAGTATTTCTTTTATGGTTGGGACGTGAAGATAGGTCTCTGAGCTCACAAAAGGAAGCTTTAAAGAAGGCATTAGTGACATTTAAGGATAAGTGCAAAGGATTTTATAGCGATCAATCCTTTTTACTGGCAGCAGCCGGTATTGCCGAGTTTAAGGATTGCTCCTATGCTGATGCGATCATTAATCAACTAGTTCAGTGGATGATTGGTAGTTCTAACTGGCTGAAACAGGGCTGGACTTTTCTTTTTGATTATCCTAGAGAGGAAGCCAGGATACATTGGGCAGCAACTACCTTCGGCAGCGTAGATCCTCAACGGATGATTCGGATACTAGTGCAAGTGCTGGAAACTAATCAAGATAAAAATATCCGACGCAGAGCAGTCGAGAGCTTGAGCAAAATCGGTGCGGGGAATGAGAGAGCAATTCAAGCACTAGTACAGATACTGGAAACTATTCAAGACCGACATATTCATTGGATAACAGCCAAGAGTTTGGGCGAAATCGGTATGGGTAATGAGAGAGCAATTCAAGCACTAGTACAGATACTGAAAACTACTCAAGATCAACATGTTCACTGGATAACAGCCGAGAGTTTGGGCAAAGTCAATTCTGATAATGAGAGAGCAGTTCAAGCACTAATACAGATACTGGAAGCTACTCAAGATGAAGACACTAGTTGGATAACAGCTAGTATTTTAGGGAAAATCTCTCCTGATAATGAGAGAGCAATTCAAGCACTGGTACAGATACTGGAAACTACTCAGGATGAAGACACTCGATGGAGGGTCATTGATAAGCTGGGTGAAATTGGTACGGGGAATGAGAGAGCAATTCAAGCACTGGTACAGATACTGGAAACTACTCAGGATGAAGACACCCGTTTGATTGCAACTGAGAACTTGGGCAAAATCGGTATCGGAAATGAGACAGCAACTCGTATGCTAATGCAGGTGCTTGAAACCACTCAGAACGAGTACATCTGTTGGAAAACCGCCAATAGCTTAGGCAAAGTCGGGGTCATAAATGACGAGAGAGCTATTCATGAATTGATGCGGCTACTTGAGACTACTCAAAGTTCATATATCTGTTGGAGAACCGCCAATAGCTTGAGTGAAATCGATACTGGTAATGAGATAACCATTCAAGCTTTAGTGCGGGTGTTGGAAACTACTCGGAATGAATACACTCGGAGGAGCACAATCGAGTGCTTAAGTAAAATCGGTACTAACAATGAGAGGACAATTAAGTTTATAGTACAATCGCTCCGTCGCTATTTACGTACAGAAAAAGCTTTTGAACTCATGGTGAAATGTGCTGAAACACTTTCTTATCAGGCATTTTACCAAGTGTTTCACGCATCTCGATAACCTGTTGAATTTTGAAACCATCAATTCCACGACCGCAGCAAAACCGTAATAATTAGCGCTCGTTGCTTGCGTCAAGTGCAATTTCCCTTCTCCAAATTTCCACATTGGCGTTTTTCAATTTCGGCGATCGGTAACAACACCATTTTCTTAATTTTCTCCCCTATGGAATCGTAAATTCTACAATCGCTATTCAAGCAATCCATAAATAATTTGTTTGCTGTGTAGTATTTTTGAAGCAGTTCTTCCTGCTGATTATTGAACTGCCAATGTTGTTCAATTTGGCAAGAGGAAATTTCAATGTCTTTGACAAGATTATGAAGGCGGTAGAGATGGCGAGATCGCCCAATCTCAATGGCTAATTCAAGATCTGTACCTAGTTCGGGATCAATAACCCAAGCTAAAGAGAAAATTTGCCTTAACATCGCACCTTCATGAGTACTGTAAGCAGCGTAAACTTTGCCACGAGCTATATCGAAGTAAATTGCTCGTATTGCAGTACGGTCATACCAAGTAGGAACTTCAACGGACAACGCTTTCCCAGTGATCCAGGTTAAAAAATCTTGTATTTCCTCATCTCCAGCGACTAAGCTATCGATAGATCGCTTCATCTCATGTAACAAATTGGTAGCTTCTGCCTCGGCCATTTCGATTCCAAGAAGAAATACTGATCGCCACTGTTCCTCTGCAACATATGTAGCTAATTCTTGCCAGTCAGCACTTTCAAAGAATGGTTTTACCACAAAATATTCTTGGAATGTCAAATGTGAGAAAGACCAAATCTTCTGACTTCGCTCAATCAACAATCCATGCTGAGACTCGATCGCCCTCAATACCCATCGACTCTCTCGCAACCCAATCCTCAAAAACTCCGCAATATATCCCTCAATCTCTGCCTGCTCAAACAGCACATACTGCTCTTGCTCAAACTTCTTCACTGCTAGATGGCTCAATAGCTCCAGCTTACGCTCCACCGACAAATCGCGATAAATCTCATCCCGCTCAATCTCTCGCGACTTGTCCCACTGCTCCAACAAAAGCTCCAACCCTTCCTCGTAGAGTTTAGAACGCTTCGAGTAAAACTTCCCCGTCTGCTGAAACACTGCACAGGTCAAGCTCAGCAAAATTGGAGTAGTTGCTAATTCCCGAATCGCTTTATTCTCCTCCCGAAAAAGCTGATCCAAAAACACGGTTGCCTTTGCTTGCCCTACGGTGAGATCTGCGCCAACTGTCTGAAACCAATGCTCAGAAAATGCCATCACCTGCGGCTCATTAAAATCCGCCACCTCTACATAATCAAACCGCTCAAACCGCGACTCCTGGCTTTGCGTCCGGCATGTCACAATCACCTGTACCTGCGGATAGTTCCGTGCAAACCGTTTGATCTGCTTGGCGATTGCCTGCCCATTCACCCCCGTCACCTCATCCAATCCATCCAGCAGCACCAGCGATCGCCCCGTACCCAGCACTAACTGAGTTTCTACCGTCGATAACCGCCAGCACCGTTCCAGATACCGCTCTACAGTGTAATCCACCTCGCGCCCATCATCGACAAACTCCCGCAGTCGATTCAACACCGGAATTCGGTACGCCTGTAGATTGCCTGCATTGCACTCCGTCACCAGCCCCTGCAAATAGGTCGTCTTACCAGAACCTGGTTTACCTACCACCATCAAGTTGGTATTTTTGTCCAGCACCTCCAGTCCCGATACCCGCTGCCGCCCTTTGCCTAAGCCGATGCGATCTAAACTGCGGTAGCCGGGATTCTGGTTGAAATCTCGCCACAGGTCAGGCAGCTCCGATCTCTGGTTGCTACTCACCTCCTCCAAAATGTTCACATCAACAAATAACTCACCCAATGGCACCCAATGATCCACACCCCATAGCGGCATCGTGCCATGCAAGCATTGAATGTCATCATGCAGGCGCGATCGCACCTCTTGTACCAGTTCATCTACAGACAGAGTTGCTGCCTTTTGTCGATTGGATTGCTCTAAGATCGCTTGAAGTGATTCGGCTACCTGACCTTGAACAATGAGATTGTTATCCCCCGTAATGACGATTGCATTAGCGGCATCCCCAGCAATTCCTGCTGCTCTACTTCCCGTTACTAATGAAAGTTGCCCAGACTGAAGGGCTGTGGCGATCGCCTGTATGTCCGCTTCGTCACAACTTCCTGCTACTACACGTTTGATAACTTCCTCAAGGTGATCTGGCATAGTAGGCTAAGTCTTGGCTACGTGTAGAACTTGAAGTTGGTCAAGGGATCTCTGTCGGGTGGGATTTCCCGCATGATGTCTCCTACCAGTCTAGAAAATCGGATTGTGATTGGAAAGAGACCTCCCAGTCGGGCTGAGTTCCAATTCATCTTGGTAAGAATCAGAATTTCGCGCATCAAGGCTTCTCTAGGAGTGTCATACCCAACATGGTCAGCAATCTGAATGGGTGATGGAACATGAGTTCCGTGAAACTGTTCTAGATCAGCCACAAATCCTGTCGTGTATAGGAAGTCGAGATCTCCGATGGTGAATCGAGTCCCACGAAGTGGTGGATACTGGCTGGCAACAAGCAGCCTGGCAGTGTTTTGTTTCGTCAGAGCAAGCAGATCGTATTGATCAACATACTTTTTCAGAGCTGCTTCAAAGCCATGTTTCTCAGCAGCCCAGTACCGTGATGTCTTATGCACGACTACTCGTTTAGGGAATTGTCCTCGTTCCTCGCGGTACCTTGTTAACGCTAAATCAATCAGTTGAGCCGCTTTTTCTTCACTAAGGTGGGGAGATGCAGTACCTTCTTTGTCAGCATCCCATGTGAAATCATGCCCTCTTAAAACTAAACCATTTCCATTCTCATCAAATGCTTGAATCAAACTGGTTTGAACGGTTGAATTGTTGGAGCCAAGCGGACGATAAAAACTAATGCCGATGTAGCACGTACCAGTTTTGAGTCCAACAGGTCCCCACGGAAAGCCTCCTGCCTTAAAGTAAAGACCCGTGAAGAAATTCCAGGCAATCTTGGACGGGCGATCTTTGTCCCGTCCATCGATCGTCTCCATCTGCAAGAACTGTGTAGGGATCTGATATTTCATTGCCATTGCCTTGAAAGCTCGGCGTAAATCCCGATGGACTTCACCTAATTTTGGGTCAGAGTAGTCAGCGACTCGGCACTTGTTAACGATCGTGTCGGGCAATACGACCATGATGTATTCCGGCTTCTGGTCTTCCCGCCACAAAAGCTCCAACTTGGCTTCTAATAGTTGAATGGTTGCTTCAAAGCGATCACGAGGAGAACGAATATTCAGCAGGTCAGTAATCTCAGTGCGATTGAACTGCTCGATCCAGTCATCATCGAACAACAACTCTGAGAAGAAGCCACGATCACGTTGGAAGCCCGGGAAATCAGGATGTTTTTCGTCCCCTAGAACACCCTGCTGATTCTTAATCAGCCATTGGCGCGCCATATCAATGCTTTCTGCTGAACCAATGCAGCCAACCCGAACTGAGGACGGATGTCGCTTTGAGGGCTTGTAAGACTTAGGACCAAATTGAAGAATGCCTTGCTTGGGGTCAATATGCAGTTGCCCATCTGCAAAGCAGAGCAAAGGTTCTTCAAGATACTGACAGCTTAGTGCAGGAGTTGTGAGGGATTGTTGATAGCTCATAACTAAAATAGAATTGAATCGTCGTCAGCTTTTAAATCTTTGCGATCGCCGTCATTTTGCTCGTCCCACTCACCGGAGTCTTCATCGTCACCTAAAAGCTCAATCAGCTCATCCTCATCAAATGGATCAGTTTCATAGTCAACATTTTTGAAAGGTTTAGCGAATTCTTCTGGAATGCCAAGCCAGTTGACCTCGCTTTGCATCATTGACGTAGAAATGATGATTTTTTGAGTTTTGCTAAATGGAAGAATGATTTTAGGTTTACTGCCACTCAAGTAATCCCGCCAAAAGTTTACCTCTGTCAGCAAGCCATAGTTGTACATCCTAGACTTCTGGCGTGTCACTCGGCTGCCTATTTTTTCAGAATCCAATGGTTCCGAGCCGTCCTTAGTAACGCGCATTTCAGGACGAATACTTAAACACCATTGCTCACTGGCAACTCGATGAAATTGAAGTGCTACTGCCAGGTGTAACCAGTAAGGTCGGGGAGTTCCAGTTTTCTTAGCGATTGGTTGCCAAACAACGTTGCGTTCACTGACTGATTGATTGAGGGGACGGTAACTGACTCTTCGGGCTTGCCCTAATGTCTCAGGAGCAAAGTAATATCGATGATGCTCCTTATCCAGTTTCAACCCTTTACGTCCAGTCAGTTTGTTCAATGACCGATTTAACAGCGACATATACCAATGCATCCGGTCTGGCTCATCCCACCAGTCGATCGCGTCATACCGCTCTACTTTCCCTTCACGAATCAGTTCCCGAAAGGGTCCGTTGTGGAAGGTCAAATCCTGAAAACAGAACACCATTCTATCCCGAATCAAAAAGGGATAGATTTCTGGACCTCCAGCAGTAGGTATAATTACTTTCTTAGCTTCCTGTTCCTCTGAGTCGTTGTACTTGCATGGTGCACCATAAACATATTGAGGCATCTGCAGGACTGGAAAGAACGTGCTGTAAACCGTATCCTGCACGTACTGAGCCTTACCTCTACCCTGAACAGCGCGCTCAATTTCCTCTGCTTTTTCGCCATTTAGGACGACGATAATATTGTTGTCTCCTGTGATAACAACGACATCAGAGGCATTTGCTCCGAAGGCAACGGCCCTCTCTCCAGTTGCTAGAGCAACCTGTTTCTGTTGTACCGCTAGCAGCAATGCTCGGGTGTCTTCTTCATCCAAGCCGCCAGACACAACGCGTTTGAGAACGGCGTCTAAACCTTCTGACATCGTTAAAGGATCTCCGATCGCCTGTTTTCAGAGTTGATACATAGTAATACAAATGTTTTTATTCTAGTAGAAATCTCTCTTAAAAGCGGGTAAAGGGTAAATTTTGAAGATTGTAGACGCTGGTAGTGTGAGTTTGCACTGTGGAACTGCGATCTCATCAAAGATTTACTCCTGTACTAGCAAAAAACTCTGCAACCTAGTTATACTGCTTGCAACAGGATAGATCTGCACGCAATTAAAGGCTTTGAGCGGTTTTTACCGAGTACTTGGTAAAAACCTTGGCAAACTTAATCAACGCTTTGTTATCAATTAGCTAGTTCATTCTCAGTACAAAGGAGTTGAGCGTGAAGCATCATATACAGACCCGCTACAAGTTCCGTAACCATTAGGTCATCTGATGTAGAAACTTTTAATACTTCATTTTAGACAAACTCGCGATTGCTGCTGAGTATAAGATGAGCCAGTCCCAGTCTCCCAATAACCCAGATCAACTGCAATCCTTCAAACAGGATGGCAAGAAGGAAGAGATTTCGCCGTTTCCTCGTGCGGAGAGTGATCGCCACATTGTAGTAGGTAATAGTGTAGAAAATAGCGTGGTTATCTCAGGTGATAGCAATACTGTTTTCAGGACTGGTGATATACGACTTGGTGACGGGAGTACACTAAAACTCGTCGTCACTGGCGAGAATAAAGCTCCCACTACTGCTCCTCTGTCTGTTGCCCCTGCTCATGCTAGCGAAATTTTAGTTTTAATTGCTGAATTTGATGGGGATGGACAAATTGGTTGGAAAATCGAAGAGCGTATTCGAAAGGCTATTGAGAAAGAAATGACCGTAATCGGGGGCTCTACATTTAGAGTGGCAAGATTACGCAATCTAGTTATCGAAGACGGAGATGATGAGAAGGCACGAAAGGTAGCTGAGCTTTGCAATGCAGCAATTATTATTTGGGGTTGGTATGATCAGGTAGGATTTAGCCCACGTTTCACAATAGTCACAAACAAAGAATTAGAAAGCTCCAACCCGGAACTAGAGGAAATGATGGTTGATGTAACCAATCAGACCTTTAAAGATTACATGTTCCGTGGACTAGCTGAAGAGATGGCTTTCTTAGCAACCTTCACTATTGGTCAACTTTTCTACTGGGATCATCGTTATCAAGAAGCTCTGGCAGCATTTGAACGTTCAATTGCACAGGCGGAGAGTAAGCCGCAATCGTCTCCTAGTATGACCTTGGCTTACTTTTATAGAGGATTTATTTTTGGTACCAAGCTAGGGAAAGTCGAGGATGCAGTTGCAAGTTTTCAACAAGCAATTGAACTTGAGCTTAAATTTGTACAAGCTCATTACAACCTAGGTGACGCGCTATTTTATCTTGAGCGATTTGATGATGCTATAAATGCTCATTCAAAAGTGCTCTCTTTAGCACCAGATCATCTTTATGCGTTGGTAGAACGTGGAGATGCTTACTTAAGAAGTGGTCAGTATAGTGCCGCGATAGATGACTATACAAAAGCCATAAATATACACCAATGGACACGATTATACATTTCTCGTGGACAAGCCTATGAGATATCTGGACAAGCAAACCTTGCTATAGGTGATTATTTAGAAGCACTGGATTTAGATCCGTTTTGCGATGTAGCTGGGCTACGTCTAGCGACGTTCCGTGGAAGGGGATATGGTAAATCTATATACGGTGATTACCAAAAGGCTCCAGGACCATACATACCATACGTAAAGAAGTACTATGAAACAGCCCTTCGAATTCTCGGGAGATCAAACCCTTCACCTAGTATAAAAACGGATGCAAATGAAGATGACGAGGCTCTAAGTTTAGCGGAGTATCTTCGTAGTTTTCGACATTTAACTGAAGAGTATACTTTTTATGGAGAGCAACCAGGATTTATCAGTGAAATTTCTCAAATCTGTAGAGCTGGAGTGGATTTAATTCAATTACTAATGGAAGAAAATCCAAGCGATGATCAATTGGTAAAGTCAGTCGAAACACTTTTGTTTGAGGGAAGTAATATACTTACGGGTCGCCTATCTTATCAGAATGTGCATTGTACACTGAAATCCCTTTTGAGTTACTCAAGTATTCGCAATAAACTTGGGCAACGAATCATATCAATACTTGAAATCATTGGAAGTCAGCAATCCTCATATATTCAGGCATTGAAGTTACTCAATCGTAGATTGCACTCTGTAAATTCAATTACGGAAATTCAACTTGATCCAGAGGCTCAACAACTGTCAAAATTAATAGATCGTTTTTGTGCTATTGGAGAGCAAAATGTTAGGTTGAGCGGAGAGGAACAGCAAGTACAGTGGAGGAGAAGAGAAGCAATAAACTCTTTTCTTCATAAGCTTGAAGATCTGTTGAGTAGCTTGTGCAAAGATTACCAAATTAGCAACTATTTCCCGTTCTCTGATCTACTTGATTTTCAGAAAATACTAATCGTTTTACGCGATGAAGGGCAAAGCGTTCTTAGTGTATTGAATCCAGTAGTTAATTTTCTGATTTCCCATAACAAACGTGGTTATCAGTTATTCTCAGCAATCGAGTTCCTTGAAAGCCAAGACCCATCATATAAACAGGCCCTAGATAGTCTTGGTCTACCCTTAATACCCGTATCTCCTGACGATGAAATTAGACCAAATGCAGATGTCCAACGGCTAGCTGGATTGATAACTGAATTCCAACATACAGTTAAATCATCTATACACGCTCAGGACAAAGATAATTGGCAAGTGCCGTTCGTAGCAGAGCACTGGCTGCAAGAGCTTGATTGGATAAATAGAGGGTCCTCCTGTTCACCTAGGAGATTATTAAAGTTTCTAACAGCTCTATCTAGTGCTGGCGAACATATTAAAGATGCACTTCAGGCAGTTACTGATTGCCTCATTGCTCATAATAAGCTTGATTCCAATCTCATAGTTATTGCAGAGTTCCTTAAGAATCAAGACTCTTTGTATCTTGAGGATCAGGGCTCTTTTTGTGGGGATCAAAGCTCTTCATATTTAGATGCTGTAGAAATTATCAACCTTCCGTTAGTTTCTTTAGTATCTAATGGAGAAGTTAGGACAAATCCAGACGTTATTCAGTTAGTAGAATTGTTAACTGACTTTGGTTATGCAGTCAAAAATTCTGGAAATATACACAGCACAGATAATAATGCGAAACAGATGGCTGTCAAGAATGTTATCTTTTTCTTTAGGAGTGTTAATTCAGATCCTAAAAGCTCGGGGTATAGTTTCAGCAATTTTCAAAGAAACTTAGAATTTTTGTATAGTCTGGGTCAAGATATTTGTGACAAACTGCAGCCCCTGATAGATTTTATAGTTGCTAACACAAATTATGGTTCATACTTAATAGCAGCTAGAGATTTTCTTAAACAACAAGATCCTTCATACCTACAAGCGATAGAAATTCTAGATCTTTCCTTGTTTCCCCTAACACTAGGTAGAGAACTTGAACAAGATCCTGTAGCTGTACAGTTAGCTGAATTGATAACAAACGTGCAACATGCTGCTGACTCACTAGAAAACAGTGAATGGCAAGCTAAACATGCAGTAGCAGACTTCCTGAGTAGAATCAAATATTTGCTAAGAAAAGGAGAACCGGATGGATGGGAATCTGAAAGAAACATAAGTGCTTTACATAATGTCGGTGGCAGCCTTTGGCATTCAGTACAGTCTCTAATGGATTTTATTGCCGCCCATGCAAAGCTTCAAACCGATCCAGAAACGGTAAGTCGTTACTCTATAAACTTAGACTTCTGAAAACCCCACCGAAAACAGACATTAGAGTTGTCTGGAAATAAGACGGAAAATCTTTGAAAGCCTTTCCCGGTAAGCATTACAGCCATTTTAGGCGAAAATTGCTGTAACCTAAGCCTAGTGTGACTTTCAGCCATTTTTCTTGTTATTACCCGACAAGTCTATTATATAGAGTCTGCTTTTGAACTCTTTAGTGTATTCAATCCACATTCCGCCCTTTAACTGGTACTCTCAAGACATTAGCCAAAAGCCTTTATTGAAGAATTTGTATTTAACATTAGGGGGGTGTAAGAAATTCCTCCTATAAAGTCCATCCAGCTCCCAGACGAAACTCAGAATTGGCTGGTTCTTGATGATAATTATTGCCAATACTAACGGTTCTGTTCTACCTCTGTTACTAGAAAGGGTATTTCCAAAATTGAATTATCGCACTGTGTTGCTGTCTCCTGTAATAATTGTGGCTTTATTGGCATTGCCGCCGATCGCCACTGCTCTCTCTCCAGAGGCATGAACAATTCGGGTGGGCTGACTCTCAAGCGGGCCAAAGTCAACTTCTGGTTCGCCATCGAAGGGTAATCCCTTAGGCTGCAGTCCACCAGCAGCGTAATAAGCCACAACAAAATTGTCTGACTGCTGGTTGTTCATGACTGGATGCTGTTGATCCCGTGTTCGCCTTGACACGACTTCACGGGTATACATTGCCAAATCATTGACTCGGACATAACCATCTTGCCTAGCAACACCTTTGCCACACAGCCCCTCAACGAGTGCTGCTGTAAAGGCGCTGTAAGACCTATCCCTACCATCAAAAGAGATTTCATCCTCTTTTGATGAGGCAATGATGACTCGCCCCTGACCTTGGGAAAATAGCGCTTGTGCTTCTGGCGGTAGGGGTGATTTAGCAACTTCTATACCCAGGTTTTCCAAGTCGCTCAAGCCCCCAGCATGGCAGCAATCTAGCAGTACCAAAATCTTTTGAGCAGGAATTGCCTGTAACCGGGCTGTAAATTCAGCTCCACTAATTGCTGTTGTGGGAAGCTGAGTTTTGTCATAGCCATAGGGCATTAGGTAGTAGAAATTACCGATCGGACTTTTGAATTGGTAGCCATGTCCTGAGAAATAGACAATAACCGTAGAGTCGGCTGTCGCTTGAGTAGCAAGCTGGTCTAACGCCGATAGAATGTCGTTTCTGGTTGCCTGCTGTCCCGTAAGCAACTGCACCTGCTCGGATGGGTAAGCACATCTCTCTGGGTCTTGCAAAATGTCTGCGATCCCCTGAGCATCGTAAATCGTGTTTGGTAGGTCGGCTCCAACGCCGATGATGCAAGCGTGCCCTTGAGTGAATAGTAAACTCATGAGCTTTTTTCTCCTGTCGGCTAAGATCGATCCGTCTATCCAGGTATATTTCTGAACATGGGTAACTGCCTTCAGGTCATTACAAAACGTTACACCTCCAGGTAGGTTGCTTTAGGTATCTCTATGAAGTGTCGTCAGCTCAGTTTTTTATTCTTGCTTGTTTCTGCGGTGGGTTTGCTGCCTCAAGCTTCAGCTCTTGCACAGGCGAAGGTAACTGTTACTCCTGGTTCTATCATCATCACTGCGACTAAGGGTTCTGTTGAGACTCGTACGATCGCTCTGCGGGCTAGTGAAGCGATCGCTAATTCTCAAATCGTCCCCTTTGACCTTCCCACCGCAGATGGTAGCAAAGTCTTGCCAGCGACTCTGATCCAGGCTGGAAAACCATCTGCTCAAAGTAGTCCAAACAATTTGGTCAGTATTCCGATTCAATTCGATTTGCAAAACGTTCCGAGTGGGGAGTTTACGGGTGAACTACTCGTCACCTATCAGGGCGATGAGCAGGTTGTTCCAGTGATTGTGAAGGTGAAAGACCCGTGGCAGATCCCGCTACTCTTGCTTGTCGGTGGCGTTTTGCTCAGTGTTGCGGTTTCAACCTACAGCACGGCTGGGAAACGTCGAGATGAAATTACAGTGAGTATTAGGAATTTGCGAGCACAAGTTGAGGCTGACCGCAAATCTGCAAGGTATTTTGCCGAACGTGCTTGCGAATGCATGGAACACGCTCTGTTGTTACAACAGCTAAAGCAACTGGAAGCCGCACAGTCGTCGGTTAATGCAGCGCAAGCAACTTGGAGTAAGTGGGTACAGCAGAAAACAGGATGGCAGTCCCAGTTCAATTACTGTGATACGTTGAGGCATCGCCTAAGGGAGAGCGATTTGCAGAACTCCCAAGCAATCTGTATTCGAGCCATTTCTCGTACCTTAGAGGAGACAGTACAAGACGCGCCCAACTTGGCTAATCCAAGTGAGCTGCGATCGAAGTTGGATGAGATGTCGCAACAGGTGAACCGCTTCCTTCAACTTCATTCTAGGCTGGAAAAGCTCAAGACATTGGCAGCTCAGTTAGAGGGAAATGCCTTCTATGAGTGGAAGGAAAAAATTGATGATCTGGATCAACAGCTTCTGGCACAACCGATGTCTGATGAGCCTGGGGTGAAAGCCCTGATGGACAAGATTGAGCAGAACCTTGAAGAAGTGAAGAAAGTGGCTCAAGCTAGCCAAACCTATGCAGGGGCAAAATCTGCTGAAGGCGATAGTACGACAGGACTAAACTTGGTTGCCCCTCCGTCATCAACTGGGATTGAGACTTCTACCCAAGCTGAAATCCGGAAAAGAGCATTGCCTCGCCTCTTCGCATATTTTTATCCCGATGCTGATGGTCGTCTGCGCTGGTTCTATATTTTCAGTTATCTAATCTTCATGGGAGTTTTGGCAGGAACTGGGTTTAATCAACTGTATCTGACCAAACCAACCTTTGGCAGTTGGGCAGATTATATTGCCGTCTTGGGATGGGGCTTTGGAGCAGAAGCAACGCGCAGTGCAGCTGTGAAAGCGTTGCGCAAAACGGATGAATCACCTGAGGCAAAAGCAGACGAAGCGCAAACCTGATAATCCTTTAGCTACGTTGAACCTTTGGATGATTAGGGAAATACGGTTAGTACCTGCGTTACATAGGGTAACAACAAGCTGTGACTGTTAATCCTGAAGTACTGCAAACCATTTTTAGTCGCGTTGAGGCGGGAAAACGTCTCAGCCATCAAGAGCTGTAAACATTGGCAGAAGCGGCGCGATCGCAGCAGGTCACGCTCGCGATAGGCAATCGCGCAGTTGCCATTGGTGGCAGCGCAGATGATACAGCGATTGGGGCGAGCGATCGCTAATCTAAACTTTGCTTTTTTCGCTTTTCGATTTCGGCGATCGGTAAGAACACCTCCTCTTTTATTTTAGATTTCATTCCGATGGTAATTCTATTACTTTCGTCTAAACAGTTCACCAAAAAAATGTTCAAATCAAAATATTGTTTAATTAAATTAATTTGCTCCTCGTCAAATTTCCATATATCGCTCAAGTAGGAGCCTTCAATAGCCATCAACCTTATTGAGTGAAATACTTTAGCAAAGTACTCATCTTCCATTAAGTAATCCTGCCACCATTTCTCTCGCAGTTCTATGCTTTCTAACTCCGGAAATCTGGTTTTACTCTGCTCTAGAGATTCAAATAAAGTAAGATTTTGTGTAAGATTTTTATTGATTAGAATGTCAATAATATATTCAATTTCAGCAATAATGTCATTGCTTAAATAATAGGCAGCACCTCGTGCATCTTCAAAATTAATAGTATTGTCTAGGGCAAAAGAAAATTCAAGTTCCAAGTAGAAATCATTTGTTTGAAAGTCAAATAAACTAATAGGGCTGCGATAAATCTCAAGAATCAAATCTAAATAGAAAGCGCGAACTGCTGATAGCTGGTCAGAAATATGATAAAAATTCTTTATGTAGCTGGTGTGACAATCTAACCAGTGCAGCAGAACTTGGAATTCCTTACTGCACGAAATATCATCTATTCTTTGTTTAAAGGCTTGTACCAAGTTTTCTGGGTTATCTATAATTTCAGTTGATAAAGATAGAACTTCAAGCCAATGTGTGTAAATTATTTTACTGGTCAGTTCTTCGATTGCATTTTGACCACAAAACCACTTTGACACCAAATATTCTTGAAACGTCAGGTGTGAAAATGACCAAATCCCTTGCGCTTGCTCAATCAATAAGCCATGCTGCTGTGCGATCGCCCCCAACACTGCCCGACTCTCCTCAGCCGAAATCTGCAAATGCTCTGCAACATAGCCGCAAATCTCTGACTCTTCAAATAGCACAAAGTTTTCTGCTTGTTCAAACTTGCGAACCGCCACGTAACTCAAAAGCTGCTGTCGCTCTTTCAAGGATAGATTGCGATAAATCTCACTCGCCCCATCACGCCTAACCCCTCTCTGTTCATCCCACTGGCGCAGTAATAAACAAATTCCCTGCTCATATAAATTCGATCGCTTGAGCGGTAAATTCTTCAAATCCCCGAAGACCCAGCAGGTCAGGCTCAGCAGTATTGGTGTGACTGCCAGTTCTGCCATTGGCTGATTCTCAGATAAACTTTTTAAGAATCGTTGCTTTAGTGCTTCTCCTTCTTCACAAGTTTCAGCCAGCAAACTAAACCAATTCTCGGCAAATGATTTCACCTGCTCCGGGTTAAAATCTGCTACTTCAATGGGCTCAAATGTAGGTAAAATGTACTCTGTAGTTTGAGTGCGGCAGCTCAGGATAAAGTGATGCTCATAGTACTGCTGCGCGAAGTCTAGGATGTGATTTTGTACAGTTTGTAGAGATTGGGCAGGCACTTCATCCAAGCCATCCAACAAGAGCAACACTCGCGCTTGCTGCAGAACTTGCTCAACTTGTGCTTGATTTGCCAGTCGAAACTCTCGCTTCAAAAACTCCCACAGGTTGAACTGATCGCCATCCTTGATAAACCGCAGTTCAAACAGGACAGGGATAAAGCCATCTGAAAAATCTCCTTTGGCACAGGCAACTGCCAAATGCCGCAAAAACGTACTTTTGCCAGAACCAGGTTTCCCAAACACCATTAATCTGGAATGTTCAGTAGCTACCTCTAATCCGGGCGATCGCTTCTCTCTCTTACCTAACCCCATGCGATCAAAACTTTCTCGCAGATCCTTGCCTTTCAACAATCCTGGAATGGTGGCATGAGAGATACTCGGCAATTTCTCAAGCACATAAACATCAACATATAAGCGACCAATATCGATCTGCTGGCGGTTAAGTAGCTGAATTTTGCTGTAAAGCTTGAGTACCTTGTCACAGCAACGTCTTCGTACTTGTAGTACTAGTTCATCAAATGATCTTGCTTGCTGGCTCAAGCGTTGTGCCAGTAGGGCTTGAATTTCTTCTGCCTCGGCTCCATAAATCACAAGATTGTTGTCCCCAATGACATTAGAGTGACCAGGAACGATCGGTGAATTCTCAACGTTCCCGCCAATTCCTACTGCTCCACTACCAGGAACTAAAACAACTTGCCGAGCCTGAATCGCAGCGGCGATTGTCCGTAAATCTCCTTCATCTCGGTTTCCTGCTAAGACACGTTGAACGGCTGCTTGAAGGTATTCTGACATCTGATCCAGTCCAACGATTTTTGGTAGTGCTAAAGAGGTAAGGATGCATTGTAGTGGTGAATGAAAAACCAGAT
>NZ_JCACKR010000150.1:0-19559 GCF_059505485.1 Stenomitos rutilans
GATCTGGTTTTTCATTCACCACTACAATGCATCCTTACCTCTTTAGCACTACCCGGAATTGTTTCAGCAAATCATCATTCCTGAAGCCGTCTACAACGAACTGCATGATGCATTTGCTCCTGCCCCCGTCCAAAACTGGATTGCCACTCCGCCTGATTGGCTCAAAATTCAGTCTGTTAAGCAACCATCAGATGCGATCGTCGCTACGCTCGACCCTGGAGAACGGGAAGCCATTCTGTTAGCCCAAGCACTCAAGGCAAATTTGCTCTTGCTGGATGACATGAAAGCCCGTCGCGCTGCTCTCGAAAAAGGACTTGTCATCACGGGCATTCTTGGCATTCTAGATCAAGCTGCAACGATGAAACGGATCGATCTGCCTACCGCTATTCAAAGCCTTCAAAACACATCCTTCTGGGCATCTGACAGCCTACTCCAGCAATTGTTGGATAAACACACCGAGAACCCAGGTTAGAACGGGTGCTTCATTCGCCCAGACGACTCAATTTCTGTAGCAACGCCAGCGAAATACCTGCTCGGTTTGCAGCAACTTGCATGGAATCTCCGCCCCTGACATCTTTGAGAAACTGCCTTACCCGATCAAAGAGTGGATCATCCGCTTTAGCGAGTCCACGAGCGATCGTCACCTGTATTCCTGCCTCTACCCGCTCCAACAATGCTGGAGTGGAAAGCGTTGGTGCGATCGAATTCGTTTTCGCAGCAGTTCTCGACACCTGCACATTACTATATTCTGGTGAACCATGTGCAGCCACCACATTGAAGCTGTGTAGCTGTTGTCTACCCTGAGAATCGATCGTTTTGATCAGCAGGTTGGTCAAAGTTGCCGTCGTTGCACCCGGAAACCTAAGCGGCTGAATCTGTTTGAGAAAAAGTGTAGAGGCTTGACCTGATTCAAGCGGTGCATCGGCAGTGTAGACCAGGCGTGAGGGATCACCCAGCACCACACTGGTTGATGCGTTGGTGAACCGCACTAAAGTCGATCGCGGTTGCCCGTCCAGCCCAGACCTTCACTGTCATTGTCTGTTGCTGATTCGTAGGTGCCGTTGGAGAAACACGCATCATCTCCTGTGCTATAACCCCAATGGGTTGAAGCAGCACAACACTCAGCGCTAGCAGCAAGGGTGGAGTTTGCTTGATCATGCGCTACCTCTGAATTTCAAAGAAGGTGTTGAATATCACCGATACCTCCTCGCCTTGCTTGACGACCAGGACTTTCGGTTGCGAGAGCAACGCCTCAGTTGCCTTATCCGAGCGCTGGCGGAGTCGATCGGCGGCAACACCAAACGCGCCTTCCAAAGCTGCCGCCAGCAAATTCGGCTCACGGGTGGTGCGTCGGGATACTTGAGAACTGCTTAAGCCATCCAGAATGATCGTGTTATCTTCTTGGGGACGATTCACCACTTCACCAATTTTGCCCAGCCCACTTAAGAGAGAAACCAGAAGATCCTGTCCGGCAATTGCACCACCCGGATCGCTGTTAGAGGTGGCAATCAGCGGTTCACCTCCTCGCCCTCTCACTAGCAAACTCTCTGCTGGAATTTGTTGCTGTTGAGTTGTGCCCAGTCGATCCTTGTAGACGATCGCGACAGCACTCTGATTCACCAGATGGGTCTGTTTTTCAAAGTTGGTAATCTCAGTGATGAGCAGAGTTCCTTTAGGTAAGGCAACGCTGCGATCCATCGCCGGAACATCCTGAGTCAGTTCCACCACAAAGCGTCCCAGTCCTTTACTATCCTGACTGGCAATCATCGGTACCACAACTCTGGCTGACACCGTTGTTCCGATCGCAACACGCCCTGGTTGAGCCGCTGGTGCTATATCGATGTCAGCCTGTAAGATCCGTTCTTCTGTCGTCAACGCATCACCGAAACCCAACCCTCCGAATGGTTTAGTAGAAGCGACAACAGTTTGAGTATTGGTGGGAAACTGAAACATAGGTGGTTGAAGCAATCCCGGCAACGCATGAGGCTCAGTAATGTCTGGCTCCTCTGATGATTCTGCCGCTGCGGACTGCATGCCTACCTGCACGGTTGGAATCAGTCGATCGTTCATGCCTGCATTACCCGTCGGTTGATTGCTGGCAGCAACCGCTTCTGAAGTGGTTTCGGAGGTTCCTTGCTTTTCTGCGCCCTGCTGTCCTAGTTTCGCCAACGCAGTCCATCGAGCAAACGGATCGACTAACTCTGGTTTGGGAGGAGTCGCAGCGGGTGTAGCCGATCGTGCCGTTACAGATGTGGGATAACGGCGAGCAGGAGGCGTGCTGCGGATTGTCTCTGGTTCAGACACCGATGCGACCCGACGAGACCGGGTAGATTGCCGTTCTGTTTCCTTCGCATCTTTGCTCCTCTTGTTTGGCTTTGCTTCTGTTTTTTCCACGAGTGCCTGCTGATCCTGGAAAGCAAGTTGGCTTTTCAGCGTACCTTCGTTGTCCGTGGCAAGGGTCGGTGTGGGTGTGGGTGACGCAATGACTTCGGGTTGCTTATCACCTTTGGGAGCCATGAACAGAAACCAGATGCCGAAGGCACCGCCGCCAATTACACCTATAGGTAGCGCCACCGTTGCCAGCCGCACCAAAGGGTTTTCATGTTTGGGTCGAGTATCACCGCCCTCTTGCGCCTGCACCAACTTGTAGGCTGACTCGACCAGCTGCTCTGTTTCTGCCGGGTTATAGCCAGCGAGTCGCGCCGCTTCCGTGGGGTCAATACTCTGACTCGCCTGACTGGATGTAGCCGAAGGGGCTGGCGCTTCGTCTGGAAGCCCCTGCATCGGGTTTGTTGGATCACTCATGGTTGATTGGGACTAAACGGTTTAATCTCGGTAATTTCAAGTCCGGCTTCTCGAACGTTGTAGACTGCTCGTTCAACATCCGTGGCATCCTTGCCCAACGGTGATTGGGGGATATCCACAGCATCCAGAACAAACGTGCGATTGAAAGGAATTTCTTCAATTCGCCCCGACTGATCAATCACATTACGGGTAGCCACCATATCCACTTCATAGCGACCCGGTGCCACGGTTCGCGGCTCCGAAATATAGCTAATGAGGATGGTGGAACGGGTACTGCCGCTGAATACACCGGCTGGTGTTAATTGAGCGATCGCGTTGCGTGACTCGGCTCGAAAGCTGGAGCCATTGGGTTTGGTCTTCCCTTGCAAGAGAAAGGATGCCAGATAAGCGGTTGTCGTCAGGCGGTCATTGCCAACCTTCTGCCCCGCATCTGGCTTGCTCGTGCCGGGAAGTTTGCTATCCCAAGTCCAGGTTAGAATCGTCCACTGCCGCGCGACATTTTTCACCAGGTCAGGTGTACGGTAGGTGTCTGCTGCTTCACGGATGGCAACCGCTCGACCATCAACCAACTGCAAAAAGGTCGTCTTGCGTGTTGCCAAATCATTCACCTTGACGCTCAGAAAGAGTACCAGCAGATCACTCAGGCGATCGACCACAATGAGCACTCGTTTCTGCACCTACACCATCCATACAGAGGGTCAGCAGCGATGGAGAAATGAGATTTTTGGGCACACTGAAGGCTGTAAATTTAGCCGGGGAGATCTACTCATGGCAACCAACCAAATCAGTGCAACGTTGACGCAAGCAGACCGAGATACGGTGTTAGCCGCTATTGCCACGCTCAAAGAGAAGCTACCGTTTTTGCTGGATTTGACGGCAGAGGAACGTCGATCGCTACCGAAGATGGGCGATAAGAGTCGGGCGTTTGTGAGTAAGGCGCTGGAAGTGGCACGGCAGAACCCGGACTTTTTGCCGCGATCGTTTGACCTGGATGAGATGAAGCGGGACGTAGAATTATTTGAATCGCTGTATCCGATTTTTCTGGCGCTGACGCAGTTGCAGGAGTTGGTGGACGATACGGTGGTGGCGGTGGGCAGTGATGCCTATGCAGCGGCACTGTTGGTCTACAATTTTGCGAAGGCAAGCGGCAAAGGATCGGGGCTAGATGCGGTGGCGGATGAGATGAGCAAGCGGTTTACGCGGAAGTCTCGGAAGGTGGAGCCGCAAGGGGCAACAGTTTAGAAAATCGCTCGGCGGTTTGACCGCTGAAGTGCAAAGTTCAAGCTCAGAACTCGGATGTTGCAGCAAAAAGCTCAACGTTTCAGGTTCTGAGCTTTTCTTTTGGAGCAAAAAGGTGTGGGTTTCAAGGTTAAAGGGCGAAAGCTCCAGTATTGTAGGCAACGTTTCGTGAACAGATGCTGAGAATCCAGGAGGATATAGAGATTTGATGAATATTCAGAGAAAATTTGCCAGAATCAAACTGTTCGTTATTGCGCTTGTATCGGCATGAACTCATCCAAGAAACCCAAAAGTTTTCAGGAGATTCTTAGACAACGGCAGCAGTCGAGCTTTGTGGGACGAGAGGATCAGGTGGCATTGTTCCGGCAGAATCTGGAGCTTAGACCAGAGGATGAGCGCCGCCGTTTCTTGTTCAACATTTGGGGGCAGGGAGGGGTTGGTAAAACGACACTCTTAGGGCAATTTCGAGCGATCGCAGAAAAGAGCAAAGGCATTACCGCTTACATCGACGAAGGAGAACGAGATGTTCCCGGAGTAATGGGACGATTGGCAGAAGACCTGGAGAAGCAGGGACATAAGTTAACCCAGTTTAGCGAACGGTATCGAGTCTATCGGCAGAAACGGGCTGAGTTGGAAGCAGACCCGGAGGCACCACAAGGCTTCTCGGCGTTTTTAGGACGCACCATTGCAAAGTCAGCCGTTAAGTTGGGACGGCAGGTTCCCGGTGCTGGCATTGCTTTGGATTTTGTGGATGAAGAGGCATTCGCCACCCAGACGGGAGAATGGACTGCCTATCTTGCCAAAAAGCTGACGAACAAAGATGAAGTGCGCTTGTTAAAAGAGCCGATGGAGGTATTGACTCCTCTGTTTTTGGAGGATTGGGGCAAGGTAGCAGAGAAAACAGAAGTAACCTTGATGTTCGACACCTATGAGCAGACGGGGGAATTTCTGGATAGTTGGCTACGAGATGTGTTGCAAGGTCAGTATGGTAACGTACCGCCAAATGTTTTACTGGTCGTTGCGGGGCGCGACGAATTAAACCGTAACCGTTGGGCAGAGTATGAAGGGGTTATCGTCCGGCTACCGCTGGAACCGTTTTCCGAAGAGGATGCCAGACAGTATTTGGTTCGTAAGGGAGTGACAGACGATCGGACGGTTGAGGTGATTCTGAACCTCTCCGGTCGTTTCCCTCTGCTGGTAGCGATGCTGGCAGATGGCAGCCCCAACGATCCAAATCAGGTCGGTGATCCCAGTGGAAAAGCAGTGGAGCGATTTTTGAAATGGGAGACAGACCCCAAACGGCGACAAGTTGCTTTGGATGCAGCGTTGCCTCGCTGCTTAAATCGGGATGTGATCGCGCAGTTGCGGACTGAGGACGGAGCCGATGACCTGTTTGCATGGCTGAAGCAGAAGCCCTTTGTGCGGGAACGCACGGATGGATGGGCGTATCATGAAGTGGTGAAAACCCAAATGCTTCGTCATAAGCGGTTGACCTCTCCGCAAAGTTGGGCTGACCTGCATGGCAAATTGGCAGACTACTACGATACTCAGCGCAATGCACTGCAATTAGACGCGGAAAAATGTCAACGCGATCCAACCTGGCAAACCCATACGCTGAATGTGCTATATCACCGCCTCTGTCAGGCTCCCCAAAAGCATTTACCCATTGCCCTGAATGAGTTTCTAGCAGCGCTGAAAAATCAGCGCAAGTTTGCCGAGCAATGGGCAGGAATTATGGCGCAGGCAGGCGGAGATACGGGGGCAGCAGAACTTCAGCGGTGGGGCGAACAACTGGTTGAGGGACTAAAAGCCTACAACGAGGATCGCTACGAAGTCACGATCGCCATGTTTAAAGCGCTTGTAGATCATCCTGACATTGATCGGCAATGGCAACCCATTGCTCGTGGTTGGCGAGGGGAAACTTGCCGCTTGGCAAAACGCTATGAGGACGCATTGCAGGATTTTGATCAAGCTATTGAGCTTGACCCCAAATATTCCTGGGCAATTGCCAGTCGTGGACAAACCTATCAATCATTGAAACGCTATGAGGAGGCACTGCAAGACTTTAATCTTGCCATTGAGTTAGACCCTAAATCTGCCTGGAAAATTGCTAATCGTGGCGAGACGTATCAGTTAATGAAACGCTATGAGGACGCATTGCAGGATTTTGATCGAGCCATTGAGCTTGACCCCAAGTATTCATGGGCAATTACCAATCGTGGGTGGACGTTCCATTTAATGGAGCGTTACGAGGAAGCATTGCAAGATCTCAATTGGGCAATTGATGTTGATCCTGAATATGTCTGGGCAATTACTGTACGTGGATGGACGTATCGACAGAAAAAATGCTACGAGGAGGCTTTGCAGGACTTTAACAGAGCAATGGAACTTGACTCTAAAGCCGTCTGGATAAGCGTTCTTCGTGGTGAGACTTATCGAGCAATGAAACGCTATGAGGAAGCACTGCAAGACTTTAATCTTGCCATTGAGCTAGACTCCAAATATACCTGGGCAATTACCAATCGTGGTCTGACTTATCGAGCAATGAAACGCTATGAGGAAGCACTGCAAGACTTTAATCTTGCCACTGAACTAGACCCCAAAGCTGCCTGGGCAATTACCAATCGTGGTGAGACGTATCGGTTAATGGAACGCTATGAGGAGGCGCTGCAAGACTTTAATTGCGCGATTCAGCTAGATGCGAATTATGATTGGGCAGTTTGTGAGCGTGGTGAAACCTACTTACTCACTGGACAATATCAAGAAGCCTTAATTGATTTCAATCGTATTGTTGAGCTAGATGCTGAGAATGATTGGAGACTGTACGATCGCGCCGTTGCGTACCAGGCGTTGGGACAGGTAGAACTTGCCAAAACCGATCTCGCTCAGGCGATACACCTTGCACGAGCAGACTATGAGAAAGATCCAGCGCATTGGAACAACACCTTCAATCTAGCGTTGTACCACCTGGCAGCAGGGGAAGACGAACAAGCCAAACACTTCTACCGAGATGCTCTCCGTCGAGGCGTACCTGCACCGCGTATTGATGTAGCACTTCAGGATTTGGAGGACTTTCTGACGGTCTTCCCAAATCACAGGCTGGCTCTTACAGCACACCAGGTACTACAGAAGGAGTTGCAGAAACAGTCAGCGTTGCCTTAAATTGCTTTGAAATATTACTTTCCATGCAAGTAGTTTCTAGCCCCAATCTCTAGGGCATCACCTTGTTGCTTGAAACTTCGACCTTTAAGCCTCACACTCCAACCTTAGAATCTGGAATTTGCCGATCAGAACTGGCGACATTGACCTTTTGGCTCAAAATTCCGACTATCAAACTCAGCGTTTCGACCTTTGAACCCGATAGGTCAGCCTCAGTGATCAAAGCTTGCACATCCAAACCTGAAGTTTCGAGATTAGACCTGCAAAGACAGCGATCGCCCGGTCAGCTTTGCCTGGGCAGATGGCGACGGCAATCCCAAGTACGAGTTTGAAGTCACGGAACCGCAAGCAGATGGGTTTCGTTTGCTCACAGGCTATGAGGTCGGCAACAGCCATCAGGTGCTGGCTGCAACGCTGACAGCCAATAAACCACCTCAAATTCAACAATGTGATATTTCCCATGATGAAATGGAATCGTTGCTTCAGGATCTGACACCGACATCAGAACAGACGGCTCAGGCTGAACAACGGGACGAACCAACTCAGCGGTCTCAAAAGCAGCGGCAGCTAAAGCGTCCGCGTCTGCCAGAGCTATGAGGTGGAGATGGAAACGACTCGGTTAGAAAGCAGCGGGCTTTCGATTCCCACCTGCTATGTCACACCAGAGGGCGATCGGAAATGGTTGGAGCCGCAGGTGGTTCGTCATACCCTACTGGAACAGCTTTTTGCAGTGGACGAGCTGAAGTCTTTGCTGCTGGTCAAACTTGATCGGGATTCGCTGGATGCAAAGCATTTGAAAGCTAGCCGCTTTGAGGATGGCATCACCCGCAAGCTGGTGTTCAGCTCTGACAAGAATTTCTATTTTGCTGATCAAGCGCTGGCAGAGAAACTGACTCAATTCTTCGCCACCGAGCGCGATACTGCCTGCCGCTATGGGTCGCTGCTGGTAAGCGATTGCTACAAGGGCATCACGTCACTCAATGACCTCAACCTCAAGCTGGTAGACTACGCCAACCCCGACCATTCAAGCTTCAAAACCCATGACTGTCACGGCAAAATCTCACCTCAGTTGTTTGAATCGCTGGGGTTTGAGGGCGCTTCCCGCGTTCACGCAGTGTCTCCAACGGAGAATCGCCCCTTTCAGTTTCGGATGGCCTACGATGCGAGTCAGGCTGGTCAAGAAGCAGCGCCTACCATCAGTTTTCTGGCGAAAGGAACGCTCCTGGTCGATCCCACGTTACCACCCGATGTCGATCTGGTGATGGATCGGTCTTCAATTAAGGGCATTCGTAAAGATCAGTTGGATGACTGCTTACCCTGTGGCGACTACCAACTCCCCTCAGTTGCTTTTGGCAATCGTGCTAATGCCGAAGTGTCTCGCTACAGCAATTCCTGGCAGTTTTCTATGTGGTACACCAAAGACGCAATCTTGGCAGACTTCCTGGAACCTACCTTGAAGCAAGCCCACGAGCTGGCAGACAGGCAGCGTAATCCGCTTCAGCTGGCTCAATACCTGGTTAACCAGCACGACAAGCAACAGCAGTTTCGGCAGCAAAATGATGCTGAGGACGGAGCAGCCGATGGCGAACGTCAGGAGTCTCGCATGATTTCGATTCTGCGCCATGACCGCCACGGACTGCTGCTTTACGCGCCCAAAGTTATAGACTTTATGGAATCCCAGGTAGCGAACCGCTGGCGGGAGCTGGTTGTCAATACAGGCTTTCAACACAGTTCGGGGATGGCACAGCCTGGACAGGATCTACCCCGTGGCACGATTTGTGCGCCTCACCTGCCCAAAGGCGATGTCGTTGTCACTCGTTACCCAATCGTTTCATCAGACAACATTCGCCTTTATCGCAATACCCACGACCCCAAGCTGTGTGCGATGAAAGGGGCAGTATGGATCAATCCCAGGGATGCGGCAGAGTATCACCAGTGCGACTTTGATGGTGACCAACTGATTGCTACGCCTGCGAAGTGGCTACCCCATCTTGCGAAAGAAACACTCCGGGCTGGAGAACCGAGGCACTTTCCACCCGTCGTCAAACGGCAAAAGATCCCCTACACCGAAGTACAGGATGAGAACGGCAACTGCGCTTACAATACGCTGCCCAAAGTTGCGGCGGCGGTCTGCCAAAACAGTATTGGTCGGGTTGCGACGCTGATTGGTCGGGTACATACCTCGTTACCCACACCAGAAGAAGCGGCTTCACCGATCGGGCAGCAGCAGTTTGCCCGTGAGCAACAGACACTCCTGACGCGCCTCATGTCAGCTCTGCAAGTAGAGGTGGATGCACCCAAAAGTGCCGAGCGATTAGAGACGATCGATCCATCGCTGCTGGACGACACCAAGCAATGGCGCAAGGATCATCCCTCTCCCTTCTTCGACTTCCAGAAAAATCCGCGTCTGTATCGGCAGTTTGGGCTACCAACTCAGGCACCAGAACAGAGTGAGGTTTCGGTGCTGTGTGCGATCGCAGAGCAGATTAACCCGCTCTGGGAAGCTACCCAACTGCGAATTTCCTACGGAAACGCTCCGCGAACGCTGCCCCGTGAGCACTTCCGTTATCTGTTTGAGCGCGAAGATCTGGATGTAGAGGCACTCGACTGGGCAGAGGCACTGAAGGAACGGGCAAAGCAGGCAACGGCTCAAATCCGAGCGATGACAGGAGAGGATGCGGAGGCATTTCGGGAAGCATTGGGCAATCTGTACGAATCCTATCGGGCAGAAATCAATGAAGCCTTTCCCACTGATGATGAGAAGCGTCAAGTTGCCGCTGCCATCTGGCACACCCAGCATACTCGTCCTGAGTTAGACCGACCGCGTAAACAGTCGCTTGCGGTAGCAAAGACGCTGCCGATTACCTTTAACGAGGGCACGTTCACACTGCCCAGCAGTCCCTATGAGGTGGAGGCATACGAGTTGAGCGTACCGTTCGATCGCGCTCAGAGCTGGATGAACACGCTGGAGGCTCGTCACGTCCGCTACGAAGCAGTGGTCAACGCGGCTTTACCAGTGGTGGATTTCTACCTGCCGAACCTATCAGAGCGTAACGCCGCCGCCTTGCAGCAGGCGTTTGGCAACCAGATGATTGACATCGACCAGCTTCCCGATGATCTGCGGGTAGTGCCTCCAGCAGATTTAACATGGGCGCAATGGGAAGGGGATACGGGCAAGGCAGCGCTGGCATCTATCGCTTTGGTCAGAAAGCTTAGGACAGAGCAAATGGCTGAAACGTTTACCTTGGAAGGCTTTCTGACTCGCCTCTGCCACACTCCGTATGGCGACGGCTATGCTGAGGACGGAGCAGGTAATCGAGCAGCTTCAGGAGTTTGAAATCGAGACGATTAAAGTCATTGGCATTGCTCACAACGACTATGCAACCGAGGACTTCTCGCGCTGGCGCAATCGGCTTCAGCTTGAGGTGGTGCCCTATGATCTAGACCCCACTCATCCCAAGTACCATGCGATGCATGGGGTGCCCGTACTCAAAGTGGTGGATGGAGGCATCCTGGGAACTTTTGCCCCAGAGACACCTAAACTACCGATCGGAGCCACTTTTGAGGCAGCGTTCGTGCAACGTCTCCAGCGGAGAATCGCAGAATCGACTCGTTCAATGGTGCAGTTTCAGGTCAAGCCGCAGTCGATACAGGTAGATCTGCAACCGGAGGAAACACCCCAAAGTCTGTCGCCATTACCGGGTCGGCAGTCCCTGCAAGTGGTTGAAGCAGCGGAGCAAAAGGAAAGGAATGGGGAGCGATCGACGCAAGCATTGTTGGCACAGGCGATCGCTCAAACCTATCACCGCTTGCCCTCACCCACAGAAACGGTTCAATTGCCGATTGGTTCACGCTGGCAAGCGACCGTGATGGCAGGTGGCGACTACGCGGTGCGGGATGAGCAGGATCGGTTGGTGTGTCAGGGCAATTTTGAAACGGGTGAAGTGGGTGAGCCGATGAATTTTGCCAAGGCAGAGGAGTTTCAGCGGATGGTGCAGGGGCGATCGCTTCGTGTCTCTGTTAACGAAGCCGCCCCAAAGGGGCAAGGAGAAGCGCGAGACCGCCTGAGAGGAGAGTTGCAGAAATAGCCGGTATGATTGAAAGATGCCGGTTTGGAAACCTGGACTTACTCAACAAACGATGGTCAAAACACCGCCCCAACAGAAGCCGTTACCGCTGCCTCAACTGGAAAGTGGCGATCGCTTGAACCGTTATGAGTTTGAGCGGCGCTACAATGCCATGCTTCATCTGAAAAAAGCCGAATTAATTGAAGGAGTAGTCTACGTGGCAGCGGCTTTACGGTTTAGAAGTCACGGTCAACCGCATGGGCGCTTAATCACCTGGTTAGGCGTATATGAAAGTGCAACACCCGGTATTGCGTTAGGCGACAATCCAACCGTGCGCCTCGATTTGGACAATGAACCGCAACCGGATGCGGTGTTGCTAATTGAGGAGCAGTGCGGTGGGCAGGCGCGGCTGAGTGAAGACGATTATGTGGAAGGGGCACCGGAATTGGTGGCAGAGATTGCGGCAAGTAGCGCAGCGATCGATCTGGGGGATAAAAAACGTGCGTATCGTCGCAATGGCATTAAGGAGTACATCGTCTGGCAGGTCTTTGAGCAAAAGCTGGACTGGTTTTATTTGCAGGAAGGAGAGTACGTGCCGTTGCCCGTTGATGAGTATGGTGTGATTTGCAGCCGGGTCTTTCCAGGGTTGTGGCTGGCAGTAGAGGCTTTGTTGGCAGGGGATATGGCGCGAGTGCTAATGGTGTTGCAGGAAGGGTTGGCTTCGCCAGAGCAGGCAGCGTTTGTCCAGCAGCTAGCAAAGCAGGAATAGAGGCGTTTTATCGGATGGGACAAGGGCGATCGTGCTATTAATCGGTCATGTCACCACAATGAGAGCGGCTTGAAGGGTGAGAGAATCAGGAATTCTTAGTACTTTGTGCTACATCAAAAAGCTTTAAAGCATGCTCTAGAGGTGCCAATGCATCCTCAGTTCCCTTAGAAAGTGGCTATGATTGCTCTAGGCAATTGATCGACTGACCTAGCAGTGGAACCGTCAATTGTCTTTAAGTTAAGTACCTGTAAACATAGCCCAATTGAATTAAGACTGGTATGCCCTTAACTGGTGGAGCGACCGATAAACTTGGCAATCGCTACGAAGGTCGATGGACTGTTTTCTGCATGATCGATGTTATGGACGAGAAGGCAGAGTCCATTCGCCTTGAAAAACCAGGAGAAGATGCTTTCGAGTTCTTCTTACAGCGTGGCAATCAAATCGAGTGCCATCAGGTCAAACGACAGAAAACAGGGCTTGGGCATTGGACATTGAGCGCTTTAGAGAACAATCAAGTTCAAGTCTTGTCAGATTTCTGGGAAAGCCTTAATGACCCAAATATTTACTGTGTTTTTGTATCTACCCAGGATGCAGATCAGTTGAATGAACTATCTAACCATGCAAAGAGTTCTATCTCATGGGTAGAATTCGATCATGAGTTTCTAAAATCTAATCAACAGTCCACCAACTTCAGTAAGCTCTGTCGAATTTGGGGCAATTGCCTCTCTTCTAAAGCCTATGAAGCCCTTCAAAGAATTCATGTTGAAACAATAAGCGAAGGAATTCTCTTGAATACTGTTGAGAGTCGCATTGCGGCTTTAGTGGAAGGTGATGCAACAGCTATTCGACTTGAGCTAGCAGAGTTAGCCCTAGAAAAAATTCACCGTAATCTCACGACCCATGATATTTGGCACTACTTGAATGAGCGGGGCTACCGCCGCCGTCAGTGGGGAAACGATCCTCATGTCCTTGCGGCTGTGGAAGCTGCCAACAAATCTTACCTTTCCTCTTTGCAGGAAATGACGATCGCTGGTCATACGATTCTGCGAGATGAAGTTCAAGATGCTCTTACTCGACTAACCCGCTCGGAGGGAAAACGCAGCGTTTTGCTGGTTGGGGAAGCGGGGGTTGGCAAGACTGGGATAACGCTGCAAATCGTCGAGCAACTTCGGCAGCAGGGTTTACCGCTATTCGCATTTCGCATTGACAATCTTAATCCAGAACCGATGCCTAGTAATATTGGGCATCAGCTAGGTTTACCCGATTCTCCAGCTGTTGTTTTAGCAACGATTGCACAAGGTCGTGATTGTATTTTGGTAATCGATCAAATTGATGCAGTCAGCTTAGTCTCTGGACGCAACACTACGTTTTTTACCTGCATTGAACAAATTATCAGGCAGGCTCAGGCATATCCGAATATGCGCTTGTTATTAGTCTGTCGTAAATTTGATTTAGATAATGATTCACGGTTCAAAAAACTGACAGGCGAAAAGGGGATTGCAGACACATTATCTGTAAATCGGCTTAATCATACGAAGGTGAGGGAGGTTGTTACGGAGATTGGATTGGACGCACCTCGATTGACAGATAAGCAGTTGAATCTGTTATCTATTCCCCTTCACCTCAGCCTACTAGCCGAAATATCACAAGATACAAGTGTTGACTCTTTGAGTTTTACAACTGCTAAAGATTTGTTTGAGCAGTTTTGGGCATATAAACAGTTTCGAGTTAGAGAGCGACTTGGTCATGCAGCACATTGGACGGAGGTAATTGACCTCCTGTGCGATCACATGAGTAGTAAACAGAGCCAAGAACTGTCTGTTCCTGAAAATACTGTTGATGATTATGCAGATGATGCGATGGCGATGGCATCAGAGCATGTCTTAGCGTGGGAAGGGAAACGGATTCGATTTTTTCATGAAGCTTTCTTCGATTATGCTTTTGCCCGTCGTTTTGCTGCCCGTGGTCACACTGTGCTGTCATTTTTGCAAAGTGGTGAACAGCACTTATTTCAACGCGCTCAGGTGCGCCAAATTTTACTTTATGAGCGTGAGGCTGATTTTGAACAGTACATCAGCGATTTGGATACGCTTTTGAAAAACACTGATATTCGCTTTCATCTAAAGCAAGTCATTTTTGCACTGTTGGCATCCCTACCCAATCCAAAAACAGAAGAGTGGTACATCCTTTCAGCATTAATCCAGGGATCGAATCATGTACTCAGACAGCAAGCTTGGAGAGCATTCCGGAGTTCTGTTTGTTGGTTTGAGCTTTTAGATTCTATTGGTATCATCAAGCAGTGGCTAGAGAGTGAGGATGAAGAATTTGTTGAGCAAGCGGTTTCCATTCTATCAGCGGTTCAGAGTTCAGCATCACAGCGCGTAGTAGAGCTAGTAGAGCCATTTGTTGGTACATCAGAAATCTGGTTTAATCGACTCAAAAAATTTATTCATCGATCTGAGCTTGCAGATAACCGTTGTTTGTTTGAACTTTTCCTGCGGTTGATTCAGGAAGGCATATGCGATCAGCAAGAAGATATAGTAAGTGATGCCGAAGATTTTTGGCTGCAAATTTATTCATTGAAGAAGAAACCGGACTGGGCGTGTGAAGCCATCGCCTGCTACCTCAATCGATGGCTGGATTTGACTGTTGCAATACCAAACTCCAAGATATTTGATTTTAATGGTGACAGCTTTCCTCGGAGTAGGTTTGACAAATCAGTTTTAGCAGAAGTTGTTCAGACTGCGCCTGAAGCGTTTGTCCAGCACATTCTCCCATTTATGTTGCGCGTTCTGAAGCTAACGGCAAGACGTGAAGGGAAGCAGCCTTGGCTAGATTCAGTTTGGTGGTTCAAGTCCTATGGCGGTGGATACAACGCCGAGCACAAATTACTAGAGTGCATGGAAAAGGCTTTATGCAGTATTGCAATAGCCTGTCCTGAAAAGTTCTCGATACTTGTGAATCAACAGTTTGACGACTCAAGTTTTGAGACAATTCAGTACTTATTAGTTCGCGCCTACGCTGCAAATGCGCCAAAATTTGCAGATAAAGCCGCCACTTATCTCTGTAAGAATCCCATACGCTTGAAAACGGGCTACTCGGGAGGTGGAAACGGAAATGTTCATGCTGCTGCATATTGGGCTACTCGGCAGCTTTTGATCGCAATTACTCCTTACTGCTCCGAAACAAGCTTCGTAAGGCTTGAAACCTTATTGTTAAACTACTACGACAACTGGGAGATATATCCCGATTCAAGTCGCGATTATTTGCGGGCGTGTTTAAAGCTGTATGGATATGAACAATTTGTTTTACTAGATGCAATTGAAGCATCGCGACGAAGTGTTTTAGCGAATCGACGTTTGCAAGAATGGAGACGCAAGTTCAGAGCCATCGGTTTACTAGACGCATCAGAAGCAGTTGAGCCACTCAGAGCTATCGAAGCTGATTTTGTTGATTCTCCCGTGCCTTACCAAGCTGCTGATCATCTGACTGATTCTCAGTGGTTGAAAGCTATTTCTCATTATGCCAATGAAGACAACTCCTCTTGGTTTGAGCGCAATGGAAAGCTAGTGGGTGATGCTCGCCAATTAGCTAGTCTTTTAGAAGATCAAACAAAGAAGCAGCCGAGCCGATTTGCCAATTTAGTTCAGCAGTTTCCTAACGACACTAATCCCTGCTATTTTGATGCCGTCTTACGAGGCGTTGCTGAAATTGGCGTTGATGTAGAAACCGCAATTCAGCTTTGCCAGTATTGCCATCAATTACCAAATCGTCCAACTGGACGTTGGTTGACATGGTTAATTGGCAAGTTAGCAAACCTTTCCTGGACACAAGAGGCGTTTGATATTTTAGCTTGGTATGCTTTGCATGATCTAACTCCAGAAAATATGTCAGGAGAAGATGCACTAACAATTGGAATTAACACGGTCAAAGGCAGCGCAGCGACAGCGATCGCCAAGCTACTTTTTGTAGACAAAAATCGTGCTGCGTATTTTCAGCAAGCTCTAACAACGATGGTCATAGATCCGTCTGTGCCTGTCAGAGCTTGCGTCGCAGAAGCACTAACAGCATTGCTAAACTACGATCGCGATTTAGCAGTCAGCTTACTTTTAGAACTCTGCAATACTGAGGATTCATTGCTTAGAACACCGACTGTTGAACAGTTTGTTTACTACGCTATGCAAACCCATTTTGAACTACTTCAACCCATCCTTGAACGGATGATTACATCTGATTTACCCGAAGTTATGGAAGTAGGTTCTCGACAAGCCTGTCTTGCAGCTTTAAGTCTAGAAGAAGCAAAACCGCTGGCTACACGATTTCTTTTAGGCACAGATTCTCATCTGTTAGGAGCCGCCAGAATATTTGTAGCTAACTTCCGCTCTGCTCATTTTCGAGAATTTTGTGAAACAGCACTGATCCAACTCTTTCATGCTGACGCTGAAAATGTACGTGATCAAGCCGCTAGGTGCTTTCTTCACCTAGAAGGAGATGAACTCGGACAATATGTTGAACTCGCTACTCAATTTGTTCAAAGTCCTGCTTTCAAACGCAATTCTCATGATTTGATTCGAGCTTTAGAAGAAACAACAGCAAGTCTTCCAGACTTGACTTACTCCGTATGCGATCGCTACATCGGCAACCTCAAAGAGAAAAATACTGGTAATGAGCGATTTTATCTAGCAGCAGACTCCATCACGCCACTGCTGGTGAAGGTCTATAGTCAAAGTACTAGAAACTCTACGCTTCAATCGCAATGCCTTGACTTAATTGATCAATTAACTGAGATGGAGGTTTACGGATTAGAGCAGGCATTAGAGCAGTTTGAGCGCTAGTTGAGTAAGTACCTCAACCGATCAGACACCCTTCAATACGCTTGGGCAAAGAGGCGATCGCTACCAGCCTACTGGTCAGATTCCCGACAAAAACGTTGCACCTCCCGCAGAACCGCCAAATCAGTCTCAGTTTTCCGCAGCTCAATCCACTGATTCAACTGCTCAACACTGACCATTGGAAAAGCGCGGCTGTTGTTGACATCCCCATACTGCCCATCCTGAAGCAACTGAATTTTCAGCGTATTCCGCCTATACAACCAGACTTCAGACACTGCCATTGCTTGATAAATCACCATCTTGCTCGCTGAGGAACTCGCAATATCCACCTCCAACGCCAGATCTGGCGGCAGCGCTTCCGAAACAGTTTCTTCCATCCCCTGTCCCCTAGCGGCATTCTGGATATAGAAACAAGAGTCCGGTTCAATGCCGCGATCGAGTTCTTCGCGATTCAGCGTTACCGAGCCAAAATCATTAGCTTCCATCTCTAACTCCATCGCTAGCATCGTAATAATCTTTGCCAGCAGCCGATTGACAATCTCGTGAGGTTCTCCCGGCATTCTGATTTCCAACACTCCCCGGTCATAGGCAAGTCGAGTCGATCGATCTTCTCCCAGTTCTTGCAGTAACGCTTCATAGGTTTTCCAGGTCAGTCCTGCGATCGTCATCGCACTGCCAGGAGCCAGCTTAATTTGACTGATCGGTGTCGCAATCACTGTCGTCATGGGTCAGTTCTCTGGTAGACAGTGCCTAGCCCGTGCTCTCGAAGTACTCGCATTATAGCCGCTTGGGTCGTGTACTTCGAGGTCATAGCACCGCTTGTCTGGTCGAAGCACACCGCAAACCGCTTCAAGTACCCACTCACCAACTCCAACGCAATCTCCGCCATCAGCACCGCTGTTTGGGGATTCACCATTAAGCCCTGAGCATTCAGCAGCATCAGTTCTGCACAGGACAGCCGCTTGTCTGAGTGCTCTTCTGGTTTACTGATCAACAGTTCTGGCGCTTGCACACTGGGAGCAGGCAAGCAGATACAGCCCAATTCACTAAATTCATAGTCCTTTGGAACGTTTGAAAGGCTGGAGCCGATCAACACCTGCCCAAAGCGATTGCCGTTCCCACCATCGATCCACCACACTCTAAGGCTGCGGTCGTAGTTAAACTCTAACGCTTTGGCAAGGCTGGCTCTGGCTTTGGCATTATCCACACAACCCATCAGCACCGTCAACGTGTTGTAGTTTCGGGCAATCATGTCTGGTTTGAAGGGTTGAGCAATTGACCGAATGGGCAGCCCAAACGCTATGCCATAGCGAGCCGCCAGTGTCTCCGCTTTATTCAATCCCACTTCCGCTGGACAAAAGCATTGCCGCGTCAAGTTTTTCGCCTCAACGTGGTCGGGGTCAACTAGCACCAGACTTGCACGCTTCCCCTGCTGAATCAAGTGTTGCAGCACCCGACACAACAATTGCACCAGGAACGAGCCTGTCCCTCCGCAGCCAACGACCCAGAACTCAATGGCTTCTGTCGGTGGCACCACAATCGGGCGGGCGTGAATCACCTCATAGTTCAGCAGGCTATCGGTGAATGGCATAGTACATACTCCCTTTCGTCTGGCAAAGGTCGTTGAGTCCGTGGTTGGCATTCACCTCAAACACCTGCGGCACGGAAACCGTCCAGCCATGCCCAAATAAGCCAACCCGCAGCAGGATTTCAGGCTGGGACGCTTTGACATTGCCCAACACCCCATAGATGCGAAAGCCGCTGCACTCATCTGTATCGTCGGTGGGTGAGAAATAAGCAGGCAGGTTTCCGTGACTATGCACTTCGACTAGTACATCGAAGTAAAAGTGGTATTTACATAACCTTGTAATGATGAAAAACTTTTTATTAGAAGCCATACACGAGTACCAAGAACAAACAAGTAAGCGTGAAGCGGATGAAGTTCGCTCGATTATCAAAAGGCGAGTTTTAGGTAAATTTCTCTCGATGCACAATTTGAAGCATCTGCAAGGCAAAAAAACGAATTACATTTTTGATAACATCCCACTTGCAGGTTTTTTTGCTCTAGCAGATCCTATCTTTCAAGAAGCCAATCTTCAGGTAGCTAATCAAGACACTAAAAGTGTTGAAAAGAGCAAATGGAATCGCTTTGGAACATGGTTACAGCAACAGGGGTGGTACTCAGCAGATCCGATTCAGGTTGAATCTGACTTGGAAGAAGAGAAGCAGTCCTACACACACATTCCTGAAGGCACCCATAAGCTAGTTTTATCTTTGAAGGAAAAACAAGAGAGACCAACCGAGGACTTCCCATTACATCTTCCTGAGTCAGAGATTTGTCCTCAACTCAAAACCCAGCTTAACGAGTTCAATTATTTCTGTACAAATATTACTGAATGGCGAAAAAAGCCTGTCCGCGAGACAACTTTGAGGAAATACAGAGAGCATATTAGGCGACTTCTAGCATTCCTGAAGTACAAAAATGGCATAGCTTCTGAGAAGCTAGACTTGAGCCTTCTAATACAATCATCTATAATTAAAGCTTATGAAGCCTGGTGTAGAGGCAGAGGAATGTCATCCAACACAATTAAAGGTGATGTTTCTGTCGCAGTGCCGATCTCAGAGTGGATATCTTGGTAGTCCTAAAGGTGTAAGGATAGCTAACCTCTAGCTTGAGCAGGGTAAAGC
>NZ_JCACKR010000151.1:0-19529 GCF_059505485.1 Stenomitos rutilans
GCTCAACGTAGTGCAGCAGTCGTTCTCTCGGCTTCACCAAAAGCTCGGAAGAGCCCTACATGTTCAAGAAACGACAACTACTTGACGGTTCATAGGATCGCAAGAAACGTCCTTGCTCACTCAAAAGGTGATTGCGGTTCGATTGTTGTGGGGTCGTGCCTGTAATACTGCCCCGCGACGCAACAGCGCCATCCGCCCGGTTCTAGTAAAACCATCTGCTACCACTAATCCTTTGGCAAGGATTTCAGAAGAAATGGCACTTCTACCATATACAGTGCCATCTCCCGACCATTATGAAAGCAGTCAAAAACGTTAGGTAGTTAGGAGAAAGAAAGGGTTCCACTCCACATTCCATCGTTGGCTACTGCGAACGACTTACAGACTTGTGTACACTGCACCAGCGTTGTTACCAGCGCTGACGCCACACTCAGTATCTAGTGCCTTGCCAAGGCTTCCAGCACTGGGACTTTCACCCAGTAGACAAAGCCGAGCTTTGCTCGGCGCACTAGCAACGGACAAAAATACTCCGCTCACCTAAATCAAACTTCTGATAATCTCATTCATCCGCGTTACAGCGGGTGCAATACGACTCATGTTGTCTTTGTACACATACTTGCCCTGATGCACCTCCGGCGAGTGGTGGAGGACATAAGCGAAACTTTGCTCCTCTTTTCCAGCTACCCCTAATTTATCCAGATACGTGGATAGCATATGCCGGAAACTATGGGGCGTGACCGGCACCGCTTTTCCCGACTCTTGCGTGAAGCGGACAAACAGAGCGCGAATCATGGAGCAAAACGCCACGTCATCAAAGGGTGTTTTAGCCACGGGCATCGAGAACATTTTGTCATGCTGAGGCTTGAGTGCCGCTCTCCAACCACACCGCTTTCCTGCTTGATCCATTACTCCCTGCCAGTGCTTGTGTTCCCCTTGGTGGTACGTCGGAAACACCCCTTTCTCGTCCTCAAAGCCCCACAAAAAGCCGACGATGTATTGATAAAACGTAGTGCCATCCACAAACTGAACGTTGGGCACGGGATACCAAAACTCGCCATAGGTCTCAGCCGTTTTGAAGTTCTCTAAATTAATCCAGAACTGCGCCTGATTTGGGTCGGTCGGGATGCCCTGATCCACAAACTCCTCGCAGTCCTCATCCAAGAAAGAGCCATTCCGCAGCGTTTTTCCGGTTTCTAAATCCCGATACGTCTGCTGGCGGTCGGTCGGAATCAGCGTCATCAGCCCACACACAACCGTCTTCTGAAAATCGATTGCGATCGAGGTTACCGCTCGCTGACGAACGACCTTTCCGGCTTTGCCATGCCGATCTCTGGAGGCGATGTGATATTCCAGTGTCTGAAGCCTTTGTTGTTCAAACACCTTCATCGCTTGCTCCCAAGGAACACTGCGCTTCCGAATCTGTTTTTGAGTTTTCTGAGTATCCAACACCTCCTGATTGATTCGGAGTCGTAAGCGCCGAATCACCGAAACATCCTCAAAATTGTCGGTCTCTTCCGGATCGGTTTCCTCCCGAAATTGAGCTTTACTCGCCAAAATGACGGCTCCTAGCACCTCTCGTTTGGAGGCTGGAGACAAGCCATCCGGCTGCCCACACTGTGCCAGTTCGCTCTGTCGCCAGTCAAAAAAGGCCTCGACAATTTTGATGGTCACGTCAGCCTTTTTCTTCGCTTGGCGTTGAGCCATGGATTCTGTCATGGCTAACGTCTGCTCGGCTTTTATGGGGTCGAGCAATAGCCCTCTAGCATTGACTGCAAAGGCTTCTGTGCCCGCAAAATCCTCTTTCGAAAACCGCAACTGCACGCATGGAATCAACAGGTTTAAGCACAGCCTTTCCAGTGCCACGTGCTCAACTCGATGCAGATACCCCAAAATCGTCTTCAGGTGGGTAATTTGCTGCTTAACCTGCTTCGGCTTCCGAAATTTAGACCCAAACTCCTTCACCTCTTGAAGTTCTCGCTCTAGGCATGGGTTTGCCAGTACTTTCTGCCCCTCCAGCCAAACGTAGTCCTCCTCTTGCGTCCCAAGCGCATAAGCTTTGGGGTGCTTCAGACTGGTGGTGCGTAAATCGTTAGCGTAGATCCGACGTTGACCTTTCGGCCTGTTGAAGCGATTAAACTGTGGCTCACAATGGTCAGGGTTGTGAACGCGTAACCACCGCTTTTGTTGTACCCATTCAAGAAACTGCTTGAGATAAAAGCGATTTCGACGACGACACGCTTTACTAGCCTGAATTCGCTCAAAATAGTGCTCCTGCCGTCTCGGTGCTTCTAGGAGTTTCTCTAGAGGCACCGTTTTCAAAAACGCAATGGCGGCATAAGACACTTGTTCGCCCGTCTTGGCTTCAGGTCCACCCCATTCTGGAACCACATATCGCAGCAGCGAGGTTTGAATCAAGCTGATCTGCTGCAACTCCCCTTGAGCAATTTCTAAGGCTTCAAAAACACTTTGAGGCGCATTGCTCACAATTCTATTGGCTTCCATCTTTTCCTTGTCTCCTCATCAACTAATGCGTGTAAGCTAAAGAATTAGCAGATTTGAATTCTATGAGTTGTCAAATTTTTCAACTTTAGAACGATTTTGCTTTTGTTATTATATTCAACCGCGAAAAATACTATATCAAAGAACATTTTTGAAAAGCTTTAATCGATTAATGAGTAAAGGTTTTGAGTGTTTAATTCTAAGTTCATTCTATTGAGATTGTTCTATTGGATAGAATGGTCATTGCTCGGGTGGGTACCCGCTTAAGCTAAAGCTATACAGTTGTAGAAGCGCCTAAAAATGCTTGTGCCTGGATTGAAAAGAACGAAGGCGATCGGAGAATTTTAGAGGTTAAGCCTATAAGCTAAATTTAACTTGAGTCACGGTTTGAAGACGTGGAAATGGTTTGTTGAATCGCTGATTCTTTTGCTTGCAAGGGAAGCAAGTTTCGTTGCGCTAACAGTGTTAATAAATCAATTTCACCTCGAATTGCCTTCTCAAGCACTTGAGATCTCGACTCGCCGATGAAGAGCGCAAGCTCTTCTAGAATGGTGATCGCCTGAGGCGTTAACGTGGCATTGAATTGTTGCTTTCTCTCGCTATAAAGCTCTGGGACTCCACGGAGCGTTTTCGCTCCCTCTTTGCCCTGCTTTCGCTGACAGAGGGGTCTTGGCGATTTCACTTGCTTGCGAGTGGACATGATGAGTAGAGGCTGACGTAGCAGCCTAAAAAGAACAGTAAAAAAATCCCTGCGCCTAATTTGGCACAGGGATGTTCTCACAATGAAGTTTCAGATTAAAAGCTGTAACCCTTAGCTAGAAAGGGTTTCAAGAACCAGAATTTAAGGCGCGCGCAGCAGCGTGATGGTTCCTCTGCCTTGTCCACACCGCTGCACCAGTTTGTTGCCTGTGACAAATGTTTCTTGGCAGGAGCGACTGGCAGTGCATTGAGTCCACTGGCTACAGGCGCGTAGAAATGGCTTCCAATAGCGATCGTTGAACGCGTCTTGGTGCTCTAGCGTGAGGGCGACTTCCATCAGTCGATGAAAGTGAGGGGATGTGCGCGGGTTGGCAGGATTGGTGAGCGCTTTCAACGCTTTGATGATGTCGTAGCGTTCTTCAACGCTGGACGATTTTCCTGTAGGCTCGTTGGCGACGATCGCTCTCATGCTGATGTGCTTGGCTTCTTGCATAACGCGTTCATACCAAAAGGCATCAGAGGAATACAAAGTATGGCTGGACGGGGACAATCTGTGGCATTCAATGCAGAGTTCTAAGCCTCGATAGAGGAGTTCACCCCACGGCTGATACAAATTAGCGGCTGCTTGTTTGAGAGGAATTTTGAGCTTGGGATTCCACTTTTTCTTGACGACCCAGTAGAGCGCGATCCGCCAGTCGGCTTCTTCCATATCGAGTCGCTGCTGAATTAAAGCTGGGGCAGCAATTTGAGTAGTCCTGGGTTCCAGGGGAGGCGATGGGTAGACGAGTAGCAATCCGGGTGTAGGACAATCCAGTCGCTGAAGTGAAGTGTTCCAGGGTTCTGGAATGCCTTGCGTATCTAGAGAAGGAACCAAATGCAGTCTTTGGGTGCTTTTTGCCATGGTGGGTTCGCTCCAACTCGTCCAGCGTTTGGTCGCTCAACTGGTACTCAGAATCGAGACCACTTCTTCCAGCTACGCGTTAGGCAGCTTGTCTCTGAGTTCACGCCGAATTTGAACGATGACTGGATGGGATCGGTTAAAGATAGTGTAAGCAAAAACCGCTTAAAAAGTGCCGTAACCAGTGCCGTTTGGACGGCCGTAAACGTGCTGTCTAAGGTGCCGTCAAACTGCCGTACGGCACACGGCAGTTGACGTAACCACCACTCCATCTAGGTTTCCAGCCAGCGCACCCACTCCGCGCGGGAAGTGCCGTCTGAGAACGTTTCAATCAGGTTGAGGTTGACTAATTCCAGTAACAGTTCAGACACCTGCTCACCATTCAAGCCGTTGTTTTTACCCCAGCTTTTCTTCACGTCTCTCACAGCTATGGCACCTTTCTTACGTAGGTAGATCCCTAAGTTTTTGAGGTCGCTTGTGGGCAGAGCATCAAGACGACTGCGGGCAGAAGTGGTCTCGTTTGGCGGCGCGTCGGCTTGCCAACAGTCTTGCAAGAATTCCACCAATTGCGTGCGTAAATCAGGTGTCTGGTTTGGCGGTGCTGGTGGTGTTGATGGGACGGGTGGAGCGGACATGGGTGGCTGTGTCCACAGCGTGAAGTCGGTGATTTTGCGCTCAATTTGCGGTAGTTCGACCGCCAACCATTCCGCGTGTCCCGGTAGTTTGAGCTTGCCTTTACCACTGGAGACCGGCTTCCGCGTCGTCGGGTGAATGGTGGGAATGAGCTCTAATTCCAGCAGTGCCGCGTCACGTAAGCGGGCGATGCCTTTCGCATCCCCTAGTGCTGACAACGTCCGATCGTGCGCGACAAACAGGGGTGGCATGAGCACTTTGCGGCTATCGCTCATCGCGGACTTGAAGAACTTACTGCCGATATCACCCGGCAGGCGGTCCGCCCAGTTCGTCATTTCTTCCGACACCACGCTGGTAATCCGCTGCTGCTGCCGTAACGACTGCTGCCAGTCTTCCTCGGTCAACCCAGAGCGGTTGAATTCCTGGTAGCGACGCTCGATTTCGTCCAGGTACCACCTCAAGAATTCCGCGATCGCGCGGTAATCCATCCCGGCACCGATATGCCGGATGCCCTGCCATTCGTGGTTGGCCGCGTGTGGGTCGAGCAAGATCACCTGATGACCCGCTCGCACTTTCTGCATCACCAGGTACCGCGCCGTCCAGCTCTTCCCGGCACCCATGCCACCAAACAACAGTCCTGGATATTCGAGGAAGTTTTGCAGATACGCGGTGGTGTCAGCGGGCATTTCAGACGAGGGTGTGACAGGCACGCTTGCTTGCCCAGGTGCAGCAGTTGCTGCCACGGGCGACGGGGGTGCCTGCGGCGGGGGTGGCGCTGTCACGTCTTGATAGTCGGCCTCTTGAACCTCTGACAGATACGGTGCCATCTGGGGGTAAAGCCGTTCGGCTGCCTGTAACTGAGCCACCTGTTGATAGCCTTCCAGTTCGGCATGATGGGCGATCGCCTGCAGCTGACCTTGTTGCAGCCGCGTTTGGCGCTCCCACTCTTCGTACTGGCGACGGTAGTCGCGTCGGGTCTGGGTGAGTAGCCAGGCAGACACGCAAAGCCCAGTCCCCATTAAGGACAGCGGAATTTTACGATAGGCCGCCTGGTAGGTGAGCTGCGTACCCAGAAAGCGAAACGTTTCCGGTTGATGCAGGTAGCCACTGACTGCGAGTGCTGTGCTGGTCATACCAGCCGCCAGCAGCCCCAGAATCTGAGGCAGATAGGGGTCTTTCACTTCAAAACCTCCTGTACCTGCTGCTGCACGTGCTGTTGCACCTGTTGGCTGGTGTGAGCAAGCTGGTCAAACCAGCCCGTAAAGATGGCGACGACCAGGGCGATCGCGATGGCTAACAGTCGGGCACTACGAGCCAGGTAAGCCGGGAGAATCAGGGAGAGGAGACAGGCGATCGCCCCCAGCCAATAGAACGGCAGCAGTGCTGTCACCCACCGAGCGATCAAGGTGATGGTAATACCCAGGGCAAACAGTCCCATGAAGCGGCTGATGCCTTCCAGCACGTAATCGATGCGATCCGGTTCGGGGGTGTCCTCTGGCTCGTAGTAGCCATCGGACGGTGGCAGCATCAGGGGTGAATCGTATTGGTCAAACATGGTTTACCTCACACCCGAAAGAAGTCTTTGACACCATGCCAGAAACCTTTCCCAGGCTTGCCAGCGGTGCCATACGTCAGCAGTTCTTTGCGAGTCTCGGCTTGTCGCCGCAACGCTTCCTGCACGTGCAGGAAGCGTTGCGCCTGGGGGACTTTCTCACCGATCGCTTTGGCGCGGTGCTGATGCCGCAGGTGAATGAGTTTGATGGCGCTCTGGAAGTCCAGGCGATTCAGGTCATACTCGGAGCGATATTCGGCTTCGAGCTTCTGCATCCCGTGTCCGGCTTTCTGGTTCAGCAGTTGCAGGTGCTTGTCGTAGCCTTTGCTCAGGAGCCATGCATCTAAAAGGCTCTTGTCGATTTGCTTGGAGCCTTTTTCGACTTGCTTTAAGACGCGCTGGACAAACTGCTCGTACTCAACCTGACCTTCAATCAGCGTGGTGAAGTGTTTTTCGAGGATCGGCAGAATCTCCTTCAGGCGGGTCATGGCAGTGGCGCGATCCGCAAACAAAGCGAGTTCATGGTCGCTCATTTGCGGTAGTCGTGCCAGGTCGATGCCGAAGTAGCGGGTCGCGCGTTCGGTCAGTGCGCCCGCATGGGGCAGGAGATGGGACTGGATGCCTTTGGGGCTGCTGCTGTAGCCTTTGGCTCTTGGGGCTGACATTAGTGGCACTCCTTGGTTTCAGAGGACCAGAACAGGAAACTGCTGCGATGGGTGTCGCAGAGGGGCGAACGGGGGACGAGGACGACGCGCTGACCAGCCGCACCGGCGAGAAAACCCAGCCAATAACCGCACAAGACAAACCCCAGCACGACAGCAATGCCGAGCAACAGGGTGTTGAGCGGTTCACGATACGTGGTCACGCGCTCAGGGGTGGGTGGTGCTGCTTGCGCCAGTGCCGTTTCGAGTGGGGTAAAGGTGGTGCTGCCGTCGGCTTGTTGTTGCACCAGATAGGGCGTGCCGGACTGGTCTGCCCAGACGGCCAGCTTGGCAGGTGCAGCGGGTGGTAAGGCTTTAGGGTCGGGCATGGGTGGAGTCTCCAAGGAAGTTGCTCGCCAGCCAGCCGGTCTGCCCCCGCCACCGCACGGGCACCCACACCACACCGTCTTGCTGGACGCGGCGGTCGGGCGACAGTTCCACCAGATCACCGTGCATCAGCATGCCGATGACCTGACTGTGCAGACTGGGGGCACTGCGGAAGTTTGCTGCCATGCCAGGGCTCTGAATGTGGGCGATCGGGAAGGTGGCAAGGTCATTCGGGGTTGCTAGCGGGGCGTTGGTGACAGACGCTGTGGGCGGCGCTGCAGCGTTTTCTGGCGGTGGTGTGGTAGCATCTGGCGATGCTGGTGACGGGGTCGGCAGCGGCGAGACAGACGGTGTAGCGGTGGGACTGGGGGCGGTGGTGGCTGGTTGCTGCTGCTGCGAGAAACCGAAACCGAACATGAGCAGTGGAATGGCCAGCAGTCCCAGCGCCAGAGGTAAGCCCCAATGAGTCGTGGCTTTGGGCTCGGGTGGTGGCACTGGCTGCAGGGTGAAGAATTGTCCCTCGGTCGGGTTTGGGGGCTGTGGCATGGCTTTAGCACCGTGAAGGGGGTCTAGACTGACTGGGCACAGGGGTTTACAGCGGCAATGCACCGGCTGCCGTGTAGGGGGCGATCATCAGAAAACTGCTGGTCAGGTCAGGCACCTCTAGCGCCTCGTCTAGCAGCACCGCAAAGTCGGCGCACTGGTGAGGGTGTCTGCTTAGTTCTGCGACCAGGTATTGCTGAATGCGGAGTTGGGACTGCCGCAGGCGCTCGGCCATCACTTTGGCGGTGCTGCGCTCAAACTGGGTCAGTTTGGCATCGAAAGCAAACACTTGAGCATTAATGGTGTTCACGCCCGTCTGAGCTAGTGCCGAAATAGCATGAGCGCTCTGATGATCCAGTTCAGACAGTCGTTGCTGTTGCTGCTCAGGGTTGGGGTTGGGGCGCTTGGCTTTGGGCTTGTGCCCGTTGACAGAGTCTTTGAGGGCATCGGTGTTAAGGGGCATGGGTTTCGATCTCCTGAAGCAAGAGGGTTTTGAATTTGGCGACAGACCGACAGCGTTTGAGAAACAAGACAAGACTGATGAGCACGGCTAAATCACTGTCGTCATAAAGTCCGTAAGCATTTGGCTCGATGTGAAGTTGTTCGATCCACCAGCGCAAGGTGCGGTCAGGGACTTTCCGACCTCTCACTCTTGAGAGTCGCCACGCTAACTCTTTAAGGGAGTGACCCGACGGTTGTAAAACATGCACGGTCATGGTTTTGCCTCTTCCATTGCCGCGTTATCCGAAAGGATCCCGTTGCAATGAAATAGCAACGAATCTCGTAAAGGATGGTAGCATAAATTGCATCAATTACTTCAATCAATGCGTTTGATTAGTTTGATGCGAAAAGGAGATCATCCAGAGAGGGAGGATATGATTTATGCATTCCAAGCGGGAAGCAGACGATATGCGGCGCACAACCGTATCTTTCGAGGATGATCAGTTTGAAATTCTCGAAAAATGGGCAGATAAAGAGATTCGGACAGTGCCGAACCTCATTCAAGCGATCGTGGTCAGTGTTCTAAGAGGAGAACCGCCAAACGTTCCAGACCTTCCAGGGTTGGAGAAGTTGAAAGGCAAGTAGGGGGTAATCGCATGATTGCAGCGATTGAAAAACCGATGAGTTTTGAGGAGTTCGTCACTTGGCTACCTCAGGACGGGCGTTACGAGTTGATTGATGGAATTGTTTTCGAGATGCAACCAACAGGTGGACATGAAGATGTCACTGATTTACTGTCCACAACGCTCACTCTAGAGGCAAATCGGCTGCAATACCCTTACAAGTTCCCTAGGCGAGCACTGATCAAGGCTCCTAGCTGGAACACAGGCTATCTGCCTGATGTACTGGTAGCTGATCGCCAAACCTTGGCAAAGGAACCCCTTTGGCAGCAGGAAGCCACCATTACTAAAGGCAGCACGATCAAGCTCGTTGTCGAGGTGGTCAGTACCAACTGGGAAACTGACTACGCCCGCAAATTTGAAGACTACGAAACGATGGGAATTCAAGAGTATTGGCTAGCCGATTACTTAGGATTAGGCGGCACTCGCTATATTGGCAAACCAAAGCAACCCACTTTTTCAGTCTATGTACTCAGAGATGGAGAGTATCAGGTGAAGCAATTTAGAGGTAGAGAGCGGATTGAGTCTCTGACTTTTCCAGAGTTAGCACTAACGGCTGAGCAAGTCTTCAGGGCTGGGCATTAACCCTAGCCGCTGCCGTTAAAAATCACAGCAGGGTGTCCGGATCTGGGAGCAGATCAAATATACTCTCTAAAGTCGAATTGCTGAGCTGAGAAACACAGCTGATGCGTCACCAAGTTTGTTCTTTTGAAAGTGCAAGGAGCGTGGTTATGTTCTAGGGATATCTAGAAGCCAAAAACCCCCACTGCGGTAAACAGAAGGGGTTAGAAGGCTTGTTATTCGATTTTAAGGATAGGGGCGGGGACTCTAACTCACAGCTTTGGCGAGCACAAATGTTAGGTCACCCAGCTTTGCTATGCCAATTTTAGTGGCAATTTGTCAAAAGGTGCAACCTTTTTGCTGAATTGCTCTAGTTTTTGCATGGCTTCCTATCCGCTGTTGTTCCAGCCATAGGAGTAAGTTTGTGCATCAAAGAATACAAGGCAGGGAGAACCTTGCCCTACAAAATATTGTCGTAGACAGGGAGGGTAATTGATGAACCTCCCCGACCCTCAATTTCAAGCAATTCAAGAGCCAGACGCGTTTCTGCATCTCTTTCCACATCGGTTCGATTTCATCTATGCCGAACATCCAGACCTCGGTGATCGCCCTGATTGGAAAACCGAAGACAGACATCCCTTAAGCGATCGCCTCATTCAAGAAGGCGCTTACTTGTATGGCGTCCGGTTCGGTAAACAAACCGACTACCTGATGCTCGACATCGACAGGGGTAGCCTCTACCACCCCCACAGTGATCGCTTCGCTATCCCCCGTCTATTGGCAGCACTAGAACCGTTAGGCTTGGTCGAAACCGTTGCCGTCACCAGCAGCTATAGCGGTGGTATCCACCTGTACCTGCCCTTCCAAAAAGCGCAAGAAACGTGGGCGATCGCCCAGATCGTCTCCACCTTGCTCGCTAATGCCGGGTTCAAACTCAAAGCGGGACAGCTTGAACTGTTCCCCAACCCCAAACCCTATAGCGAAGCGCCTAGCCTCTACACTGCCCATCGACTCCCCCTGCAAGTCGGTTCCTACCTACTGAATAGCGACTTTCAACCCATCTACGGCGAACAAACCACCTTCGTTCAGCGCTGGCAGTTTGCCCAGCAGCGTAATGCCATCGATCAGCGCACCCTGAAGCGGGTCTTGCAACAGACCAAACGCAAGCGGTACAAACTCTCAGGCAAAGCCGAGAAGTTTCTCCATGACCTGAACATCGAGGTTTTAATCGGGTGGTCTGACTCCGGGCAAACCAACTACCTGTTGGGCCGGATTGCCATGCGCGAATACATCTTCGGTCACATCCAACGTGATGTTGAACCCCTCACGGGTGAAGACTTAGCCGCCGCCATCTGTGAAGTGGCGCGATCGCTCCCTGGCTTTGAGACCTATTGCCGCCATCAAGGCAACCTGGAACAACGCGCGATGTTCTATGCCCGTTCCATCCAGTCCAGCCATTACTACCCCTTTGGTTCCAAGCATCAGGCAAAGACTTCACTCTTACCAGAACCGACTGCACCACCTAAACCGAACTGGAACCAGTCACAGTCACACGCCGCTCGCGATCGCATTCATCAAGCAGTCACTAACCTGCTCAATAAAAACGCCTTACCGAAGCAGGTAACTGCCCGTAAGAATGCAATCAAAACCTATGGCATTGGCAGCCAAACCTTGGAGAAACACAAAGAGTTATGGCATCCAAACTACCTCAAACCCAAGCAGGAAGCGGAAAGCCACCCTGTCCAAGAAGAAATGACCACTACACAAGGGCTGAAACCCAAGCAGGAAGCGAAAAGCCACCCTATGAATACCAACAAGCTTGTGCCCAATCCCGCTGTCCTTTTTGGGCAAGCGGTTGGGTTTCCAGAAGTTGGGGGGTCTGGGGGGTTTTCCACAGGCGTCCCTGTGGTCGTGAACGCTCAGACTTCTGAGCGGGCAGAGCAGCAGCTTGCTAAGATGCAGGTATGGTTGGAGAGTGATGACCGGATTCTGGTAGCGGAAGCGCAGCGGTTCTTTTCTGCTCACGCTCAGAAGGAGTCGGTCTGTTTCGGCAGTACAGCTTTAGTGACATCAGAGCAAACTTCAAGTGGCTCGAGCGAGGAGGCAGTGATGCCAGGTGGCTTTGGACGATCACAACCGCAACGCCGAGGGGGTAAGACTGCCTTGCAAGAAATCCAGCAACTGAGTGTTGTGTCTCAACCACCAGTGCTAGAAACACCTGTGGCTTTGGCGATGCAGGCGGAAGTGGCAGCGTTCTTTGCTCAATATCAGCAAGAGCATCCCGAAGAGACGGCGCTGGCGTGGTTTGCTGGTGTTTATAATCCACTGGCAAAGGTGGATTTGCTGGCTGTGGGTGCTCGCTACCTGGAGCCAGCGGAGGAAGACTGGTTGGCCTTGGCACGTATGGTGGGCTGGCTGGCTGTTGAGGATGAACTGGATGCCATCTACTTCACCGCACCACCACCCGCTTTTGCCTTGGAGCAAGCCGACTGGTATGTGCGACCGGACTTGACCACGTTTTTAGAGACCCCAATGCTGCTACGGGCGGTGGTGCAGCAGCAACCCATTGACTTGGAGTCAATTCAAGCGGCGATCGCTCAGCGCGTGCAGCAATTAGGCTGGACATGGGAGCAGCGCACCCGCTTTATGCTGGAAGTCTGTGAGCAACCAGAAGCGGAGCTGACCCCAGCTGCTTGGGAGCTGTTGTTGTTTGAGCTGCAAAGTCGGTTGCAAAATCTGGGCTAGCGCAAGCGGTGCTGCTTGGGTTAAAAGTCCTACTTCTGTAGCCTTTGCTAAGAATACTGGGTTAATTGCCCCGCGCAGCAGAAGGGCAGCGTCAGAGTGAAGGTTCAGCCTCTGAAGACGGCTTAGGAGAGCCCTTGGTGGCTTGCCAGCTCCTGGAGATACTGCTGTAATGATCGCGGCTCTCGTCCGAGAATGGCTCGCAGCACGAGCGCGTTCCCACCGGGGAAGCCGTACTGGTCATAATCAGCGTACATCCGTCTCAAGCCCTCGCGGGTAGGACCGTCAGGTATCTGTGCCGCCTCCGCCCACTGATCGAAGGGGGCTTCACACGCCTCAACGGTGTGCCCGACCGCCTCGCTCATCATCGCCGCCAGTGCCACACGGTTGACCATGCCAGGAGCACAGAGTTCAAAGGTGCCGTAGCCTAATTTGTCTCCCGTCAGCGCTAGCGCTGCTACCGCTGCTACATCGCGGTAGTCCACGTAGCACGCCTGCACTTGTTTGGAGTAGGGCAGAGAGAAGCGACCCTGTTCTAGAACGGCATGCCAGCCGTTGTCGAGGGTTTGCATGAACATGGTGGGCTGTAAGACAGTGAACGCCATGCCTGACTCATACAACGCCGCCTCGACCGGAAGTTTGGCGGCATGGTTATTCATCTTGGTGATCGACGGATGAATGACACCAGAGAACACAAACTTCTGCACACCGACTGCTTTGGCAGCCTCGACCATCGCCACGCCCAGCTCCGCCTCATTGGGTGCAAAGGCGGGATTGATGTGAAAAACACCCTCTACACCGCTGGCAGCCGCTTGGAGACTCTCCAAGTTACCGAGGTCGCCGATCGCCGTCTCGTCTACGCCTTGCTGTCGAGCCACGTCGATTTTACTCTCGTCCCGCACTAGCGCACGTACCGTCACGCCACGCTGCTTCAGTTCGGGCACGACAAGGTTAGCGTATTTGCCCGTTGCTCCCACTACCAGTACTTTCATTGGCTTTCCTCCTTGTCTTCATGTGTGTTAGCAACAAGGCTGCTTAAACGACCAGCTAGCTGCTCAGGTGGCTAGTCGTTTAAGCTTCCTCTAAACCTTCTGACTTAGGCTCAGAGGTGCGTTTAGCTGATTTTACCCAACCCTGGTCGCGTAGATAAGCTTCAAAGTCGGTCGGTGCAGAAAAATCGCGTTTCAATTCGGCGAAGTTCGCGATGTAGCCAACCTGCTCAAACCAGCGATACATGGTAGTCACTTCCGCTCCGGCTTGTTGCTCGAACGCTTCAAACGGAATTTGTTGGTAGGCAATGGGTTTTTCCAAAACGTGGCTGAATGTGGCAGCGATTTCTGGCATAGTCATCTCCACACTGGCGACTTCGATTTCGCGGTTTATGAACTCTGTAGGGCGCTCAAAGACTGCCGCGACCATTGCCCCGTAATCTTCTTTGGACAGCTGCTGCAATTTTGTTTCAGGACTGAGCGGCTGGGAGAACGTTCCCTGCTCAACCATTGGACGCATCGAGTTGTAATTGTAGAAGAAAAACACCGGACGCATGATCGTATAGGGCAGACCGCTTGAGCGGATGTATTCCTCGACTTGAAATTTGCTGTCAAAATGCGGAATGCCCGTGTTGCGCTCGGCACTGCCCACTGAGCTATAGACGAAATATTCGATGCCCACCGCTTTCGCTGCGTCAGCAATTGCCTGACCATGACGAATCTCTACTTCTGCGCCTTCTCTGAAGTCCTGCATCGAAAAAACACCATAAGCACCTTGTACAGCGCGATCAAGGGAAGCGCGATCGTTAAAATCTCCTTGTACGAGTGCTGCACCTGCTTGTCTGAGTGCTTGGGCAGCAGGCTTCTTTTCATCGCGAACCATTGCGCGAACCTTAAATTTGCCGCGCTGGAGAAGATGACGTGCCACTGCACCGCCCTGGTTGCCTGTGGCTCCAGTGACTAAGATGAGTTGTTCTGCAGTTGATTGCTCTGTCATGTCGGTTTTCTCAAGTCTGTTTGTGTCTTTGAACGTTGCTGTTGTCTAAACGTTAGCTTGTACAGAAACAGAGAAAAAGTAGTTAAACTTCAAAACAGTTGTGCAGAAAATGCAAAGATGCGTTTGTGGTTATGGACAAGCTGAAAAGCCTGATGATTTTCTTGCGCTCCGCTCAGGCTGGAAGCTTTTCGGAGGCAGCACGGCAGTTAGGCATAGCTCCATCCGCCGTGAGCCGGGCGGTATTACGCTTAGAAGATGAGTTAGGGGTGCGCTTGCTCCAGCGGACGACTCGCAGCTTAACGCTGACCGAAGATGGCAGCCGCTTTTATGAACGCTGTCAGCAAATCCTCAACGACTTAGAAGAAGCTGAACTTGAAGTCAAACAATCTCAATCCACACCGATCGGACCCTTGCGGCTGGATCTGAGCTTCACGTTTGGTAAACTGCATATCGCTCCGGCGCTACTGCAATTTGCGGCCCAATATCCTCAGCTCAAGCTGAATGTTTCGTTTAACGATCGCTTGATCGATCTTATTGAAGAAGGTATTGATGCAACGGTACGAATTGGACTAAGCAGCGATAGCAGTTTAAGCATGCATCATCTGGCAACGGCACGCTACATCACCTGTGCCTCGCCGCAGTATCTGGCTCAGTATGGTACGCCCACCGTACCTACAGAACTCTTGCAACATCGCTGTGTCAACTTCATCTTTCCACAGACGCGACAAGAACCAATCTGGAAGTTTGAGCAAGATGGAAAAGCAATCGACCTAGCCGTTGACAGCTATCTGAGATTCGATAATTCAGAAGTCATTTTAGAGGCGGTTATGCAAGGAGCAGGTGTGGTGCAGTTACCCAAGTTTATTGCAGCAAAAGCGATCGCGCGAGGCGACCTGCAAGCGGTTCTCCAAGCCTACGCACCTCAAATTGGCTTACCAATCGCGGTGTTGTATCCGCAAAGACGCTATCTCTCGGCTAGAGTTCGCGTCTTTGTTGAATTTATGAGAGCGTTGACGACTGCCTTAAAGCAAGTAGATGTGGTCGATTGAACGCCTCCGTTTTGCTAGAGCGCATCCGTGCCGAGCGAGAGCAGCAGGCGCAGGGGAAGGCAAAGAAACCGGGGAAGAAAGGGCAGCGTACAATAAAGGCAGAATGATCGGCTAGGGCACCACGAATATCTCCCTATGACTCAAGCCAAACAGCGATTTCTGAGCTTTGACGAGTACCTGTCCTACGACGATGGCACAGAGAATTTGTATGAGTTATTCAATGGAGAACTGATCGAGGTGCCACCAGAGTCGGGAAAGAATACTGCGATTGCCGTCTTTCTGTTGTTACAGTTCGCCGCGATCGTTGGTCATCTCAGAGTGCGTCCGCATGGACTGGAACTAGAGGTAAGAGGGGAACCTAAAAATCGTTATCCCGATTTAACCATCCTGCAACCAGAACACGTCCAGCAGTTGGATCAGCGCAACACCCTGCGACTCAGTATGGCTCCACCATTACTCGTGGTTGAAGTCGTTAGCCCTGGCGATTTGCAGCGCGACCGCGACTATATCGCTAAACGGATGCAATATCAGGATCGGGAGATCCCAGAATACTGGATTATCGATCCGCAATTGGAAACTGTCTTAGTACTGGTACTGACAGGCGATCGCTATACGGAATCTGGCACCTTTCGGAGAAGTGATGCGATTCAGTCATCTCAATTTGGCACGCTTAACTTCACGCCTGCCCAACTTTTTGCAGCAGCAGGGTAAGCGATACTCCGCGTTTATTCAGTCGGTCTGGTGAGTTTGTCCAATTCATCCAGTAGCTTGGTGATCCGATCGCGATTCTTGCGATCGCCCCAGGCTTCACTCTTCCGCAACCGCTTGCCAATCTCACCCAGGCGCTCAACCAGCATTTTCTCAGGTGCCGGCTCTGCTTCTGGCGTAAGTTCTTTAATCGCTACCTTAATCTCGTTCAGCGATAGATTCTTAGCAACTGCCTGCTTCAACAACTTAGCCCGTTGCCCCTTATCTTTTACACGGGTGATCGCCTGCGCCTTGGTATATTCCAGCTTCCCCTGACGGAGAACAGTCAACACATCTTCCGGCAAATTCAGTAGCGGCAGGCGGCTAGAACGAAAGCTATCAACACTAAACCGACCGACCCCTGCCATCACATTTTGTACAGTTTCTAATTGGGACAAAACGTTTTGTCCCAATTCCTGACCGCGATGTTTTGCCCGATGCGCCTGATAAAACAACGAAGTCACATCTTCCCTTGTGGTATCTAAAGAGATCGCCAGCAAATCCAACACCGCATCTGTTTCTTCCACTGGGTTCAGGTCTTCCCGCTGCAAGTTCTCGATCAACGCAACTTGGATCGCCTGTCGATCGTCCAACTCGCGCACCACGATTGGAACTACTTCTAGCCCCACTTCACGAGCCGCCCGCAACCGACGTTCTCCCGCGACCAGCTCGTACTCCCCATCCTTGAGAGGACGAACGAGAAGCGGCTCTAGAATGCCATGCTCCTTGACCGATGCAATCAGTTGAGCCAACTTATCGGCATCGAAGAAGCGACGGGGCTGCTTTGTGGGCAAATGGATTTTATCAAGTGCGGCAGATTGAGACGACTGCTCAACGTGTTCAGCCTCGGCAGGCGTCTCGCGGTTAAGAATCGCGGCAACATTACGAAGCTGCGGTTTGAGTGCAGTTTTACGGGGTGGCACTATAAGGACTCCAGGCTTTGGGTAACAGCAGTCAGGACTGCGAGGGCAGGATGTTTGGGGTCATATAGCCCCAACGGTAGGTGTTGCATAGAAGCATCAGCAAAGGCAACAGCCCGTGGAATGGGCGGGAAGACAGGCGCGACGCCGCTAAACTGCTCTGTCACAGCCTGTAAAATCTCCTTCCCCTGTGCCGTGCGATCGTGCAGATTAGGGATGACTCCAGCAAATTTCAGGTCTGATGCGACCCCTTCCTGTTGCAGCTCATTGATTGTCCCCAGCAGCAGATCCAGACCCACAAAGCTCTTATACTGCGTCTGCATCGGGATCAGGATATGTGTCGATGCCACCAGTGAGAGAATGCTTAGCACCCCCAGTGTCGGTGGGCAGTCGATCAACACAAAGTCATAGTTCTGCTCAACAGGGGCAAGTGCTTTCTTAAGACGGGTCTCTTTCGCGATCGCGGTCGCCAACCTGACATCGGCAGCACTCAACGTCAGGTTGCTAGGCACCAAGTCCATCTGATGAATGCCATGCAGAATGGGGAGAGCTGCCCGGTCTAAAATGCTGTGAGCGATCGTGTCCTCTAGCTCATGCGGCTGTAAGCCCATGAATACGGTTAGAGAAGACTGCGGGTCCATATCTACGAGTAGAACTCGCTGCCCTCGCTGCGCCAAAGAGTACCCTAAGTTCATGGCAAGAGTCGTCTTGCCAGTGCCCCCAGCTTGGTTAAAGAGCGAGATGACGTTGGTCACAGGCTGAGTTGATCGCGTACAGAGTTAGTGTACAGCGAGTTTGTCTGGACGAATGATGGTAATTTGCCAATTGGCAGAGCGTCTTACAGGTGAGCTTTAACACGCACTAATCAAATGGAACTCGACTGAATCGGGAATCACTTGAAATTCTAACTTTCCTGGCGATCGCAATTCTGGTAGCGAATAGCTACAGGTCACAATCATTAGCTTGATCTTGCCGCTGACTTGAACAACTTCCAACGGGCTGACAGAGAAAAACTCCTCTCCATCAACCGAGCTGTTGCTGAAAAAGTCTTTTACGACAACTGAAAGATCAAAGTGTGTCTGTAGTACCTGGCATAGTTCCCGATGCTTCTCCAAGCTGCTTTGCTTATAAGGCGCAAGGAGGTCATCACTGGAAACACAGATCAACGAGTAGCTCTGACGTGCCTGATCAATCAAAAGCTTTGCTTCCGTTGGACTTAACTCTTGATGAACAAACTGTCCCACTGGTAGGTTTTCCAGAGACAACTTCCAAAACGAAAGAAACAACTTGTCTGGCATCATCGTTGCAACTCTAATCTTGCTCATTCTCTAACTCAGAGACCGCTGCCTCCAACTCCATCTCTAATTGCTCCATGGTTGGTAAGCATTCTTGTAGCGTAGATGGCAGCCCATCCCGTAACTTATAAGTAGAGACGCTGATCGGGTTATGCACGGTATCCAGGGCGAATTCCACCACTGTCTTCTTCTTCGAGCGGCAAAGAATAATCCCGAGCGTGGGATTTTCTACCTCAGTCCGCAGAAGGTTATTGACCGCTGAAATATAGAAGTTCATTTTGCCGGAATACTCCGGCTTGAACTCGGTCACCTTCAAATCAATCACAATGTAGCAGTGCAACTTCAGGTGATAAAAGAGCAAATCGATAAAGTATTCGTCTCCTTCCACTTCCAGGCGATACTGACTGCCAACAAACGCAAAACCAATGCCCAGCTCTAACAGAAATTCACGAATACGCACCACGAGTGCTTTCTCTAACTCCCGTTCTTTTGCCTCCTCAGTAATAGTGAGAAAATCAAAGTTATAGGGATCCTTGATGAGCTGGTGGGCCAGATCAGAGTCTAGCCCTGGAAGGGTCCGCTCAAAATTAGTGATGGCCCCACCTTGGCGAGTATAAAGATTGGATTCAATCTGCATCACCAGGATGTCCCGACTCCAGCCGTTCTCAAACGATTTCTGAGCATACCAAAGCCGTTGCTCAGGAGTTTTCAGTTTGTCCAAGAGCACCTGGTTATGCCGCCAGGGGATTTGTGCAGCGCTACGCTGCACAAATTGCTCATCAGGATACGCTTCGGCAAACGCCCGCATATATTTGAGGTTGCGCGGGGAAAAGCCGCTCATGTCGGGAAATTCTCGCTTCAGGTCTTGCGCCAATCGTTCAATGACCTTCGATCCCCATCCTTCCTGCTGCTGTCGGCTTAAGATCTCTCGCCCCATCTGCCAGTAGAGTACGATTAACTCGTTGTTGACAGCCAGCGCTGCTCTGATTTGCGCTTGCCGAATCCGTTCTTTCAGCGATCGCAAAAAGTTCGTGTAGTTATCATCAGTCGGAAACAGAGAACCGGATTTGGGCACGCGTAGAACCGCTCTAAACAATAGACAGATGATGGTGAAGTCTTCCAGACAACATCATTCAGTAGTTGCTATCTAACGTTATCAGAATCCCTCTCTTCGCAATAGTACATCAGCAGTACAGAATATGGATGTGCCAGTTGGGAGTGTCTCACAAACGGTGGCAAAAGAGAGATTGAGAAGGGCG
>NZ_JCACKR010000152.1:0-19438 GCF_059505485.1 Stenomitos rutilans
TGGTTAGGCGGTTGGCGTAATTTGTTACACCCCTACCCCTTCTCAAACAGCCTCTCAGCTCTTGGCTTACATGGGCGAAAAGCCCAGAGTTGGTGAAGCCGATCCTGCTGCTCCTACTGTCACCGTTGAGATTGGCAACCACCAGGTTGTCTTGTCTCAGCCGGTGATGCCTCAGAATTACAGCCTGGAGTCGCTCCGGCAGAGTGAAGTCGTGGTGTTTGATGACCCTTTGTCGATCGCCGCCCAATTCTTGCAAACTGCCGACGTGCTAACCGCAGAGATGCAGCGCGATATCCGAGTGCGCGAACAGAAACTGCAACAGACCCAGCAGGCGAAAGCTGCGATCGCCGAGAAAGCCACTGAATTCAAGCTAGAAGCACGTCTCTACCGCGAACGCACCGCGATGCTGGCGACAGTACAAAGCCAGGAAACGCAAAGCTTGCAGCAGTCTCTCACCACACTGCAAAACCTGGGAAAGCCCCCGGCGGACGCCTGACGCGTTTGCTGCTATCAATCATCCTCCTGGGGCTCGCGTGGGCGCTCTTGAGAGCCGACACACCAACGTGCCCCCATCCCATCCACAACAGAAGCCAGCGTTCACCGTCCAAAGTAAACCGCTGGCTCTGGACTCCCAACCTTCCCATCAGGAGTGATTCCGATTATGACAAAACCTGTGCCCGGTGACGGGCAGTACTTCACCCTTAACCCGGTGCCACCGCCCCAGCTGCCAGCCTCTCAAAGTTGGGGCTTGCCGATCGCGTTGGGCTTGCTGGCGATTCCGCTGCTCATGTTCGGCTTCGGTTTCTCGCAACAGCAGATCCCAGCCACAACCGCCGCCAGTCCCACCGCTACACCTTTCGTCTCGCCGGAGCCGACCCCGTCACTAGTGGTCAGTCAACTAATTTTTGACGGGTAGATTGAGTAGAATTAGAAGGTTGTATTCCAGGTCAAATGCATGGTTAAGAAATATATCGTGAGCTTGACGGAAGAGGAACGCCAATTTCTTGAGCAATTCACAACGACCGGAAACCATGCTGCCTATCAAATCAATCATGCTCGAATTTTATTGCAAGCTGATCGCAACCAACCTGATGGCAGTTGGGGTGATGAAGCGATCAAATCAGCCTTAGACGTAAGTATCAGAACCATTGAACGAGTTCGCCAAAGATTTGTGGAAGTAGGACTCCAAGGAGCGCTGAAACAGAAACCAGGAGCCGGACGCAAACCAGAATTAACCGGAGAGGTGGAAGCCCATTTAATTGCCTTGCGCTGTAGTGAAGTTCCCAAGGGCAACGGACGATGGACCTTGCGTTTGTTAGCTCAACGAATGGTTGAATTGGACTATGTAGAGCATTTGAGCCATGAGAGTGTGCGAAAGACCCTAAAAAAATGAACTCCAACCTTGGAAGCAACAATGCTGGGTAATTCCACCGGAACAAAATGCTGAATTTGTCTGGCGGATGGAGGCGGTTTTAGAGGTGTATCAAAGCCCCTACAACTCAGCCTTTCCCGTCATTTGCCTTGATGAGGCGAGCAAACAACTGGTTAAAGAAACGACCAAGTCAATTCCAGCCCAAAGTGGACAAGCCGAACGCATTGATTATGAGTATGAGCGCAATGGCACTGCCAATCTGTTTATGGTTTGTGAACCGATGGTTGGGTGGCGACGGGTCGAAGTCACCCCGCAACGAACCGCCGTTGACTATGCTCATTTACTGAAAACCCTGGTAGACGAAGACTATCCTGAAGCCGTCAAAATCACGGTGATTCAGGACAATCTTAATACCCATTCGCCTGCTTCGTTATACAAAGCGTTTGAGCCTGCGGAAGCCCAACGCATTTTGAATCATTTAGAGTTTTGTCACACCCCCAAACATGGAAGTTGGTTGAATATGGCAGAGCTTGAGTTGAGCGTTTTGAGCCGACAATGTTTAGAGCGTCGGATTCCTGATTTTGAAACGCTCACCACTGAGGTCGAAGCTTGGATGGAACACCGCAATCAAGAGAAGACCTGGATTGATTGGCGCTTTACAACGGCAGACGCCAGGGTAAAATTGCATCGGCTTTACCCGTCAATTAATAATTGACCGACCACTAGTGGTATTGAAACAGGCACCTGATGGTCAAGGAGCCGTGTGTTAGAAAACTGGCAGGCACGGTTTTGGAGTAGAGGGTAGGGCAGCGATGTCTTACCCGACGGCATCCATACCTTTCTTCCTCGTTCCTACACAAAGACGATGTTTAGCAACTCCTGTTTAAGCAACGGCTAATTTTGAAGAGGAGGCTCTGCCAAATTCGTGTTGTAAGTAATCGACTGCGGTTTGCCGATCGCAATGTTGTTGGCTGCAAAGGCTTGCCGCACGCGTAACCGGAACTCGCGTCCAACGCTCCACTGTTGCATAGGCGCGGTTTTAAGCCAAACGCGCACTAACATGCCTGTGTGGGATAAATCATCAATGCCCAAGACTTCGGGTGCTTCGAGTAGACGATCGCGCCAGTCAGGTTCCTGATACATCTGCTGCGAGACTTGACGCAACACCTCGAGCACGTGTTTGGGGTCATTGTCGTAATCCACCACGATAGAAAAATCTACACGTGACCAGAGACGGGTCAGATTGCTGACGTTCATGATATTGCTGTTGGGAATGGTGATGAGTTGACCTTCACCATTGCGCAACTGAGTCACACGCAGGTTCAGATTCTCGACCAGCCCGCTGTTCTCTCCAATTTTGATCACATCGCCCACAGCAAACTGATCTTCGAGCAAAATCAAGCAGCCGTTGACCAGATCTTTGATCAAGCTTTGCGAACCAAACGAAATGGCTAAACCAATAATGGCCCCACCTGCCACGATCGAACTGGTCGGCACATCAAATAGATCGAGTGTCCAAATAATGCCAATAACAACCAAACCAAAGGTGGCAAGCCCTTTGAGGGCTTCTGCAATGGTGGTGCTTCTGAGGGCAACACGTTGGGCTTCTGCCAGTGGGGTGAGTGGATTGACCTTCCAGGAATGCAGCAGGCGATCGATTAAACTTCTGCTAATGCGGATGGCTAAACTAATGCCAAACCAAATCACAATTAATGCTAAAGGTGTTGCCCAAATGTAATTACTCCATCGCATCAGCAAGGGAATGATGGAAATAATGCGGGCAATGCCGATATACCACATCAAGATGAAAATCCAGAGCAGCGCCCACTTGAGAAATTTGTCAATATCTAAGCGACGCTTCACGCTGAATTGATGGTGCAGGACGGCTAGAAATTGCGATCGGCGATCGGCAATCTCTCTCGCTTCGGTTTCTTCACCTGCAATCGCCTCTGATGCAGTCGCCTCTGATGGAACTGTCTCTGATGGAACACTGAGTTCTGATTGAGGCGCTTCTTTCGCTGCTACGGTTGCCGAGGGCACAGGATGAGTAGCCGCCGTTAATTGTGCTTGATACTGGCTCTCCAGAATTTGTTGCCTACGGGTCAAAAGCCGTCGCAGAAGCCAAATGACAGCACTGGCAAGCAGCAATCCCAGCAAGATTTGCAACGCTTGTTTGATTCGCTGAGCAATGGCTGCCGGTGTTGCTAACTGCGCGAGTCGAGTGACTTCATTTTGAAGAATCGTTTGCCATGCCTGGGCTAATTCGTCCGGGGCTTTACCATTAAAGTCAGCATCGGGTTCTGTGACCGTTACAAGTCGAATCGGGCGAGAAGATTGATCGTCGCTAATTTGAATAATCGGTTGCTTTTGAAGGGTGGCGATCGTCACGACGGGTGTTTGTTTGGCATAGATAGTGCGACCGAGAACCCGCCACAGCCGCTCATTCACTTCCTCTGCCCGCACTTCCACCGGCAGCAAGCCATCCGGGATTTTATCTCGATTCAAAATTGTCGGAGAAGTCACTTCAAACAACTCTTTACCGTCCAGCGGCGATTTGATAGCAGCAGTTTCATATTCTCCCTGACGGCTAACCTCCGCTGGAGGACTGAAGGCGCTATTCGCCGCACCAGAGGGCAGCGAAGGCAGTTGACTCTGGACGATCGCACTCCAACCCAGCGCCCAACAAATGGTGCAGAGGCTGATTAAGGCAAAGCGGATCATTGTCCTGCTCAGACGATGCATTGACAGTCTACGCATAGGTCGCTCAGACGAAAAACACTGACTGAAGTGAACTACGAAGCAAGCTGTAACGTAACCCCACTTGACTCAAAAGCTAGAATCGGTTCCTGCGATCGCTCCAGTTGCCCGCGTCGCAGGAACCTCGAAACTTTTCGACCCCATTGATCACAATCCGACCGCTACGCCGATCAATGGTGACACGCGGAGAATTTAACGCATTCATCCGATATTTGCCTGTAATCTGATCAGGTGTGATGTTGAGGTCGCTGAGGTTCCACCATCCGTTAGACCCACGCGAATTGATCGGTGCAATGAGCTTTCCGGTGAGATGAATTTTACCCTGGGCACCGCGGATATCGACTTGAACATCGGAATCAAAATCGTCGGTTGATGCTTCTAGGCGGCTGCGCTGGACGTATCGCTGGCGGCGATCACTCCATTCGTAGCTATCTTGGCTTTCGAGACTTGGTTTGCGACCTTCGCCGTAGCAAATCAACGTCAGATTCTGACTGGATGAGGTGCGGTCTTCACCGTCAGATGTAGCCTGTTCCCGCAGATAGCGATCGATTGCGGTCCGAGCTTCACGGATGTCTCTCGCACTACAAGAGCGACCATTTTGCAGCAGTGTTCCTTGCGGGTTAAAAAGCACAGTGCAGCCACTACCTGAAGACAACCTCGTCACGCTCAAATTGCCATTGTTCATTGGCTCAATGGCAGCTTGAGCATTCACAGACCTCGCCCCAGTGAGCGCGGACAAACTCAGTATGACAGGAGCTAGAATTCGCAGGGTTTTCATGAATTAGAGCCGATTGATTTGGATATTGTAGTGAGCTGAAGACTTGCTACCGCTGCATTCTACTCTCTATCCGCCCTTGCAGACGTGCCAGATCCTCTCGCCAACTGATGCGCCTTTTGTGAATAGTGAGTTCGTTTGGTGCCTGAACGATCGTCCTTAATAACCGATGATGTATTCTTACAGTCAGAGAAATGAATGCGATGATCAATAGAGTGAAACGATGACATTATCGGATTCAGCCGTGAAGCCTGACGGACTCAGAGCACAATGCGCCAAGAGCGGCGGAACACTGAATAGGTCGCCGCTGGACTGCGACGCTTACGTCCTTAGCGCTCGATTGTTGTCGGCGCTTCGGACAAGGTTCAAGGAGAACAGGTAACGTATGAAAGTGAAGAATCTACGCGAATCACCGCTCGTACAGAGTGCCACCGAAGCCAGACGGCACACCTATTGGTGGCTGGCAGCGATCCTGATCTTCGTCGTGGGTGTTATCGGCGTTGGCTCTGTGGTCGGAAAGCTGTACGGAATGCTCATTCCAAACAAGCCCGGCTCGTTCGCCGCTCAGGGGATGGAGTTTTTTACCAACGGTGCGGCGCTGCTAGCACTGTGGCTCTGGCTGCGCTTCAGGGAGCAGCGATCGTTCGCGTCGGTCGGCTTTCGTGGCGGTGGGGCACTGCCGAAGTTTGGCATTGGTCTGGTCATCGGCACCGGGATGATCATCCTGACCATGCTGATTCTGAGCGTCACGGGTCAATACCAGATCGTGCCTGCACCACCGAACACCCTCAGCGGTACAGCGGCACTCTTGCCCGTGCTCGCGCTAGTGATTAGACTTCCTGCATGAATCAGATTTTGCCCCCCAGCCCCCCAAATTTGGGGGGCATCAGTTTTAGCTTCCCCCAAACTTGGGGGACGGGAGGGGGCTTTTAAGTATTCGCGCAGGAGGTCTATTGTGTGGACGATGCAAAGCTCGACCGAGGAAATCTTGATGCGTGGCTATCTGCTCCAGACCAGCGCGCTGCAGTTACCTGGGTGGCTCGCCATCCTAATCGGTGGCCTCATCTTTTCGGGGGTTCACTTGCTTGAAGGGCTTTTGCCGGTCGCCTTCGTAAACATCATCCTGTATGCGACCTTGGCGAGCTTTGTGGCGCTGCGGCAGGGCTCGCTATGGATGGTCTGCGGCATTCACACAGGCTGGAACTGGTTCCAGGGTAATGTCTTCAACGTGCCGGTGAGTGACAACCCCTACGCGACTGGCATCTTCCACTTCAGACCTGTGGAAACGTCCCCAGAGTGGCTCAACGGCGGCAGCTTTGGTCCAGAGAACAGTCTAGTGGTCACGACCGTTTGGGGCATCGCCACCATCCTGGCATATCGCTATTTTCGCACTCGGTAAGGCTTCGCTTTCTGTCTTTTCACCGACTGCTGTATCAATGAAGCTTGCACGATGTTGGCAGGTGAGGTTTTTGATCCACATCTCGATCTACCCTCGCAGATGCGCCAAATCCTCTCGCCAACTTGATGACCAGCGAATTGGCTTCGACCTTTTCGTCATGCCGGATGCGCCTTTTGTGCAGGTAGGTTCGTTTGGCACCTGAACGATCGTCCTGAACAACCGATGATGTATTCTTGCAGTCAAAGGAATCAATGCGGTGATCGATAGAGTGAGACGATGACAGAGAGGAGACAGGAAGCCTTATTCGATGCAGATGCAGATGATCCCTCCGATGGCTCATTTAGGGCGGGGATTCAATGGGTCACTCAGCACAACCGCAGGGTGCGTGATGTCATTTTCGACTATGCCTTGGGAGCCGCTGTAATTGGGCTTATTCCCACTCAAAGGTTGCTCCTACTTCAGCTTCTCGCGGTGCTCATTTTGATTGTCAAGATGAGACGACACATCCGATCGCTCTGGGGCTTTCCCAAAGGGCATGATCTTTTAGCGTTTGTTGGCAGTTGGTTCGGCAGTTTGGGATCTTTGGCGATCGCCTTGATGGCCTGGTTAACGGTATTGGTGATTGGAGTCTATGTGCCGTATGTAGACAGTTTGGCGCATGGGGCAGCCTTCGCGACGCTGACCTGGGCCGAAGGACAGGTAACCAGTCAGTTCTACTTTGGGAGTAAACGGCTGGATCAACTCGCTTACCAACGATCGAGCCAGCCTCCTCACCCTCAGCGGAGATCCGATCATGGCTAAGTTTAAGCGCCGACAAGTTCTATTGGGTGCAGTCACAACTGGAGCCGTGGCATCCGTGGGCACAGACTATTGGCAAAACCAGCGCGATCGCCAGCATCAGGCCCGGTTGGAATCTCTGGCAGCCGCACAACACGACTCAGATAGTTTGCTCAAACAGGCGTTTCAACAAGATGCCACAAGCGCTAAAGAACTTCGTCAAATTACCGCTACGTTGCGTCTGACACCGCCAAAGATTCCTTATAATCGTGAGCATTCCAAATTGCTCATTCAATGCAGCAAACTAGCCACCCAGCAATACTTGAAGGGCAAAATTGACCCTGCTTACGATGGCACGTTGACCTCGCTTCCGGCTTATCGGTCTAATCTTGATCGCTACAGATTGGTGACTGTCTTTAAGGGAGTCGAAGAGGAAATTGAGGAGACCGTGGATGTGGATGTGCCTGTTGGCGGAGATCCCGTACAACAGCAGGCGGAGCAAACAGAAGCAAGCCTGCAACAAACGGTTCGAGAAGCGGTGAAGCTCAAGCGTAAGATTCCAGTTTTTTTCGGGTTTGTCTTAAGCTCGGATACCGACAGCCTGATGGTGTTTCGAGGAACCCAACGCAATACGGAGTGGATTGACGATTTAACGGCGCTGCAACAGGAGTATCAAGGTGCTGATGGCAAGTCTCATGGCAGGATTCACGAAGGGTTTATGAGTGTCTATCAAGAGATTCTGAACCCTCTACCGACAACCGTCGCCCAGCAGTTGAATCGATCGCGTCCCTGTTACATTTGTGGGCACAGTCTAGGCGCAGCCCTCGCCACGTTAGCCGCGATCGAGATTGCCTTGCATGTTCCGCAACTGCGATCGTCCCTTCAGCTTTATACCTACGCTGGTCCGCGAGTCGGCGATCCAACGTTTGCTGAATTTCATAGTCAACTGATTCCCAATCATTATCGAGTCGTGAATCTAGCCGATGTGATTCCCCTCGTCCCACCGACGAAGTTAAGAGATACGTATGTGCATATTGGGCAGGAATGGTCGTTCCTTTCTCAAAATGGGGATGTTTTGCCGAATCATGTCGTTGATACCTATCGCAACGCGATCGATCAAGCATTAGAAAACCATACCGCCAAGACCTACGTGAACTTGGTGCGCGATAGTTAATTGAAATGCTCAGTACCTTTTTAACACTACCAAATTCTACATTGAGAAAATAGAGGCAACTGTTTCAGTGTGAAACGTCCTTTAGATGGCTTTCACGAGTTGTTTCAGTGTGACTGTTTCCGAACTTCTAAGGTCTAATGATGGTTGGGCGAATCCACCTGCGATCGCTCAACGAAAAGGTACCAATTGTGACGAGATTTGTGGCATTCTTATGACCTTAGTAACAGAGGGCATTCATGATCCAGTTGATACTGTTGCTGCTAGGGGCAAAGCCACTTCGCAGGTATTGGAAGGTCTTTGTGGTGGCTGCGATCGCCAGCCTGGTTGTCGGTCTCATCTTCATCACGGATCAATTTGATGCTGAGATCACGATTGCCACTGACCTGATTGGCGTTGCCTTGGTTGTTGAAGGAGTGGCGCGGTTGCTTCGCCTTGCTGCGATCGGGTTTCCCAATGCGACCCTGCCGGTGATCAAAGCGCTCGGCTTCTTTGTCCTGGGGTTCATGGCAATCAACATCCCCTGGGATGACAACATTGTCGCTACGATCGTGATTGGGGCAGTATTGCTGCTAGATGGAATTTTCCGGCTTGCCTCGGCATTTTTTGTGCGGTCAGCCTATTGGCAACACTCGGCAGCGATCGCCGTTCTAGAACTCATTTTGACAGGGCTGATCTGGGCAACCTACCCCATCCCTCACCGCAACACCGTACCGTTTTGCATCGGGGTAGCACTTCTGTTCGCAGCCTGGAATCTGTGCCAACTTGGATTGCAGTTACGCCAACTCTCGCCCGGTGCCTCAATTACAGACCTACCCTTATTTGCAGGCCCTAACTGGCATTCACGGGGACTCCTGTATCCCTCCCAGGCAGATGCTGTCATGGAGAACCATGACGATCCACTGACCGTTCATATCTGGACTCCTATCATTTCAGCGACCGCTGCCCAGCCGCGACCGATTGTTGACCGTTATATTGCCGCGATCGACAAAAATGGCGTGGTTTCAACCGGACACGCCGCGATGTCATTGCCGCCCGACCTTTACATCAGCCTGGTTGCGGAGGATGATGTGGATCATTCACCGACAGAATTTACCCACTTGCTACGATCGGGGGCAGAAAACGACACACCGGGCAAGTTTCAACCCTCACTGGCAGTCGAATCAGCCGAATGGAAACCGCCAGACCGGAATATCCACTTTCACCACTACAATAGTGCGGCATTGCGTTCGTTCTTCGAGATTTACCATCAAGATCACACCTACAATTTGACCCGCCGTAACTGCTCCACGACCGTCGCTTTGTCGCTAGATGCGGCGCTCGAAGGAGTGCTAGGCACCGCTTCCCCCTGGAAAACCATACTGCGTCTGCTGAGCGATCCAGCAATGTGGCTACTCACGTTGTGGCGAACCGCAGCCGAGTCAATGACCTGGACACCTGGATTGGTGCTGGACTACACGCAGACCTTGCAGCAAGTATTGGAGGGCTATCAGGAGCGCTGGTTTGTTCGCCTTTGGAAAACCTGGCAGGACTTCTTATCACGCCGTCGATCGCAAATTAGAGAGGGTCATACAACTCGATCGTCCATTCCTGCGATCGCCTCGATTGTAGTGACTGCCACTATCTTTGGATTAACTTATGGATTAAGCGCCCCGCTGCTGGCATTAAGCCTGACTCAGATGGGATATGGCGAAAGCTTTATCGGTGCAAATGCGGCAATGCAAGCGATCGGGGTGTTAGTGATTGCGCCCTTTTTACCGAATCTAACCTGGCGAACGGGTCCCAAACTGCCGATTACGGTGGCACTGCTGTTGGCGGCTGTGGCACTTGCATCATTTCCGTTTCTGCCATTCGTCTGGCTCTGGTTTCCCTTGCGGATCGCGCTGGGTGCGGCCTCTGAAACCTTGTTTGTGATGTCTGAAACCTGGCTCAGCCAACTCAGTCCCGAAAATGCTCGTGCCCGCACAATGGCAATCTATAGTGCCTGCGTCTCTTTGGGCTTTGCGCTGGGTCCGATCATTCTGACGCTGGTTAGCACACAGGGCTGGTTGCCCTATGTGTTGGGAGGTAGCATCTCGCTGGTGGCACTGCTGGCGGTGGCAATGCCCTGGGTACAGGCTCCTCCATTTGAGCGTCCCTCCTATCCAAATCCCTGGCGTTATGTTGCCTTGGTGCCTGTGGCGATCGGGGCAGCTTTGGTGAATGCGGCATTAGAGACAGCGGGAATGTCGTTCCTACCGCTCTATGCGATGCGTGCAGGTTGGAGTGAACAATCGGCAACGTTACTGCTCTCTGTTTTGTTATTGGGGGCAATTCTGCTGCAACTACCGATCGGCTGGTGGGGCGATCGGCTGAACTGGCGCAAGTTAGTTATTGGTCTGGGATTGGCTTCTGTGGCAGGAGCACTATTTTGGCCCTACGCGTTCCATAACCAATTCCTCGCCTATGCGATTCTCTTTATCTGGGGTGGACTCTTCGTTGGCATTTACACCATCATGATGGCGGTTGTGGGCAGCAAGTTTCAGGGGGGCGATCTGGTCTCGGTTTATGCAGTGCTGTCAGTTGCCTGGGGCGTGGGTGCGCTGGTGGGTCCAAGTGGGGCAGGGTTGGCAATGGAATTATCTCAGCAGGGTCTGCCTATTTTTGCGGCGATCGCCTGCGGGTTATTTACCGGGTTAGCAGTCCTGTTTCGACGGAGGGCATAGAGATGCAGACAGGACGATCGGTAACAAACATGAAAATAGTGTGGGTCATCGTGAACAAAGCCATCCAGCCTTTGAAGAACGCTGTTGTCCTTTCAACCCTTGTCGTGTCTGGAAGCATTCTGACTCAATCCCCCCTTGCGGCGATCGCGGCTCCAACGAGGGTCTCTACCTGTCCAAATGTTTCGCGTTCTGACGGTGTGAAAACCTATGACGTGATTGTGTTTGGCGATCAGGTTCCGGGAGTGATGACAGCGCTTCAGGTCAAGCGCGAACTGAAAAAGCGCAACCAGGCGGCGCGAGTCGCGTTGATTACTGAAGGCAATGTCAGCACAGGCATTGGCGGGCATCTGGTGCGCGGCGGTTTGGCGTATCTCGATCGTAATCAGGTTCCCCGCGATCTGCGATCGCAGATGGGGGCATTTGCGGCGGCAAGTTCACTCTACCAGGAGTTTTTGACGATCACGGGCACCCAAACGATCGCCCTCGATCGTCTGACCGCTAATGCTGCTTTCAAGCGCATCCTGGCGCAGGAAAAGGTGGAGGTGATTGGCAACGTCACCCTGCAAGCGGTGACAACCACACCCAAAACGGTTTGCTCGCTCACCACCGCCAACAACGGCACCTTTGCAGCGCAGCAGTTCATTGATGCCACTCAGGGCGGCAAGTTTGCCAAACTAGCGGGAGTTCAGCTACTACCAGGCTTTGCAGCATTAGGCTTACCCGATAGCAGCCTCAGCGTGGGCTTGGTGTTTGAAACCTATGGTTTATCAATCTCCCAACTCCAGCAAATTGAAGCAACCTTGATCCGGCGCTTGCAGAATCCAGCCGATCAGGTGGCGCAGCAATGGTTAAAGGTTGCGAGTGGCGACGACCCGGAACACCGACAGACAATTTTGGCAAGCTTGACCAATGCGGCTGGAGAGCCGCTCACACTCTATCAATCAACGGCTGATTCGGCAGATGGGCGATCGCTGGCACTCTCGACCGCTTTTCATGGCAGTACCAACACCGAAATTTTGAATGCTAAAGCAACGCTGGATCGAGCCAATATCGCAGTCTTGAAGGATCGGCTTAGTTTCAACGCCGTGCTGTTTTATGTGGATGCGAAGCAGGCGATCGCCTTGAGTGATGGGGGAGCCAAACCGGAAGCTTATATGCTGGACTTTGCGACGCAGGTACAGTCGTTTTTTCGGGGGTTAGGGGCGAGTCGCGTTGACGTGATGAGCGAGGTGTATATTCGCAGCACGGATCAAATTGCCAATCCCGTTGAAGAACTCTCCGCGACTCAGATGACTAAAGGCGGCGTTCCGGCTGCGGAGGCATTGGGCACGTTTTCTTACCATCTAGATGTGCGCGGCGGCATCAAAGGACTGGGTGCGCGAGCCGCAACCGCTGGCATCAAAAGTATTAATTTTCAATATATGCCAACGTTTAACTATGGTTTTCGCCACACGTTGCCCAAAGACCGGGAGAATCTAGCCGTTTTAGGTCCAGCGGCTGGCTATGGGGGACTGGGCGAAGCAGCCGGACGCATTGTTGAATTTAATGTTTCGGTCGGCGAAGGGTTGGCAATCGCCGTTGCCAAAGCCATCACGGAACGGCGATCGTTGCATTCCATTCAACATCGCGAAGTAAGGCAGGCGCTAGGCTTTACGCCAACCGTTTATGGCCGACCAACCGCAAGTTTTTACACGGTCTTTCAATTAGAAGAAACACTCAAACCAGCGGCACGGGTGGCGCGGGTGGCTGCGCTGCCATCCCGTAGCAATATTGATGGCGTTCCTCTGGTACAAGTGAGTTCGGCTCAAGCCAGCTTAAATAAAGGCATTCAGCACAGCAAAACAGGACATTACTTTGCAGCGATTCAAGCCTACACGCAAGCGATCGCCCATGACCCTAACCCGCTCACTTACTACAATCGAGGCGTTGCCCTGTCGCTGCTGCACAAATACGAGGCCGCCATTGCCGACTACACGACTGCGATTCGGCTGAAACCTGACTTTGTGGCTGCTTACAAGAATCGCGGGTTAGTTCATATTCAATCACCTCACCATCTTAAAGAAGCCGTCGCTGACTACAATCAAGCCATCCAACTCAATCCCCAAGATGCCACCAGTTATCTTGGCAAAGGGTTCGCTCTGGCACTGCAAGGCCATCGTCAGGAAGCCATTGCTTCGTTAACTCAGGCAACTATCCTGAAGCCAAATTTAGCGATCGCGTATTTTGTGCGAGCCAGTGTCTACCGGGATCTGCGCGATCGTTCTGCCGCACTGATCAATTATCAGCAAGCCGCCACGCTTTACCAGCAGCAGCATAACCTATCAGCCTACCAAAACACTCTGGGGACGATTGATGAACTCAAATGACTCTGAGGCGAGGCTGAATGCAGAACTTGATTTTGGGTCGGAGCGAAGACCTGCCGATCGATGGCTAGATGGGTGAGAAATACTTCGATTTCAGCTTTACCCACCTCCTTTGTTCGCCTACGAAAGGAATCCGAAAATATGCGGAAAGATTCTTGCTATTCAGCTTAAACGGCGTATTATGCGGAAATAATCGGCATAAGTGGTGATTTGGGATCTTAGGCGGAATCGTTCTGCCTATCCACCCAATATGGGATCTTAGGCAGAAAGTTTCCGTCTATTAATTGTTAAACCGCAACCAGTCAGGGGAATACTACTTAGGTACGTTCACGCGGCTTGAGCCGAAAGGGGTGAATAATGGTTGACCCTGTATCAGTTATCGTTGGGGCTATTACTTCTCTAATCTTGCCCAAGGCAGCGGAGAAGTTTGGCGAAAAACTGGGCGATGTGACTCTTGAAAAGAGTGCTGCTTTAGTTCAAGCAGCACGTCAAGCAGTACACAACAAGCTAGAAAAGTCAAATAGTGTAGGTCTCTTGACAAGAGCAGAAGAGAAGCCGACAGAACACAATATTAGAGTTTTAGAGGCTGAAATCATTGGTCAAGTGGAAGATGATCCACAATTTGCAGCGCAATTAGAAGCCCTAGTAGACCAAGCATCTAGACAGTCTTCTTCGTTTCAAATTTTTCTTGATGGACTACGAGCCAAAACCCTTGAATTAGATAAATTAAGCCAAGTTAGTGAAGGTAAAGATAAATCTGAGCAAATTGGGGGTCGCAACTGGCAAGTTCAGAATGTAAAAATTGGCGATGTTTCAATGGAGTCTCGAAATGACAGCTAATCAGTCAGATGACTATCAAACCCTCAATGAACTTGGTCAACAATGCAATTTAGCTGGTCAATATCAACAAGCAATTGAATTATTCAATCAGTTATTGGGGAAATCTCGATCAACAAAGAATCATTATGCTGAGATTGATGCTCTAAATGGTTTGGGACAGAGCTATTCTTTTCTGACAAAAAGGAGACAATCTAAAGAATGCTTTGAGAGAGCCTTAAAGTTTGCAAGAGATTTAGACCATAGATTGGGAGCGGTCGTTGCACTTATTGGGCTAGGTAATTACCATTACTCTCTAAATGATTATGAAACTGCATTATCCCTACTTCAAGAAGCTCTACGGGTTAGTCAATTTATAGACGACAAAAAGCAGCAATGCCAAGCTTTACAAGCAATTTCTTATATTTATGCTTCTAAACAAGGTTTTGAGGAAGCGTTATCTTTAGCTGAACAGTCTCTTCAGCTAGCCAGGGAGTTAGGAGATGCTTCTGAAGAAGGACATTCTATTTCATTGTTAGGATCGGTATATAAGGCACTAAAAGACCATGAAAGAGCTTTAAATTACTTTAATCAAGCAATAGCTATTGCTCAGAGTGTAAGTGAACCACGAGCGGAAGGTAGAAACACTTTACAAATAGCAATTTGTGATTTTGAGAGACAAAGCTTTGAGCAAGCCCTACATCACTGCCATAAGGCACTTTCAATCAGTCAGAGTATATGTGATCTGATTGGTGAGTTTAATAGTTACTGGATGTTCGGCTCTATTTACCTTAATCTTCAAAATTACCAGTCTTCTTTAGAAGCCTATGAGAAGCAACTAGAAGTATCCAAAAAAATAGACGGATATTCAGAAACATCTACTGCATTAACTAATCTAGCTACTTATTTTCTCAATAGGCAGAATTATTCAAGATCTATTGAATTTTATAGACAAAAGTTGGCATTGGTTCATGCAAACTCTGATAGAAAAGAAGAAGCTAGTACCCTTAGTCAAATTGGTACACTTGAAAATGGTTTAGCTGAGTACCGACAAGCGATCGAAAGTTTTGAGCAGCAATTAATCATTGTGCGAGAGCTTAATGATCGAACTTCAGAAGCAGGAGCATTAGGTAATATTGGTTTCTCCTATAAAGGATTAGGAGATCGTCAACGCGCTATTGAGTACTTCAAGCAATGGTTAGCAATCAGCCGTGAAATCAACAACCGAGCTTGGGAAAGTAGTGCATTAAGCCAGTTGGGAGAGGTTTATAATGCTCTGACTGAGTATCGACAAGCCATCGACAATTTCGAGCAACAACTAATCATTGTGCGAGAGCTTAATGATCGAACTTTAGAAGCAGGAGCATTAGGTAACATTGGGTTTTCTTATAAAGGATTAGGGGATTACCAACAATCGATCAGTTATTTTGAGCAATTTTTATCAATTAGTCGTGAAATTAACAACAGGATTTTAGAATCAAATGCTCTTGGTTTATTAGGAGATTGCTATGTCGCTCTTCAGCAGTATCAAAAATCGGCTGATTTTTATGAACAAAGACTACCAATAGCCAAAGAGTTAAACGATAGGGTTAATGAAGGTTACACTTTGGCATGGCTTGGAAATTGTAAAAAATTATTAGGAGAATATGATCAAGCCGTTAAGATTTTTCAGATGTGGTTGATAATTACTAGAGATACTGGTAACCGAGTAGATGAAGGTAGTGCTTTACAAAGTATTGCTGATAGCTACTTTGGATTACTTCAGTACAAAGAAGCTATCGAATTTTACAAACAAGCCTTGCCTATTAAGAGTGAAACACAAGGACAAAGTGCTGAAAAAAATATTTTAGAGTGGCTAGGTCGAAGCTATCAGACTTTGAAAGATTACCAAAAGTCAATAGAGAGCTTTGAAGCTTGGTTAAACCTTTGCAGACAGACCGAAGATCTAGCGCAAGAACTCAATGCAATGGGATGGCTAGCTAGTAGCTATAGATTACTAGGTCAATATAAGCAATCAATAACTTGTAGTCAGCAGCGTTTATCACTAGCCGAGAAAAATGGCGACTCTATAACTCAGTGTTTCGCCTTAGGCGAAATAGGAATGGCGTACTTTTACTCTCAGGAATATAAACAAGCTGTAGAAACTTTTGGCCAAGTTCTTCAACTTGCAAGACGGATTAGGAATCAAGAACGAGAGTCTAATGCGTTAGGTTGGCTGGGAGCTTGCTTCCATAGTTTAAAGGACTACTATAGAGCTATAGAATATCGTACTCTTCAACTTGATATTGCTCAAGAAATAGGTAACTTATCTGAAAAAGGTTACGCATTAAAGGATATTTCTTCGGCTTATCAGTGCATATATCAATACAGACAGGCTATTCAGTATGGTGAACTATGCCTGCCTATTGTTAAAGAGTTAAGAGATCGATCTCAAGAAGCAAGTTTATATCAAGGTTTGGCATTTAGCTATCAAAAGCTAAGTCAATTCAATGAATCTTCTAACTTTTATAATGAGGCTTTAAAGTTATACCAAGAGATAGAAAGCCGATTCGGTGAAAGTTCTGCATTACGAGGTTTAGGAAGTGTCTACCTCTCGTTGAGCCGATTCCAAGATTCAATTAAAAAGTATGAGGAAGCAGCAGAAATCTATGAAGATTTGGGTGATTCCCACTCAAACGCTTATTGCTTACAGTCTATTGGTAATGGATATCAGCAACTCAAAAACTATCTAAAAGCAGTAGAGCTATATGAGAAAGCTTTAGAAGTATTCAGAAAAAATAAAGATTTTTCAGGTGAGGCATATGTTTTAGCTGATTTAGGTAATGCTACTGCAAAAACAGGGCAGTATAAGAAATCAGGTCAGTTACTTCGACAAGCCTATGTGAAAATGCAGGAGTTGAAGGATCCAAACGGAGCCGCAATTTGTCTGGGTTTCCTAGCTTCTATTTTGATTGATCAAGGTCGATATACTCAGGCTTTAGATATTACTGACAAATGTCTTAAGCTATACGGGCAAATGAGCAATCCTTTTTTGGCTGCCTATTATGGATTTTTCTTAAAAGGAAAAATCTTGACTAGGTTAGACTCATCTCGTAGGAATGAAGCATTAGAGTGTTTACAAAGAGCTTATCAAATTTTGTATTCTGTAGGAGACAGAAACTACATCAATCAAGTTAGAGATGAATTGAAACGTTGTAACGTTCAAGTCTTACAAGTTGTTTTAGATGATAGTAGTATTGAGAACTTGTATATCAATCGTTTATCTCAAAAAGTCACTCAAACAGCGATTCAAGAAAACTATTTTAGTATTGAGGAAGCTCTTTTAGGCAAAGATGATGTATCGCTGTCAGCCGAACAAGTAGTTTTCAAAAACGTGACGGCTAATAGCATTATTATCGAAGAGTTAAGCCAAATTGTTGAGCAAACTTTCGTTGAATGTAATTATGTAATTAATAATGAGCGCATTGAATCGCTCTTGGAGAAAGCTGTTACCAAGATTGCCCCTGATGCAAACCCTGAAGTTAGGAGAAGGCTTGCAATTCAGGTGATTAGGCTATCTTTGGAGAGTGAATACTTATCCGTTACAGAAGAGCTGCGATCTGCTATTTTAGCCAAGCTAGGTGAAATGAGTATTCAAGAGTTTGAATCTCTCCTTTCCTCTAGCGAAGAATATAGGAAATTAAGAAAACGCTTTGGCTGGTTAATTGTAGGTGGTCAGTTAGATGGAAGGGTTGTTGGTATTGGTATTGCTGTAGTTGCGGGCACTGGCATTGCAATTGGTATTGGTATCACGTCAGCTTACTACAGGAAAATTATTGACGACCTAAAATCTGACGAAGAGTATAAGCCAGATGTCAAACCAAGTAGTGATCCCAATCCACAAGATTTTAGGGAATCAAGTTCCAACGATAGTGAAAGTTCATCTGGGAATCGTTCTAATTCTAATGAGGAACTGGCTAGACAACTTATGCTGATGCAATCTAGCTTGTTAAAAGCAACATCAGCAATTCCTGTTGAACCTAATCTTGAACCAAAGCAGGAAAAAGCGTCTACTACAAGAAGCAGTAGCCGTAATGAAGAACTATCACAAGGTCTATTAGCATCCAGTCGTGGCGGCGGTGGCGGCGGTGGCGGCGGTGGTGGCGGTGGTAGTCCTTCCTCTTCTACAAACAATGAATCATTGCAGTGGTTTGAAGATTTCTTCGGTAAGGGATCTTTAGATATTGACTTTGGAGATTTTGACTTCATACCAGTTGAGGTTTTTTCATCTGTTGTAGATGTGTTGGCTGAGGGAGTTATAGGAGGCATAGCTGAGGGCGTTGGAGAAGCTATTGGTGGTGCTATCGAGGGAGCAATTGGTGGATTATTTGAGTTTTAGTATTACAAGACGTTCCTTGTTGAGAAAGCAATCGTTATAACGGTCTAACAACCCCAATGCAGCGGACGGTTGAAAGTCGCTGGCGGTGAGTTTAGGGTTATCTACCGCCGCTGATTGGGAACGTTAGGTGTCTTTTTGCGAGGAGAATGCGCTGAATAGGTTATTTATCTCTGTGAGATCTTTACTGTAGGAAAGTCGAAGAGATGCCAACAACGTTTCTAAAAGGATCTTCCAAAAAGAACTAGGATCTAAAGTGAATGAAGAGTATGACTTTTCCTGAAAAGGCAGAATGAGATGGCAGATTCAACAGATGTCTTATTGAAACTTTGTGAGCAGAGATGGGCCGAGGTGAAGCAAGCAGAGGATCAGAGATCAGCTCTAAGTAACATTATTCTTCTTATTGCTTCAGCTATAGTAGGAATCTTTACTCAGAAAGGACTTGATAGGAACAATCTCCCGCTATCTCTGCTGCTTATTTTTCTGGGAGTTTATGGAGCGATCGGTGCTCGCAAATACCGAGAGCGCATTCATTACAGCTTGTCGATCATAAAACTCTATCGTGATAAGTTGGACAAGTTATATCCTGATGCACAAATTGAAGAACTGAGGATTCAAGCAAAAGAGTTTCATGAAAAGCGTCACCCATTTATGACAAAAATTTATCCTAATCAGCTTTGGGTGGCGCTTCATACATCAATCGCTATCGCTGGCTGCATTCTCACAATTTTCATCGTAAGTTTATGATGAAGAAGCTTAGGAATAATACTGAAGATTATTCAGACACCTAACAATCGCGCTGCACCGGAACGTCTCAACATGGTCGGCTGTGTTGCAAAGGTGATCTGCGTCCGGTCAGCGCGACCGTTAGCACTTATTCTTGCCCTGTCTCTACCGTTAGCAGAGTTAAGAAAAGGGGAAGCTTCTC
>NZ_JCACKR010000153.1:0-18135 GCF_059505485.1 Stenomitos rutilans
CTAGTGAATGAGCCTCTCTACTCTATCAAGCCCACATCAGATTGACGCACTACCGCCTCGTTGTAGATCCAGCGATTTAGGTTAAATCTACAGCACGGGATTCGCAGATTCACCTGTTTGGGGCGAATCTACAACTAAACTCTGTACAATATGCTATCAGCTGGCTTCGTTTTTGGGTGGTGGCAGTACTTCGAAGTTGTCAGTTAGTCGCTTAGAATTAGCTTGCAGTATTCAGCAGTTGACATGGAAGAATACTTAAGGACTAGTGAAATTATTGATTGGCAACATCCCGAAATTGTCGAACTTGCCAAACAAATTGCATTGGGTCATAAAACATCAACGGCGATCGCAAAAGTGTGCTTCGAGTGGGTGCGAGATGAAATTTGTCACAGCTTTGATTACCAGATGAACCCTGTGACTTGTCGCGCTTCTGATGTCCTTAAATACAAGACAGGTTACTGCTTCGCTAAGAGCCATTTACTGGCAGCATTGCTACGGGCAAACCAAATCCCAGTAGGATTTTGTTATCAGTGATTGAGTATTGATGATAAAGGTGCGCCGTATAGTTTGCACGGTTTCAATGCAATTCATCTACCGGAAATTGGCTGGTATCGAGTTGATGCCAGAGGTAACAAAGAAGGAGTCAACGCTCAATTTACCCCACCCCAAGAACGGTTAGCGTACAATACTCAGCTGCCTGAAGAAGCAGATTTTCAAGCAATTCTTTCTGAGCCACTTCAGATTATCGTAGAAGTGCTGCAAGCACAGGAGACATAGGATGATATGCTTCGTGACCTTCCAGACATTACGTTAGAGGCTGCAAAGAATTACGGTCTTGTGGCGGATAATAGGTATTGACAGAAGTTAAAGTTTACCCCGTCGCCGCTGCGCTTTGCTGTTAGGCTGCTTCAGGTTACGACTGAGACAGTACTTAGAGGCGCTATTTGGCGAGGTGATTCCTGCGGAGAGCTTCGCTAACGCTCCCTAACGGCTCACCTATCCTCACGATTTGACTCCCATTGTGTCGTCTGCCGTGCCAAGTCCAGAAATGCGCTGATGACTGGAGAGGAATCATGCTGCCGCCAGGTCAGATAAAGTCCAGTATTCGGGATCTGCTCCTGTAAGGGTCTGTAAATAACTCCGCTTCTGTGGAAGTTTTGCAAGGAGGCTGGAACAATCGCAATGCCCAATCCTGCGGCAACCAAGCCGACGATCGTCTCCATCTGAACTGCCTCTTGAGCCACTTTCGGACGAAATCCAGCTTGCTGACACATGGTAATAATCTGCTCGTAAAAAACAGGTCCCAATTTGGCAGGAAATAGGATAAACGATTCATCTGCGAGTGTGGAGAGCGACACCTCAGTCTGAGCAGAGAGCGGATGGGTTTCTGGCAGCGCCAAGACCAAGGATTCTGGCAAAAAGCACGACCCACTCAAACCTGGCTCGACGATAGCAGAACGAACAATGCCGACATCCACCTGTTTGTCGTGCAGGGCTTGAATTTGCTGAGCCGTCGTCAGTTCCTGCAATCGCAGTTCTACAGCGGGAAATTGTGCTCGAAAGACCCTGACAATTTCTGGCAGTAAGGTATACATAGCAGAACTGACAAACCCGATCGCCAATCGCCCCACCTCACCCCGTCCGATTTGTTGGGTCACTGCGATCGCCTGTTCCAGTTGCGCCAACACTAGGTAGGATCGCTCCAAAAACACTTTGCCTGCTTCCGTTAGATGCACGTGTCGCTTCGTGCGTTCAAACAGCTTGACACCGAGTTCCTCTTCCAGATCCCGAATCTGCTGACTGAGCGGGGGTTGGGAAATGTGCAACCGCTCTGCTGCTCGACTGAAGTGTAGTTCCTCAGCCACGGCGATGAAGTAATGCAGGTGTCGTAATTCCATCAGACTTATATTTCTAACCTATTAATCCTAATCATATATATATTGGACAGTTCCATAGCTGTCTCCTATCGTCAGAAGTATGCAACGCATCTCATCGCTTTTACATTGGAGAAAGCAAATGAACTCAGACAAAAATCGTGTTGTTCCCAGAGTCTGGCTGATTACAGGATGCTCAACCGGGTTTGGACGTGCCCTCGCAGAAGCAGTGTTGCAGCAGGGCGACTCCCTGATAGCGACTGCTCGCAAACCAGAGCAACTTGGCGCTTTGATTGACCAGTATCCAGAAACCGCAAAGGCTGTCCGTCTGGATGTCACATTGTCTCAAGACATCCAAACAGCGGTTGATACCGCGATCGCCACCTTTGGTCGCATTGATGTGTTAGTCAACAATGCGGGTCATGGACTCATTGCCGCGCTCGAAGAAGTCAGTGATGGTGAGATGCACCAATTTTTTGAAACCAACTTCTTTGGGGCACTGCGTCTGATGCGGGCGGTCTTGCCTGTGATGCGTCAGCAAGGCAGCGGTCACATTGTCAATTTATCATCCACGGCAGGACTTGTGGGATTTGGAGGAAGCAGCCTCTACTGTGGTGCGAAATTTGCCCTGGAAGGTGCGTCTGAAGCCCTGGATAAGGAAGTCAAACCCTTTGGAATTAAAGTCACGTTAATTGAACCTGGGGCATTTCGCACCGATTTTAATGGACGCTCTCTAGCAACAGCCAAACAATCCATTGATGCCTATGCTGGGGTGAGCAGTGCATCATTGCAGTGGTTCAAAGAGATGAATGGTCAGCAACCGGGCGATCCAGCTAAGGCAGCGCAAGCCATTATTCAAGCGGTGGACAGTCCTCATCCCCCGATGCGACTGGCGCTAGGCACCGATGCCATGAGCCTGATTCAGGAAAAACTGGCATGGGTCAAAACGGATTTGGAGGCTTGGCAGCAGGTGACTGTCAGCACGGATTATCCAGAACCAGCCAAATCTGCCAAGTAGAGAGTTATTTATGATTCACACCAAGACATTTCTGCGTGTTGCTCTAGTTATCGTGTTCATTGTTGTCATGAGCATCACTGTCGGACTCTCACAAACCTCCAGCAAAAGTGTCAAAGCAACCGGCAACGTCATCCATCAACTACGCATCTATGAGATCTTCGATGGTAATAAAACGGCATTCCACGAACGGTTCCGCGATCATGCGATGCGGATCATGGCGCGATACGGCTTCAAAATTGTGGCGACCTGGGAATCGCGTCACAATAACCGCACTGAGTTCATCTACCTGCTTGAGTGGGCTGACAGGGAAACGATGAAGCAGCGGTGGGCAGCGTTTATGGCGGATCAAGAGTGGGCGGAGATTAAGCAGGCGACGGCTGAGGCGCATGGTTCGCTCGTCGGCGACATTGAGGATCGGATATTGGAGTTGACAGATTACTCGCTGAGCGAACGGTTAGCAAACTAAAGTTCAGCATTTAAGTCAGGAGAAAACTCAGTGATTCGACGATCGAGTCGCGATTATTACTGGAAGCGAGCGAGGTTTGGGGGTAGCCTACGCTCGATCGAGCGGGACAATGTGGAATATATCAATAGGCAATCTGGGATGACACTGGAGATGGATAAGGCTTGGCAAAGGTAAAGGCTGCGGGTGAATCCCCATGCAACGTCAGGTATGCCAACGTTGTCTTGCCTTCCTCGACGGTGGGGTAATGATCTGCTGGAATCCACCACATGGCAAAATGCTCACCCTCGTATTTCTCAAACCATTGACGACGACGCACAAAAAACTCCCCATGCAGACTCTTGTAAACATAGGCTTTGAGTGACTCAACGCTTTGCCAGACTGAGACATTCACCAGCATTCGCGGATCGGGATAAGCGCGGATGTCTGTCGCGTTGCCAGAGGCAGTTTGAAGCCGCCAAATAAAGCCAGGACTTTGATCTGCGATCGCATTCACCTCGTTCAGTGCCTCTGCAAACTCGGTCATAACCGGGCCATGCAGCGGAGCTTTCATCAAAGCAATGTTAATTTGGGCGAGATGAAACTCCTGGAGATTCTTCATGTCTGGTGTCATTGTTCCTGCTCAAACAACGATGACCCAAAGTATCTACCAGTTAAGCCTGCTCTGTCTTGAACGATGTTGACATCGTGCGGTACTGACCGGGCGAAATTCCGACGATGCGTTTGAAGTGGCGATTCAAATGGCTCTGGTCTGTCATGCCAACCGCGATCGCTGTTTCTGCGATCGCCATCCCCTGTCTTAAACACTGCTTTGCTTTTTCGACTCGAATTTGGTTGAGATAGGTGTAAGGCGGCATTCCCACCGCATCGCGAAAGACACGAACTAAATAGGAGCAATTCAGATTCGTAACCTCTGCTAATTGCGCTAGGGAAATACTGGCTCTGAAATTATCGTGCAAGTAGTCTTTGATCAATCTAACCGCTCGATGTTCCTGTCTATCCTCAAGCAAACGGCTGTTGATCCTGGCGTATCGATTGAGCAGGGTAGACAGAACTTCGACAAACCGGGTTTGTTGAACTAACAACTCCTGGGGCTGTTCTAGCGTTAAACACAGGGCTAGAACTTGCTGAGCCAACCGTTTGTCTTGAACCACTGAATTTTGAAAGTAAGGGGTGCCGCTCCCCTGAAGCTCACTGGCGATCGCGGCGGTGCAAGTCACACTGGGGTATAGCATCCGATAGGTGAGCGGCAAACCTTCCGCCGAAAAACCCGTGTGTGCCTATTCTGGATTCATCAACACAATGCTTTGAGCCGGTGCCAAGTAGGTTGCGCCTTGATAGTAATTTCCCCCCACGCCCGCTTCAATCACGCCAATGGCATAGCTGGCATGAAAATGACGCGCGTAGTGGTAGTGAATTGCTTTGGCTCGAAACACCTCTAAGTTATCAAACTGAGGCAGCACCCAAAGCTTCGTCGGTGGATTCGTCGCTCGATTCATGCCGATCGCCCCTTTGCCTCTAACTGTTTCAGCTTCTGGCGAGTTGCATCGGCAACGGGAACAAACAAGACAAGCTGTATTCCAGGGAAAGCGTTCACCTGAAGCATCACCATCTCAAACTTCAGTTGTCCTAAACTGGGATGGTTGAATTCCTTGAACGAATCCCGCTTTTGGGACACATCAAGCTGCTGCCAATGCTCCTTAAACTGAGGGCTTTTGTCTTTGAGGCGCTCAATCAAATTGGTAAATTCTGGGTTGCCGATGTAGGGCGCACAACTTGCCCTAAAATGCGCCAATGTCTCCTGACAAGCTCTCTGCCAGTTGGGTTGTCGCGATCGAAACTCATCGTTCAGGTACATCAGCCACAGGATGTTTCTCTCGTGTTCAGGTAGGGTTTCAAAATCGATCAACGTTAAACATGCCAGGTGATTCCAGGCTAAAACGTCCCAGCGCCAGCCCATCACGTAAGCAGGACAGCATTGCTGATTGTCTAACACCAATTGCAGAGTTGGGCTAACCTGAGCCGCGTCTTCTCCTTGAATGGGAGGCAATTCATCCCGGACGAGTTCAAACAGGTAGGTGCGCTCGACCTCATTCAACTGAAGCACTCGCGCAACGCTGTCTAGCACTTGGGCGGAGACTCGAATATCCCGTCCCTGCTCTAACCAGGTGTACCAGGTTGCCCCAACTCCCGCTAACTGAGCCACCTCTTCACGCCGCAGTCCGGGTGTACGTCGTCGCGTTCTTGATGGCAGTCCCACTGCTTCTGGAGTGATGCGATCGCGCCGTTGCTTTAAAAATGAACTCAATTCCTGACGGCGCTCTTGGGTGTCCATGCTGATTGATTCGATGATCCTGGTGTTTTTGATACTAGGATAAACTGACTTCTGGTTATAGGATAGCTTTCCTTCTACGATAGCGACGGTCGTTCAAGATGAAGCATTTATGAAATTGTCTGTCGTTTCCGTTGTTCAGTTTTTGCGCCGATCGCGCTTCAAGCTAACTCCATTACTGTTGAGTGTGATTGTCCTGACGTTGCTCTTCAGCTTAACGATTAGAATTCCTGCGGTTGAAGCGGTTGATGGAAGCAATGTACCTAATGCAGGCGTTTACCGGTTCAAAGTGGGAAACTTCAACGTTGCCACCGTTTCTGATGGCTTGCTGAAGTTGCCTCCTTTACCCACTTATGCCCCCACCGCAGACCCTCAAGAAGTGGAACGGGCAATGGTTGAGCGATTCTGGTCGCCTAAAGAGTTGGCACTTTACTTCAATGCCATTTATGTCGATACAGGAACACACAAGGTTTTAATCGACACAGGTGCAGGAGTGGAATTGGGATCGGGACTCGCAAAACTCACGCAAAATCTTCGCAGTGCAGGCGTTCAACCCCAAGATATTGATACGGTAATCATCACTCATGCCCATCCCGATCACATCGGCGGCATTGTCGCCGCCAATGGTCAACTCACCTTTCCCAATGCTCGGTACTACATTTCAGACGCTGAGTGGCAGTTCTGGACAGCTCCAACGATCGACCTATCACCCTTAAAAATTCCCGATCAATTCAAGCAGGGTATTACGGCAGCGGCACGCAAGCATTTGAGCGCGATTAAGCATCGAGTGAACCGCTTTCAACCTGATCAAGAAATTATTCCAGGCATTCGGGCGATCGCAGCACCCGGTCATACACCAGGGCAATCAGCATTTCGGGTCATTTCTGGGACTGCTCAACTGATCGTGGCAGCCGATGTCTTTTTCAATCCAGCGTTTGATTTAGAACATCCTGACTGGCAAACCGGATTCGACCTCAATGCCCAACAAGCGGCAGCGACACGGCGCAGGCTTTTAGACCAAATTGTGGAGCAGCGAACGATGGTGATTGCTTATCACATGCCGTTTCCAGCATTAGGTCATGTTCGCTCCCGCGACAATCATTATGAATGGGAGCCGATTCTCTGGCAGTTCACTCCGTAGCTTTGATGTGCGCGACCGCCACAAGCAGCGCATCGAGCATGACTTCATAACTGGCATCAGCAGAGCGATCAAGCGTCATCAACTCTGACTGCTCTCGCATAATAAAACCATAAGTCGCAGCATTCACCATGCGCATCACATCGATCAATGCCTCATCACTTAACTCATACAGTTGCAGAAATTTCTGAAATAGGTGAAGTGAGTCTTGAATCATTTCAGCTTCTTCTGGATCAGTCGGTCGCATCTGGTAATGCATCATAACGCTGTATTGGGCGGGATGCGATCGCGCAAAATTGCGAGTGGCACGAGCACTGACGCGGAACAATTCTTGCGGCTCTGTAATGCCCTCAACTTGCTGGCGACACTGGGTTAAATAATTTCGCCAAATCGCTAAAGCTACCGCTCGTCGCAGTCCGGCGTTTCCCTCTAGATGCTTGTAAATCGCAGGTGGTTTGATGCCCAATTCTCGCGCCACTCGATTCACACCCAGTGCTGATTCTCCTTCTTGGTCAAGGCAGGCGATCGCCGCTGCAATCACATCCTGTTTGGTCAATGAATTTTCCTTCGTCGGACGACCCATAGGGATTTACTTTGGTCGAACAATGTGAAAAGCAGAGACATACGATAGTTGAACCGTATCACCGTTCTGCTCCAGCACCTGTCGCAGCCCCTCGATCAATGGTTGCTTTTGCTGTGGCTCCAGTTGCAGGTGAGGCGAATAAGTATTCAACAACAGCAAATACTGATCCACAGAATAGGTTACTTCTACCTTCGTCTGTCCAGACACCCTGTCTTTGAAGTAACCAGACTCGATCGCCACTTTTCCCAACTGGTCGAGAATCTCGGCTTGTGTCGTGCTGTCCTCATAAGCACGATTGAGAGTGGGTGTATGAGCTTGATAGACCTCGGATAGCTGCTGGTAGACCTCATAGCGGGGCTGAAGTTCCTTATTCCACAGCAAGATGAGTGCTCCCTCTGGACGCAATGCTGCCGCTGCTTTGGGATAACCCACTTCTGGCGCAATCCAATGAAATGAACTGGCTGCTAATACGGCATCGAATTTTCCAGGTTCTAATTCCCACTCTTCAAACAAGCAATTTCGCAGTTCCACATTTGGATAGGGTTCACAGGTTTGCTGCGCCAGACGATAAAAATCGGGATTCGGTTCAACGTAAACCATGCTGCAACCCAGCGCAGCGATCGCAGGGGTAGCGATCGCCGGACCACACCCAACTTCCAGCACTGTCGAGTCGGCGGAAAGTCGCGCGATGTCGATTACGCGATCGATGATTACCTGCGGGTAGCGCGGTCTGACCTGTTGATAGGCGGCGGCGATTGGCGAATACCAGTGTTTGCGTTGTTCCAGATCCTTACCATAGCACTCGTTGCGAAGGGTTTGTTTCAGGTCTTTCATGATGAATTTAAGCGAATTTAGTTAATACAGTTAACTAAATATAGGTATGATTAACCTTATCACCGAAGTTTAGGAAAAGTCATGAGCGATCTTGTGTTTAAGTCCGCCGTTGAACTTGCCCAGATGATCCGCGATCGCACCATTTCATCGGTTGAAGTGCTAAATGCTCACCTGGATCAGATTGCCAAACACAATCCGAAACTGAACGCCATCTGCACTCTCGACGAAGCTAACGCTCGTGCCAGAGCCAAGCAAGCCGATGAAGCCTTAGCCAAAGGGGAAAACTGGGGTGTGTTACATGGCGTTCCCATCACCATCAAAGACATCTTTGAAACGGCAGGACTCCGCACGACCGCAGGCTACATTCCCCTCAAAGATTACGTGCCTCAGCAAGATGCAACGGTAGTTGCAAGGCTGCGATCAGCGGGAGCGATCATCATCGGCAAAACCAACATGCCGGAATTGGCAGGCGATTATCAAAGTACCAATTCTCTGTTTCCACGAGTGAATAATCCCTGGAATGTAGATTACACAGCAGGCGGCAGTTCGGGGGGCAGTGCGGCGGCGGTTGCGGCGGGGCTTTCGCCGCTCGATTTGGGTAATGATTTCGGAGGTTCGATACGGCAACCCGCTCATTTCTGCGGGGTGTATGGCTTGAAGCCGACCGATCGCCGCATATCCACTGCTGGACAAATTCCCGAAGTACCGGGAATGCCCCACTGTTTGCGACAAATGATGACCACGGGCTGTTTAGCGCGATCGCTCGAAGACATCCGCCTCTGCTTTTCCCTCATTGCAGGTGCTGATCCGCGTCGTCCCGACGTGCCACCGATACCGCTGGATGTGCCGTCCGAGAAATCTTTACCGGATCTCAAGATTGCCTGGATTGACCAGTGGCAAGAAGTTCCCGTGAGTGGTGAAACTCGTGCTGCTATGCGAACGGTGAGACAAACGTTAGAGCAAGCAGGAGCCAAAATTAACCACTGGTTGCCGCCCGACTTTGATTTGTCGATGATGCTGAATCTCTACAGTCGCATGGCAGCTTATGTCAATAACTATGCCCAGCCTAAAGATCGCTACAGCATCCGCCGCAGTTTGACCTTACTCTTTCGCACTGCAACCCAGGGCGACCCTGAACTGCGGCGATTGGGCAACTTTAGCCGCTATCTCCCTGAACTTTTGAATCCCAGCTTAAAGGGTTATTTTGAAGCATTGACAGAGCGCGATCGCTTCATTGCCCAAATGGATGCAGCATTAGACGCTTGGGATGTCTGGTTAACTCCCGTTGCTGCGACCCCTGCCTTTACCCATCGTCCTGCTTGGAGTGCGATCGAGATTGATGGCAGCTCCTATCCGCACGGGGTGGCAAATGGGGCTTACACCATGCCCTTCAACCTGAGTGGGCATCCCGCTGTGGTCATTCCGATTGGGCAAACTCAGAATGGATTACCGATTGGAATGCAGATTGTCGGAAAACGCTGGAAGGAGATGGAATTATTGGCGATCGCTCAGGAACTTGATAAAGTGATTGGCGGTTTCCAAAAGCTACATGGTTATTGATGTTGAAAGTTACTTGTTTTGATTTGAAGCCGAATTAGCCAATACCGCTGCTCAGCTATCGTTATCGCCGGATGCCTGCCAGAACAAACGCGATCGCTGCTTCTGTATGTTCTTCGATCATCTCTGAGGTGAGGCGATCGATCTCTGGGGTGAGGTGTTTCCAGTTTTCATGTACCGTGAAGTAAAACAGGCAAACGCTGAGAATGTGGGTCAGTGCCAGAAAGGGATTGAGCGAGCGGAAGGTGCCTTCTGTCATGCCCCGTTCTAGAACCTTTAATAGATGTTCGTGCAGGGTTAAAACATTACACTCCTTAAAATAAGCGCCTTGATTCTGACTGGATTCTTGAAACCACAGCATTTGGCGCTGAGGATTAGCCGCCTCATTGGCGATGGCGATGCGAATCATTTGCTTCAATGCCTCTTCAGGAGTTAAGGCATCAAAGTTTTGTTGTGCCAACATCGCCTGCACTTCATTGACCGGACGTTGAAGGACAGCTTTGTAGAGATTTTCCTTATTCTCAAAGTAGTAGTGCAGCGTTGCAGAAGTCACTTGGGCATTTGTCGCGATCGTACTCATCCGTGCCCCCTTCAAGCCGTTTCGGGCAAACTCCTGTTCAGCAGCATCGAGAATTTGCTGCTGGGTTGCTTGTGCATCTCGCACGAGCCGGACTGATTTTGCTGCTCGTTTACCCGACCGACCGACCACACCTCAAGCCGTAATGAGACCATCAAGAGCCATCTTAGCAGAGCGGATTGACGAAAGAGAAGGCGATTGATAAGCTTACTAATTAATTAGTAAGTTAATTTGGAGCGTTATGGAGCACTTGCAAGGTTCCCCCTGGCTGTTGACGCATCGTTCGACGCTCAAACCCAATCAGCCCAGAAAGTTTTCTCTGCTCGGTCAGGATTACGTGCTCTGGCAAGATCCACAGGGTGCGATCGCTGCTTTACCAAATGCTTGCCCGCATATGGGCGTGATGCTCTCGGAGGGGTGGTGTGTGACTCAACCTCAAGGGAGCAGTAGGATTGCCTGCCCTTTTCATGCGCTGGAGTTTGATCGCCAGGGCTGCACGGTATTGCCGGGTTCCCACAAGCAGACTAAATCTTTGCTGCCACCGCTTGAATTGATCATTCAGGGCGATTTGATCTGGACTTATGGAGGCCATGAGCCGAAGGTGCCCATTCCAGAATTGATGAATGCGATCGCGTCCGAGTATGAGTTTATTGGCGTGACGGGTGAACGGAGCATTCCTACAGATATTTTGAGCCTGCTGCTGAATATGCACGACTATAATCACCAAAATGGAACGCACCGGGAACTCTTTGAAATTGAGGACGTTCAGGTCAAGCAATTTATTGATGAGGGTTTGCACTCTCACGCTTACCTGGCTCAACCGAGAAAACGACCGACGATTCGCGAGATCCTGAAAAATCCAGCGCAACTGGCGCTGCCTAAGGTTTTAGAAGCCCATCTGGAGAACTACTTTCCCTTTATGGGTGTGATGCATGGTGACAACAAAATTCTGAGTTTGAAGGAATGCCACTTTTATCTACCAGAATTTGCGAATCGATCGCGTGTTTTTGTGCTCATGTACATGCAGGCATACTCACCTATCGCTCATCTACTGAAAGGCAATCTGCTGAAGCTAATTGATGTGGTGGTAGAGCAAGATGCCAGGATTTTGAGCCGGATCTATCCGAATACAACTCAGCGCATCAGGCTGAATAACGAAGTTGGGATGGACTGGGTGCGGCGTAATTTTGAACAATTTCCATCTGCACGGTAAGCAATTTTGCGATCGTAATGTTTCTTGAGATGATCGTTTCAACCGCTTTACCGTCTCAGCGATCGCCCACCACAGCCTGCTTCCCGCATTCCTTACAGCGGTAGCACTGCTTTCCTCGACGATACCCATTTTTCGACAACTGCTGCGATCGACAGTGTGGGCATATCATTACTTTCATTACATTGCTCGACCGATGATCTCCCATATGTGGTTCTAAATATGACACCAGCAAGTCTTCAATTTGTTGAGTTAACCGTTGGCGATGCTCCTGGTCTGGGCTGCGAAGTGCCGCTAGCATCACCGCGTTGCTACTATGCACACACACTTCTGCCAATAGAGCATACTGTTCCTCAGTTAAGGCGGGATTTCGTTGCCTTAAAATACTCGCCATGAAGTCGATCGCCTCTTGCGTCATGCTTTCATCGATCGATTGGAAGATCTCGGGTGCTAGATAAAACTGTACAAACACTACTCGCGACACAGGTTGCTCAAACAGTTCTGCAACAGCGGACGCGATCGCATGAATCATTTGACGCAATGGCAACTGGACAATGGATGGAATGTCTACCCCTGCCCAGAAAGCCTGCACCCGCTCCGCATGGCGTAGCTCCATTGCTTTAAAGATGGCAGCTTTGTCGGGGAAGAACTGGTAAAGGGAGCCGATCGCGGTTCCGGCTTTTGCTGCAATCAAATGAGTCGTTGCCGCTTCATACCCCATCTCATCAAACACGGCTGCCGCTGCATCCAGAATTTTTTCAACCCGTTCTTTGCCTCGCTGCTGTTTGGGTTGACGGCGGAGAGTACTGGATGACTGAGCGCTTGACGAACGTGAATGTTCTGTCATATTTTAGAAACACGACGGATTTTTCACAATTCTACTCTCACGGAGACCACTATGCAGTCAATGCTTCCCGGTGCGCCCTGGTTATTGGCGCACAAGTCCATGCTGACCATGAATCGACCCCGGAAAATTTCCTTGTATGGCAATGACTACGTGATGTGGAAAGATGCAACTGGAGGCATCCATGCCCTACCCAATGCTTGCCCGCACATGGGAGCGATGCTGTCAGAAGGATGGTGTGAAGTCAAGAGTGATAGTGCAAGTACAGTTGTTTGCCCCTTTCATGCCTTGCAGTTTGATGCAGAAGGCTGCACGGTGTTGCCCGGATCAGGCAAGAAAACATTATCCCAGTTGCAACCTTTAGAGTTAGTCATTCAAGGAGACTTCATCTGGTCCTATGGAGGACACGAACCGAAGATACCGATTCCCACGATGCTGAATCAGGTTGCGAACACCTATTACTTTGTTGGGCATACGGGCGATCGCAGTGTGGAAACCGATTTACTCACCATGCTGTTGAATATGCATGATTACAATCATCAAAACGGCACCCACCGTGATTTGTTTCGGATTACTGAGGTGGAGTTTCATCAGTTTATTGACGATGGGCATCATTCCCATGCCTTCTATGACATGCCCACTGCACCTTATAGTCTGACCGAAAAGCTGAGGAAACCGGATTTAATGCTGTTGCCCAGCACGATTAAAGCCCATCTGGAAAACCACTTTCCGTCCCTGGTGATTTTTCATGGTGAAATGCCGTTAGGCAAAGCGGCGCAGTGTCACATTTTTGTGCCAGAAGCCGAGCACCGCACCCGGACTTACATTTTGCTGTTTGGTCAAGCAAAACATCCAGCCTTCAAGCTATTTGGCAGCACCTACCTCAAGTTTGGCAAAGTTGTGGTGGATCAAGATGCAGATATTTTAGGGAAGATTTATCCCAATACGCCTCAGAAAATTAAACTCAACAATGAAGTCGGGATGGACTGGGTTCGGCGTAATTTTCAGAGTTTTCCTGACGTTGTGGAGCCGAATCTTTCCAAGTAGATAACAGCTTCTTCTTGAAAGACTTCCAGATTTGATTACTTTGTTATATCTTGAATTCGTTTAGTGTTTGTGAACATTTTGAAATGACAGGCTTCATCATTGACTAAACTGTAAACACGGGTTGCGATTGCACGTATCGGACTCTACAACTTCCAGTAGCAACCAAGATGAACTTTAATGACAATCACAAATTTGTCCATCTCAGACTATGTAATAGGAACACCCTGCGATCGCTTAAAGGACTGGGCGTGCTCTTATAGCGGTTACCGAGAAGCTGTAAGCCATCCTGTACGCCGACTTGAAGTTTCTCGCAGTCGAGTCATTTTGATTCTGGGATTTGGCGATCGCCTGACCAATGCCGCTACTGCCACCCAGGACAAGGGCTTGTTTTTGCTTAAACTCGTTGTACATCGTTGTTCCTGACTAGAATTGGTTGTGAGTGATCCTGGTCAGCATCGTAGGAGGTTAGGACAACGAACGGAAGTCTGCACTTTTTAGTGAGGTACGCACGTTTTGGTACAAATTAAGCAGAATCCGTCAGATGGTGAGTTGAGCAAGATAACGATTAGTCAGCCCTCCAAAGTAAAGTCTGAAACCCTAACCTTAGAAAACATCGTGGGTTGTAAGTGGTCGGTCTGCATCCTGACTCTGATTCACCGGGGCATTAATCGTCCTGGGGCGATCGCGCGTTCTGTGGATAGACTCACGACAAAAGTGCAGAGTGATTGCCTGCGAAAAATGGTTAACCTGGGTATTTTGGAGAAAGTTGCCTACCCAGAAGTCCCACCACGGGTGGAGTATGAACTGACCGCGATCGGACACCGGTTTGTCAAAATTCTGGATGATCTTGCCGAACTACAAAGTGACATAAAAGCAAGTCAATAGAATGATTAGTTTACGAAGATTTTTGCTCATGCGTTTTCTGGGGTTGCTTGAACAGTCTTCTTCCCCACGGCTTTAAAGTCGAAATTGCAATGATGATAAAGAGAAAGGAGATTTGAATTAGCGAACCGATCAAGACTCCTCTAGCATCAAATAAGTAGATGGGATTTTTGAATGCATTTAATTCCTCTTTCAATGCGATGTCTTCTGCTGTGTTGCCCCAGGGAAATAACCAAAAGGTTCCAAACATTATCAGTCCTGTGGTCAGAATCCACTTGGTAATCACCCAGTAGAATTTGAAGAAGCCGTAGTTGGTCTGCCAGCAGAGGATGGTTGCTGTCACCACTGACCCGATCGCCGCAGGAATGACAATAAAATCATCAAGTAAGTTAATGGCTGAATTAAGCGCAAAAAGAATGTCAGCGTTTGTTGTGTCCTTGTTTCTGAGCGCAATCAGAAACATGCTGAGAACCGTTCCAGTCCACAGTGCCGCAAAGCCAATGTGAAACGATAGCACCCAGTTCTTTTGCTCAAGGCTCAATTTGAATGGCTTTCTAGCTCTGTCAGAGTTTGGTGTTTCTTCACCTGCTTTGAGTGTTGTCATTCAATTCTCCAGCGTTATCAATGACCCCAGTGTAGCGATCGGCTTCCATCCAACGCTTGACCAAATTTGCTCAAACTGTGCGAATCTTGCTGAATGTCTTACCGTAGTGCCCTAAACTCTTTGGGCGACATATTGACGTACTGGCGAAAGAGTCGGGTAAAAGAACTGTGGTTGGTTAAACCCACAGCAAAAGCAATCTCAGTAATCGTGAGTTGAGTCGTTTGTAATAACTGTTTGGCATGATCAATGCGACACTGAGTTAAATGCTGATGTAGCGTTATGCCTGTAGATCGTTTGAACAGACGACAGAAGTGATATTGACTCAAATTCAGCACAGCCGCAACATCAGATAACGCAATATCTCGCTCAAGATGAGCGTGGATATAATCAAACACGGTTTGCAACTGAAACTGAGACAAGCCGCCTTTGTCGTCAAAATCGGTCTGAGGTTGCCAAACCGCATACTGCTTGAGCAGGTGAATCACTAACCCAGTGGCTAACGATTCCCCAAACAGTCGCCCTGCGGGATGCTCTGCCTCCACATCCGCTTTCAGAGCCAGCCCAATTTGCTGCACCAGAGGATCATGAATCCCAATCTGTGGAATCAGTTCAATCTGTTTGATCCGAACAGACTCATGCACGGTTTGTGCAAAAAATCCGGGAGAAAAGCCTAGCAAGGAAAATTCTCCTGCCTGTTGCCAATTTGATGCATACTGCCTTGCAGCAGGAACAAACAACATCTCGCCCGGTTTGCAGCAACAGGTCTGGATTTGCCCATCCACTCGATGCTCCGATCGCCCCGGATGCCCACTGCGTCCTATAATGCCGATGATATGCTGCATCCATTGGTGTTCTGGACTCTCATGAGCCGCGTGATCATAGTGATGGAAGAAGATCCCATTCCACCCTGACTGCTCACTGGACAGAACGGGAAACTCTGCCAGTGCAGGAGCAGTGTGTTTCGCCATATCAACTTGCGGCAATTTATCTGTCATGAGCAGGGCAGCACAAGCGTCTCTAGCTTTCACAGTTTAACGCAGGCGGTTAATCAGAATTCGACTGCTCAAGCGATCAGAAGGACGAACCGCGCGGCTATGTCTTAGCCCCCTCAACCAGAAGATGAAGAGTACGGCGAATGTAACTTTCCCACGACTCGGTCGTTTCTGGAAACACAAGCGCATACATCATCAAGCCACTAATCACATCAAAACCGAGATTGGAGTCAAAATCGGCTGACACTTCCTGGCGCACTTTTGCTCGCTCAAACACGATAGCAAACGCCTGTCGCCTCGGTTGCAGATACTTCTGCCAATAAATCTGAGCAAATTCCGGATTGCTCATGGCTGAACTGAGCATCAGCGCTGCTGTTTGTCGCCCCAGGGGATTAAACGTAATCTGGGCAGCGCTGGCGATCAGGCATTCAATATCTCCCCAAAAGCTTCCCGTGTCAGGAATTTCATACTCGTCACGACGACTTTCGATCGCATCTGCCACTAATTCCGCTTTGGATGTGTAGCGGCGGTAAATAGTAGGCTTGCCTACCCCAGCACGCAGAGCGATCGCCTCGATGCTCATGCGGTCATAGCCCACTTCCGCCAGCAGATCAAGCGTAGCTTGCAGAATCGCTTGGTGAGATTTTAGGCTGCGGGGTCGTCCGGGCTGAGATGGGTTGCTATTGCTCATGCGTCTCATTATAATTTACGAAACAGTATCGTAACGAATTAAGATTAGCGAACTTGACTCAACCATGACTTCTTTGGCTCAGCAATTACCACCCGGTCGTTTCGGGTTGCCCGTTCTAGGTGAATCGATCGCCTACTTGCGCGATCCAGCAGGCTTTATTGCTGGGCGACAGCAGCAGTATGGCAACCTGTTCAAAACCCGTTTGTTTGGTCGTCCGACGCTCGTCTTGATCGGTGCGGAAGCCGTTCGTTTTCTGTTTGCCCACGAAGGGCAGCACTTTGAGATGACCAACACGCGAAACTTTGAAGTGCTGCTGGGCAAAAACTCGATCGGGGTGGTTACGGGTGGGGCGCATCAACTGCTGCGGAAGCAGCTATTTCAAGCATTCCAACCACGATCGTTAGCTCAGTATGTAGTGACGATGACCACCATCACTCAGCGATATTTGCAGAAATGGGAACGGTTGGAAGAATTCACCTGGTATCCCGAACTGAAGCAATACACGTTGGAGATTGCCTACAAACTGCTCGTTGGCGTGGATACGGCGGAGGATGAGTCATTGAAGGACTTGTATGAAACCTGGAGCCAGGGGCTATTAACGATCCCGATACGATTTCCAGGTAGTCCGTTTGATCGGGCGGTGCGATCGCGGCAACAGTTGCTCGATCGCTTTGATGCTTTGATTGAACAGCGCCAACATCAAACCGTGGCTCCCCACGATGTATTGGACATTTTGCTAGAAGCGCGAGATGAAGCAGGTGCGCCGTTCAGTTGCGCTGCAATCAAAGACAACATCCTGGGGTTGTTGATTGCCGGACACGAAACACTCACCTCGGCGCTGACTTCTTTCTGCCTGTTGCTGGCTCAGCACCCCGATGTGTTGCAAACAGCACGGGCAGAACAAGAGGAATTGGGGCTGCCCTCAGTGCTAACACAGGAACATTTGAAACAAATGACGTATTTGGAGCAGGTGCTGAAGGAGGTGTTGCGATTAGCTCCACCCGTTGTGCGAAGTGGTCAGCGCCGAGTGCTGGAAACTTGTGAGTTTGGTGGCTACACAATTCCTCAGGGTTGGGATGTGTTCTACCAGATTTCCGAAACGCATCAAGATGCCGATGTCTACACGCAGCCCGATCGCTTCGACCCGCAGCGGTTTGCGCCTGACCGAGCGGAAGACAAGCCACCGTTTAGTCACATTGCCTTTGGTGGCGGTATGCGCGAATGTTTGGGCAGGGAGTTTGCTCGCCTGGAGATAAAGCTGTTTGCTGCCCTGCTGATCCGCGACTATGACTGGGTGCTGTTTGCCAGGGCAGGACTTGACGCGCGTCGTGCTGCCCTTCTCACGACCGCAGGATGGACTGAGGGTCAAGTTTCGGCGACGGCAGGGGGAATGATCGTTAGTAGTTGAGCCAAGTTCGCTATACCTCCGGCAAGCGGTAGTGCTAAAGAGGTAAGGATGCATTGTAGTGGTGAATGAAAAACCAGATCG
>NZ_JCACKR010000154.1:0-17282 GCF_059505485.1 Stenomitos rutilans
ACAGCCTAACCGTGTGAGCTTCTTTACGGTCTAGTCGGCTTTTCAAACAGCCTCTAAGGATCGCGGATTAGGTAAAACTGACATTCTTTTGCAGGCAGGGGCGCACGGCTGTGCGCCCCTACGAGAAATGCCGGAGTTATTAATAGGACTTACGCAAATTCTCGCGAAGCTAGCGCCCCAACCCCAATTCTGGGGGAGCAAGAACTTAAAGTTCCTCAGAATTGGGGGCTTAAAGCCCTTCGGGCATACAAGAAAAGGCGGCGACTGCGTAAGTCCTAATTAAATGCTTGTTTCTAAGCAGCCGTCACTGGGGCCTCATGGTGCAGCCGTTGCAGGCGCTGTCGCCTTACCGCTATCGACATCTACGCCCTCGTTCAAGCGTTCGAGATGCTGTGGGTCTGGTAGCGCATTAATTTCTTCCTGGATACAAAGGCGATCGCATGGAATGGTGTCCGACATAATCGCGCTTGCTATCTTACCGCTATGGATTTCTAGCTGTCCTTCTGGCAATGCCTCAAAGACCAATCGCTGCCCTGGAAACACAACACGCTCAAAATACCAGTTAGAAATATTGGTAATGCGAGCAATTTGAATGTGGCTCGTAGCGTTGACATAGCAGCAAAGAATGGGATTGGTGCTATTCGATGGCAGCGGATCAAAGATTTGAGCCATGAGAAGACCACATTGAAACTATAAGGTGTACGTTGAACGTAACATTCTGCGATCCCACTGGTTGTAAACCCGATTACCAACCAGCTTTTTGACCGGATTTTCTATCTAAGGATACATTTTCAAGTTGTATAGCAGCGCACGACGATCGCGCCCTTCTGCAAAAACAGCGGCGGTAAGCGCACGGCGGTTATCCGTCAATATGCAACACCGTATAACGAAGCTCATCCTGTGGCGGTTTTCTCATCTTTAGATACTTTACTGAAAAAAACTCAATGCAGTAAAAGAAAGTCAGTGGTATCGTAAAGTTATATGAAAATGTTTTCAGAATTTTGCCCTGGCGCTTTGTGCTGCTACCGTCCTAGACGCGCCTTTGAGTTGCTGGATGCGTCAGTGCTTCTGAGAAGACGGCAAAAGCTGAAGCAACATGTGCGTTACGGTTGATGGTTCAAAAATTACCTTGTGATGGATAACCGGATTCTCTACGTTCGCCTTCCCTGCAACCCGATTTTTCCGATTGGAGTGGTCTATCTTGCCGATCACGTCCACAAGCAGTTTCCCAAAGTGGAGCAGCGCATTTTTGACCTGGGAACAGTGCCACCATTAGACTATGCGTCGGCACTCGATACTTGTATTGATGAGTTCAAGCCAAGCTTGCTAGTCTTTTCCTGGAGAGACATTCAGATCTATGCGCCTGTAGGTGGACGAGGCGGCAACCCCTTGCAGCATACGTTCGAGTTTTACTATGCACGCAACCCGTTGGTAAAGCTTCGGGGCGCGATCGGTCTTCTACGGGTAGCACAAGGATATTACGGCGAACTGTGGCGAAATCTGGGCTTAATCAAGCGCGGTATGAAGCGTGCCAAACGGTACAACCCCGCTGTGCGATCGGTAGTCGGTGGCGGAGCCGTCAGCGTGTTTTACGAGCAGCTTGGACGCAGCTTACCCAAAGGCACGATTGTCTCAGTGGGTGAAGGGGAGGCACTGCTGGAGAAGTTGCTCCACGGCAAGAACTTTTTAGATGAGCGCTGTTTTATTGTGGGTGAGACAAAAGCGCGCGATCGCATGATTCACGAAGTGCCCACGCCCATTGAAAAAACCGCCTGCAACTATGACTACATTGAAACCATCTGGTCAGAGTTTGACTATTACCTGCAGGCCCAGGATTTTTACGTCGGGGTGCAAACCAAACGCGGTTGTCCGCACAACTGCTGTTACTGCATCTACACCGTGATCGAAGGTAAGCAAGTACGGATTAATCCCGCCGATGAAGTGGTTGCAGAGATGCGCCAACTGTACGATCGGGGCATGCGAAACTTCTGGTTCACTGACGCTCAGCTCATACCCGCGCGTAAGTATATGGATGACGTGGCAGAGCTTCTGCAAAAGGTGCTGGAGACTGGCATGCAGGATATTCATTGGGCCGCGTATATTCGAGCAGACAACCTCACGCCTGCGCTGTGTAACCTGATGGTGAAGACGGGCATGAATTACTTTGAAATCGGGATTACCAGCGGTTCTCAGGAACTCGTTCGCAAAATGCGGATGGGTTACAACCTGCGCACCGTACTGGAAAACTGCCGCGATCTTAAAGCGGCTGGATTCAACGATGTCGTCTCTGTTAACTACTCCTTTAATGTCATTGACGAGCGACCAGAGACAATCCGTCAGACGATCGCGTACCATCGTGAGTTAGAGCGCATTTTTGGTGCCGATAAAGTGGAACCCGCCATCTTCTTCATTGGGTTGCAGCCGCATACACATCTGGAAACCTATGCGTTTGACCAGAACGTCCTCAAGCCAGGGTATGACCCCATGAATATCACGCCCTGGACAGTTCGCAAGCTGCTCTGGAACCCTGAACCCCTCGGCTCCCTGTTTGGTGAAGTGTGCCTTCAGGCATGGCGACAGAATCCCAACGATTTTGGTCGTGAGGTGATGGCAATCCTGGAGCAACGGTTGGGACGGGCCGATCTCGAATCAGCGCTGACGGCTCCGATCGCCCCACCGACTACACCACTCGCACTCTCTGCTTCTTAAGGAATTGAGGGTGTGCGATCACGTCTGGCAGTATCCAGTACAGTTTCCTGCCAACATCTCCTGTTAACCACCGCTTACGGTCTTTTTGTTCTCATTCATCAACCGTCTCATTTGCAATGCTAGAAGGTTCCATTCTCCAAGAGCTAGGCGCTAGTCACCAACGCAATCATTCCGGTAAGCGACCGCTGAATTTCGGCGTTTACTACAAAAATACGTTGGTGGCCCTGTGTCATGCACTGGAGGATTGCATTCTCACCAGCAGTAGCGAACCGTTGGTCGTCACAGCCTTTCAGCGAGGAAAATGGTATCTGCAAGAAGCCGATCGCTACGCAGATTTGGCAGATCGATCACAGCAGATTGTGATTATGGCGGCACCCGATGCTGGGTTTACCGAGCACCCCACCAGCCAGAGAGAGAATGTTGAAATCGTTAGCCTCGATCTGTCTGATCCTGTGGCACAGGAATGGCATTTGATGATTCTGGCTCCCACCTACGCCGCAATGGTGCTGTGTCAGGAGCTATCTGACGCAGATTACGGGGCACAGGGGCGACCAACCCAGGATTTGGAGCGTAAGTTTTACGGGTTCTGGACGTTTGAGGCCAACCTTGTTCAGGAAACAATCGAGCTGTCGATCGCCCATATCCAGCGCTATAATCCCGCGCTTGCTGCCAAACTCACTGCGCAAATCGAAGCAATTGCAGCTACACAGCCAGAAAAACGAGACGAATTGGGGCTGATCGTGTCGCGGGTGGTGGACTATTTGCAAGAGGGTCAAGCGACCCTGAGCGAATACAGCCAGTCTTACGATGACAAAGCGCTTCATCATGCCCCTTTAGACAACAACCTGGTTTCTAATGAGGTGCAGGCATTTCTTCGCATGGCACAGTTGACTGACCAAGCGGATGCGATTAATCCAACGGCAGCGGCTGAGGTGGCAGCGCTGGCAGAAGCGATCGGGCAACTGCTTGATTTACCTGTGTGGCAACTGCATCGCTTGAAACTGGCAGGGTTGCTCCATCGCCTTGCACCATTACAGGCGGCAGAAACGGCGCTGAGTCCTGGCAATTTTGGACGCTATGCCGATGCCGATGCCGCGACTGTTGCACCGAGTTGTCCTCTCGTACCCGGAGCGCAGGTCTTGCGAACGATGCCTCGTTTGAGGGCGATTGCCACCATCATCACTCACCTGACAGAGTACTGGAATGGCGCTGGACAACCCGCGGGGCTGGCGGGAGACGAAATTCCGCTGGAGTCGAGAATTTTGGCGCTAGCAGCAGAGTTTCAACAACGTCTGGTTGAACGTCGTACCGCTATCACGGATACCCACGAACCTTTGAGCCAAGAGGAATGTATGGCGAAAGCCCTGGCGGAATGCCAACAGCAACAGGGCGATCGTTGGGATCCCAAATTAGTCGATGCCCTGGCACTATTAGTCAGCGGCTTTCAGCAGGGCTTAAATCTATCTGTCAGCGTCCCAAAAATCTCGGCTGGGCTTTGGCTCATCGATTCTCACTATGCTGATAATGTCTTTGGAGCGGCTAGTGAGGCGAAAGCAGCCGATATCAATATCATAGGACTTACGCAGTCGCCCCCTGAATCCCCCAATTCTGGGAGACTTTGAGTGCTTGCTCTCCCTTTCTTGTATGTCCGCTAGGGCTATAAATTGGGGGCTGGGGGGCTAGTTTTACGAGAATTTGCGTAAGTCCTATATTCAGATAAAGAGATAGAGCCAACTTGAGACTCAAAGCATATTCTTTATTCTCCACTTTTTAACTAACTCTAACTAACTCCTTTGCAATGAGCACTAACGCAATTCAGTCTGGCAATCTTAAAAAATTGATGGGCGCTGACTTGGAAGACGAGGATCTGTCCGGTCAGAATCTCCAGGGCGCGAATCTAGCAGGGGCACGCCTGGTTGGTGCGGATCTCAGTCGAGCCAAGCTGTCAGGGGCCGCGTTGGATGGTGCCAATATGGTGGGCTGCAAGCTCATTGCAGCCGATGTACGAGCCAGTTTAGTCGGCGCAAACCTGATGCAGGCAGATTTAACCGAAGCGGATCTACGTGGCAGTAATCTGCGCGGGGCAAACCTGATGCGGGCAAGCCTCAATAAGGCAACGTTCTCTGGAGCTTTTCTCAGCGGTGCGAATTTGATGGGCGTTAACTTACAGGGGGTCGATTTGCGCGGTGCTGATTTGCGTGGTGCCAACCTGAGTGGTGCGAATCTACACGGTGCGAACCTGCATCAGGCCGATCTTCAGGGCGCTCTACTGAATGAAGCGAACCTTGAAGAAGCAGATCTTCAGGGCGCGAATCTGGCTGGGGCGAATTTGTCTGGCGCAAACCTGCTGTGTGCTGAGTTAGAGAATGCCAACCTGGATGGCGTGAACCTAGCAGGTGCTTGCTTGATTGGAACCGTCCTTGATCGCACCGTCAATCGGCTCGATCTACAAATAGCGCTTAAGCAGCCTGAAGAGTTGAAAGTCCCTCTGGAGTAGTTCAAAGTAGAGACTTCTCACCGTTCAGCGCCGTAAGTGAACCGCGTTAAGATTTTTGACCGTTCCTGTAGGATGGTCATTCCTGTAGAATGACCTGATGGCTGCGATCGTCCTGCAAGCATAAAACTGCAATCGCAAAATCGCAAACGCGAAACGAATGAACTTAACCCAACTCAACAGCACCCAACTTAACAGTGCCTTTACGCTCTTTCTCAGTCTGCTGGTAGAAGCAGTGCCTTTTTTGTTGTTGGGAGTGCTATTTTCGGGCTTGCTTCTGTTCTTTGTGGATGAGCGCAAACTCGTCCGCTGGTTGCCCAAAAATCCGTTTCTGGGAGCGTTGACAGGCAGTTGCGTCGGGTTTCTGTTTCCAGTGTGCGAATGTGGCAACGTACCTGTCGCACGACGGTTGCTGATGCAGGGTGCCCCTTCTCCCGTCGCGATCGGCTTCCTCTTAGCCGCACCCACCATTAACCCGATCGTCTTCTGGGCAACGTGGACAGCCTTTCGTGACCAACCAGAGATTGTTTTCATGCGAGTGGGCTTTTCGCTGGCGATCGCCACAATTATTGGCTGGGTCTTCAGCGCACAGGCAGATCTACGTCCACTGTTGCAGCCTGCGGTGGCACGGGCAATTCCTGTAAATGCGTTGAGGGGAGAGGGGAGAGGGGAGAGAGGTAAGGCTAAAATCTCAAGATCACCCCTATTGCAGTCGGGAACGTATTTTTTGGGGCAGTCGTCGAAGCCGTTGCAGATTGATGCGGCAGAGCTACAAGCGAGAATGCTGGGAGCCAATACAGCCGACAAGCCAACCTCTTCTAAACTGTTGCTGCTGTTGGAGAATACGGTACAGGAGCTACGAGAATTGGGCGGCGTACTAATATTGGGCAGCGCGATCGCGGCGATCGTCCAGGTCTTTGTGCCCCGCGATATTATTCTCAATTTGGGTCAAAGTCCAGTGACATCGATTCTTGCCATGATGCTGCTGGCTGCGATCGTCTCGATTTGCTCCACCGTTGATTCGTTCTTCGCCCTGTCCTTCGCTTCTACCTTCACCACAGGTTCGCTGCTGTCATTCCTCGTCTTTGGTCCCATGATCGACCTTAAAGGCATCGGCTTGATGCTGTCGATCTTCAAAGCAAGAGCTGTTTTCTACCTGTTCGCATTGGCAGCATTGCTTACGTTTCTGTTCACCTTGTTTGTGAATTTATATCTTAGTTGAAGCAAGGCTAGCTAGGGCGTGTTTTAAAACCCTCGAAAGCCCCCCACCCCCAATTCTGGGGCTTCCAAACAGGCTTCAAAGTCCCCCAAGATTGGGGGATTTAGGGGGTAGAAGCTTCAGCAACGAAGCGATTAGGAGTTTTACAACACAGCCTAGAAATCATGGCTTTCCTTTACCGTCGAACTATACTCATCTGGACGTTATTCAGTGCAATTCACCTCAGTTTATTTGGGATTGCCTGGTTTATGCTCTCGCCTTTCTCTTTCAATAGAATGATGATCATTTACCTGACTCTGCAAGTGGTTCCATCTATCCTTTATCGGCTTGAATTACCGACCTTGGACCCTCTTACTGGCTCTAGAATTCCTGTTTCTACTCCTCTTGGTTTGGCTTTGACCGTCATTTTTTGGAGTATCTTCTACTGGCTAATTGCTTCATCTCTCAGTCGAGTTTGGAAATTCTGGCGTTTGAGATAAACCTAAATTTTCAATCCTCATCCCTTAGCCCTCATTACTTTATCCTTCATCCTTTTCCTACCCATGCCTCGTCTCCTTCGCACCCTTTCCCCTTGGCTGGATGTACTGGCGATCGCCGCCTGGGGTGTTTTATTCATCAAATACTGGTTGACTGGCAAGCTGAATCTGCTGATTCATCCTAACTATACAGGGCTGACCGTTGTTTCAGGCGTGATTTTGCTGCTGGTGAGTGGCATCAAAGCAATTCTGTTGGTCAAGCAGATGCGACGATCGGTGCGGGGAGGAGCAACGGAACGCCATCTGACCCTCTTTCCGCCCGGTTGGAGTACTGCACTGCTGCTGGGGACTGCGATTTTGGGACTGCTAATTTCGCCGCGTGCTTTTGCCAGTCAAACGGCGATCGATCGTGGCGTGAATGATACCGTCACCCTCACGCGCATTAAACCCCAAGCATTTCGAGCCACCACAAACAGCGAAGATAAGACTCTAGTAGATTGGGTACGAACGCTGGCGGTTTACCCTGAACCCGATGCCTATGCCGGACAGAAAGCAAAAGTGCAGGGCTTCGTGGTGTATCCCAAAGATTTGCCTCAGGATTACCTGTTGCTCTCGCGGTTTGTGATTACCTGCTGTGCCGCCGATGCTTATCCCATCAGTCTGCCCGTCAAGCTGACTCAAAGCCGCGATGCATACAAGCCAGATACCTGGTTTGAAATTGAGGGCCAGATGATGACAGCAACCCTGACTGGTAAGCGCCAGTTGACGATCGTCGCCAAAACGCTGAGACCCATTTCAGAGCCGAAAAATCCTTATGACTATTAGGGGGATGCGGGTAGAAGGCAGAAGGTAGAGGGCGGGAGTCAGGAGTCAGGAGTCAGAAGTCAGGAGTCGGGGCAAAAAAGGCTGTGTTAGGTAAACTTTGTGGAACCAGATGTCATCACGCAATATGCTCATGAGCATATTCCTATTACCAAGCACATGGGCATAAGGGCTTTGTCAGTAGATGAGGTGCAAATTTCTCTCCTTGCGCCCTATGCACCTAATATTAATCACCGGGAAACGATCTTTGGCGGCAGTATTTCGAGCCTGGGCATTTTGACGGGTTGGGCGTTGTTGTGGGCAAAGCTTCAGGCAGCAGAAATACCAAATCGTTTGGTGATTCAATCTAGCAGTACCGACTTTATTAAACCCGCAACAGACGCGATCGTAGCCTGCTGTCAGTGCGATCGCGATCGATGGCACACCTTCTACACCACCCTGAAACGACACGGTAAAGCCAGAATCACACTCAACGTTGAAACCCACTGTGCAGAAATCCTTGTTGCAACCCACATCGGGCAATACGTTGCAATTAGAACTTGAGCAGAGAGCGAGGGCAGCGGAGGAAGCTAGGGGAGAGGGGGAAGCGGAGAAAGCAGAAGTTTTGAGTTTAGCCTTTAGCTTTCTGACTCCTGGCTTCTGATACCGATTTAAAGAATGACGGCTACAGATCAATCGGTGGGTAGGGGCAAGGCAATGCCTTGCCCCTACAGGATGTGTCGCATTTTCAATTCAAATTGGTATGACTCCTGGCTTCTTGCTTCCGACTTCTCCATCCTTCCGCCCTTTACCTCTTTGCCCCTAACGCTCCCCCTGCTCCCTCTGCCCCTTCTGCTCCCTTTCTCTCCTATTCATGCTTTACTAATCCCTTGACTACACGTTCTCGTTGCCCTCTACACGCTCCATCATGACTTCTACCCTCAACCAACAAATCCAGCAGTTTTACGATGCCTCCTCTGGTCTGTGGGAGCAGATTTGGGGCGAACACATGCATCATGGCTACTACGGTGCGGATGGTCGTCAGCAAAAAGAGCGGCGGCAGGCGCAAATTGACTTGATTGAAGAACTGCTGCAATGGGCACAGGTTGAGCAGGCAAAAAGTATCTTGGATGTGGGTTGTGGCGTTGGTGGTAGTTCGCTCTATCTTGCAGAGAAGTTTAACGCCAACGTGACAGGCATTACGCTGAGTCCCGTACAGGTAGGACGGGCAACCGATCGCGCCAGAAACGCAGGCATGGCAGGAGGGACAGGCGCGATCGCGCAGTTCCAGGTTGCCGATGCGCTGAACATGCCCTTTGCTGATCAGTCCTTTGACTTCATCTGGTCGCTCGAAAGCGGCGAACATATGCCCGATAAAGCGAAGTTCATGCAGGAGTGCTACCGAGTGCTAAAGCCGGGCGGCACGTTTTTGATGGTGACGTGGTGCCATCGCCCCATCGATCGCGAGCCGTTAACAGCCAATGAGCAAAAGCATCTCGCCGATATCTACCGCGTGTACTGCCTGCCCTACGTCCTGTCGCTGCCAGAGTATGAGTCGATCGCCCACTCGCTCCACTTCCAGCAAATTCGCACGGCTGACTGGTCTGCGGCTGTAGCCCCCTTCTGGAATGTGGTGATTGACTCGGCATTCAACGTTGAGGCAATCGTCGGTCTCATCACCTCCGGTTGGACAACGATTCAAGCTGCGCTTTCTCTCGGTCTTATGCAGCGAGGCTACCAGAGTGGGCTAGTCCGGTTTGGCTTGCTGTCGGCAACGCGGCCATAGCTTTGCTAACGTTTCATCAATTTATGAAGAGTGGGCAGACAGTGCGATCGTCTTGCTGAGCGACTCGATCGCGGTGAGAAAAATAGAGAGTGTTTTTATTAGGAACCTCCTATGAAATGGCTGCTTGCGTTTGGGCTTAGTTTGGCGATCGTATGCCTTCAATTGGTACTATCCCCCCCGCTACACTCAGCGCCATCTGGCTGTGATGCCGCCTATCCCGGTGTTTGCATTCCGTCTCTACCACCAGACCTCGACTGCAAAGACATCACCTTCAAAAATTTTCGCGTCCTGTCTCCTGATCCGCATCGCTTCGATGGCGACAAAGATGGCATTGGTTGCGAATCCAAACGCTAACCAGCTTCTACACCAATTTTCTACCAAAGGCAGACTTCTGAACTTGCAAGTGCGATTACCGTAGCAAATGAAGCGCTAAAACATTTGCATGGACATTCAGACACCAGATTGGGTCAAGCACGCCGTTTTCTACCAAATTTTTCCTGATCGCTTCGCCCGTAGCCAGCAACCTCGCAAGCGACTGTTGAAAAATGCTCGTTGGGAAGACTGGAATGCCATGCCCACCCTTCAAGGCTACAAAGGCGGCGACCTGTGGGGCGTGATGGAAAAGTTGGATTATTTGCAAGATTTAGGCATCACTGCCATCTATTTCACGCCAATCTTTCAGTCTGCCAGCAACCATCGCTACCACACGCACGACTACTACCAGGTTGATCCTATGCTGGGGGGGAATCCAGCCTTCAAAGATCTACTGGATGAGGCGCATCGACGTGGAATGAAAGTAGTTCTGGATGGGGTCTTTAACCATGCCAGTCGGGGATTGTTTTTCTTTCATGACATTTTAGAAAACGGGCCTCATTCGCCCTGGGTTAACTGGTTTAAGATTCACGGCTGGCCTCTCGCACCTTACACAGGCGACTTTCCCGCAAACTACGAAGGCTGGGCTAACAACCGGGCACTACCGGAGTTTAACCACGACAACCCCGAAGTGCGCGAGTATTTGATGGAAATAGCCGAGTATTGGATTAAGTTCGGCATCGACGGTTGGCGGTTAGACGTACCGTTTGAGATTAGAACGCCTGGCTTCTGGCAAGAGTTTCGCGATCGCGTCAAAGCGGCTAATCCTGAAGCCTACATTGTGGGTGAAGTGTGGGGCGATTCGCGCGAATGGCTTGACGGCAACCAATTTGATGGCGTGATGAATTACCTGTTTGCAGGCCCCACGATCGCGTTTGCCGCAGGCGATCGTGTTGACATGGAGCAGGTACAGGGGCGTGACTACCAACCCTTTCCGCCACTCTTCGCGAGAGAGTATGGCGAAAAAATGCAGGCGCTTCTAGAACTTTATCCCTGGGAGATTCAATTAACCCAACTGAACCTGCTCGCCAGCCACGACACCGCTCGATTGATCACCATTGCTGGGAGCGATCGCGCCAGCGTTGAACTGGCAACCCTGCTCCTGCTCACCTTCCCTGGTGCCCCTAGCATTTACTATGGCGACGAAGTGGGGCTACCAGGCGCGATCGACCCTGATTCGCGTCGTGGCTTTCCCCTGGAGACCGATTGGGACACCGAAATCTGGGAATACCACCGTCAGCTCATTGCGCTGCGCCATGCCCATCCCGCTTTACGAACAGGCGATTATCGCGTGCTGTATGCAGAAGGCACAGTTTATGTTTTTGCACGGACTTTGGAGGCAGAGACGATCGTCATTGCCGTTAATATTGGCAACGCCACAGGTAAAGCCAGCATTGTGCAAGAAACCGCTGCACTGGAGCGATTACCTGAGACAATCATCTTTGGATCGGGGCAATTAACCCCCAACACGAGTGAAGAATCAAAAGGGTTACTCCTGGAGTTACCACCCCGTAGCGGTTGCATTCTGCTTTAACCTCATCTCACCATCCTCTCAGCGAGCCATTAGCCCATGCCGTCATCACCAAGAAAAATCCTCGTTGTCCTCAATGGCAAAGGAGGCGTTGGTAAGACGACAACCGCAATCAACCTGGCTGCTGCGTTTGCCGAAACCGATCGCGTCCTTCTAGTGGATGCCGATCCGCAAGGGTCTGCAACCTGGTGGGCGGGACGAGGCGATCGACCCATGCACTTTGATCTCAAGCAAGAAACTAATCCAGAGCAACTTGCAGCCCTGCGACATGGCGAAAACCATCCTGGAGAAGACTATGCGATCGTCGTCGTTGATACGCCACCTGCCCTGGCTTCAGAGGTGCTGACAGCCATCATTCCGATCGCCGATTACATCATCTTGCCAACGCCGCCGGCCCCGATGGATTTAATGGCTCTCATTGAAACCGTTCGATCCACCGTCACCTCCAAAGGCATCGCCCATCGAGTGTTGCTCACGCGCGTCGATCCTCGCAGCCTGAATGAGGCCGTAGAAGCACAAAACACGTTAAGGGAATTAGGCATTCCCGCTTGTAGTGCCTTCATTCGCGCCTACAAAGCCCACGAACGAGCAGCACTAGAGGGATTGCCTATCATGCAAATGTACGGCAACAACGCACGCGAAGCAGAAGCTGATTACCGATCGGTGGTTGAGGAAATTCGGCGCGATTGGGAGGGGTAGGGAGTTTTGAGTTTAGGACTTACGCAAAAGCGGTCATCTTTCGCCCCCTAGCCCCCAACTTTGGGGGAACCGTCTCAATCAAAGCCCCCAAGATTGGGGGTTTGGGGGCAAATGCGTAAGTCCTAGAGTTTTGAATTTCGAGTTTGAGTTCAACAGTAACCTTCTGCCGTCTGCCAGCCTCTAACAACCAACAACTTTTCTTGAATGCCCAACGGGCTATACAACCAACAACTTCTTCTGCCACCTGCCTAAATTTTGCCGTGCTGGTTTGTTCCTAAATGGCAGTATGGTTTGTAGAGATACTTAAACAGGAATCCACACATAGCGTTACCTGAACAGGTATCGATTAGAGTATTAGTACGATGCATTGGGAGCGGAGAACGCATGGCTAGGAGACGATTGTCAGATTTATTGCGTGAGGAAGCAAACAAACCCTCAGATGAGGCAGCGAAAGAAGCTAAACCCTCAGATGAGGCAGCGAAAGAGCCGATCGCACCAAAAGCAGCTCCAGCAAAAGCAACGACCGCTGCCAAGAGTCGATCGACCAAGCAAACTGCGGCTCCAGCAGACACTAAAACAATGACTACAACACCACAGGACGACAGCTTGCAACAGCAAATTGCTGACTTAACGGCCGCGTTGGATGCTCAAACAGCAACCGCTAAACAATTGCAGACCGAACTGGATCAAATGCACGGACTGAAGACTGAGCTAGAGCAAGTTCGTAAAGAAATGCATGAGCTTACAGAAGCCAATGCGAAACTCACCAAAGAACTGAAAGCGGCACAACCCAAAAGCACAGAAACAAGCGCGCTTGCAACTACGAAGGCGAGCTCACCCAAAGAGTTGAAGCTAGCGCCCCCTCCGCCCTCCGCTGCACCCGAAGACCCCCTTAAGGCCTTTAACCGGGATGTTGGCTGGTTTGATTAAGCCTTGAACGATCGCGATCGCAACCGCTAATCTTCAGTTCTTTGACAGAAACCCTTTCTGCCAAAGACTCGCTTGATTTACATGGATGGTCATCGGTATGACAGACGAAAAACGACTTCAAACGCTGGCAGTAGATATTGGCGGCAGTGGCATCAAGGTGATGGTGCTGGATGAGAACGGTAAGCCTCTGACAGAACGCGATCGCGTAGAAACCCCTCACCCCGCTAAACCAGAACCCGTCATTGCTGCCGTTGTTGGGTTAGCAAAGGGAAAAGCATTCGATCGTGTCTCTGTTGGGTTTCCAGGCGTTGTCAAAGCGGGTGTCACCAAAACCGCTGTGAACCTTGACCCCGATTGGCTCAATGTTGACCTGGCAGACGTTCTCTCTCAGCAGTTAGGCACGCCTGTCCGGGTGATTAATGATGCGGATATGCAAGGGTTAGGAGCCATTGAGGGTCAAGGCGTTGAATTGGTCATCACCTTAGGCACGGGCGTAGGGGGTGCACTTTTTCTCGATGGCAAATTAGTGCCAAATTTGGAGCCAGGGCACCACGAATTTCGGAAAGGCGATACCTATGAACAACAGTTGGGTAACGCGGCCCTGGAAGACATTGGCAAAAGGAAGTGGAACGATCGCCTGAGCAAAGCGATCGCCTCTTTAGAGCATCTGTTCAACTACGACACTCTTTACATTGGCGGCGGCAACGCTAAATGCGTCACCCTCGATCTGCCTCAAAACGCCAAGATTGTGCCTAACGTTACAGGGCTACTAGGCGGCATTGCCCTTTGGCGAGAAGAAAAGTCGTAAGGGGAGTTAGGAGTCAGGAGCTAGAATCACCTTAGAACTCAAAACTCTCCCCTACCCCCTCTGCCTCCCTGCCCCTCTGCTCCTTCATCCAACGCCCTAGTTACTGAACAACAGACAGGTTAAGATTAACGATGTACCGCCTGGAGAGGTGGCAGAGTGGTCGAATGCACTCGACTTGAAATCGAGCATCGCGAAAGCGATCGGGGGTTCGAATCCCCCCCTCTCCGTTTTTAGGCTTCTAGAGTTGAATCGCTATTCCTGGTTCCAAGTTGTTACGACTAATGAACTTGAGTGGCTTTGAGCATGTGATAGGCGATCAACAGTTGGGTGATCGCCAGGGGGTAGCTCTTGAGTGTTTCGCCCGTTGTACCAATCACAGAGCCTAATTCTAGATTGCTGATGTGATTGCACGCCTCAAGCAAGTTGGGAATGTCATTACAAATAAACTGTTCCAGTCGCGTGACCTGACCGCTGGTAGCATGGCCGTCAACTTCCAGCACATCAACGGGTTTTCCCATATCGCGATCGAGGCCCAGACGAATCGCAGAGTCTGGGTTAGAAGCATTCGTGGTGACAACCTGAGTTAAATCGGGGTGGGGAATATTTGGTCTCAAGACAAGACGGACGTTAAGGTGCCCACCGTTTGAGCCACCATTATCAGGCTCAGGATAGAAACTGACGACCAGATCTGCCCACTGCCGCTGAGGACGAATGTAAGCGTCAGAATCGGGTTCGCGTTTCACCATTTCTGCACGCACTTGCTCTTCTGTGTAGCCGCGCTTTTGGGTGTCTCGCTTGATCTTCCACTGCGTCCTCAATTCTTCCGGTGGAGCAAGGTAAACCTTGACATCGTATGCATTGCGGGCACCGCGCGTAGAGTAGCCGAGTAACCCTTCAACGATCACAAACTTACTAGGCTTAATATACTCTGGCGGGTCAAAATTTCCCGTTGTGTGGTTGTAGATGGGTTTAAGAATCGGTTGCCCGGTACGGAGTTGGGAGAGGTGCTGCTGCATGATATCCAGATAGTTGCAGTCTGGATGTAGCGCCGTAATGCCAAGCTCAGCACGCTGTGTGCGATCGTAGCGATGATAGTCATCGGTACAAATCACAGTCACATTTTCAGGACCTAGAAATTGCGCGATGCCCTTTGTGAGGGTGGTTTTACCAGCGGCACTGTCACCAACGATGCCAAGAATGATGGGGCGATCGGACATGATTCCTCCAGGGCGAGCCGCCTAATACGGATTTTACGAATTTGGCTTATTTTAAGGAAGTAGCAACGGAGACGCAATCAAATTCGTAGAGATAGCCGCTCCTTTCAGTACAATAATCCCCAGGCTTAACCCAAGTACAACCGTCCAACAACTGTAATCAGTTGCGTTTAAACGAGAGCTAAAAATTTAACTGCTCAAGCTTTCCTCTATTATCAGTAATGCTGCGCCTCTAGAATCTTTATTAAGAATTGTTCTGTACTGCTGTACGTTTACGTTAGACGCAGCAGCTTAGACAGCCTTTTTAAGTCATGGTTAGCCTCTAGCAAGGGCTAGAGATGCACGCTGCACTCAACATCCCATCGCACTTACGGAATCCCTATGAAACTTTCTGTTTTCCATACCCCTGAATTAACGCCAGCGACAATGGTTGCTGACTGCGCGATCGCCGTCGATGTGCTGCGCGCCACGAGCACGATCGCCACCGCTCTAGGGTCTGGAGCAGAAGCAGTACAAGCCTTTAGCGATTTAGACAAGCTGATAGCCGTGAGCGAAACCTGGGCACCTAACAAGCGGATTCGGGCGGGGGAACGAGGCGGATCGCAGGTTGAAGGCTTTGATTTTGGTAACTCGCCCCTCGACTGTACGCCAGAGCGCGTGGGTGGTCGTCGTTTGTTTATCAGCACGACCAATGGTACGCGAGCACTTCAATGCATCGAGGCAGCTCCCACCGTTCTGGCTGCCGCCCTCATTAACCGTGGTGCCGTCGTTCAGCATCTTCTCCAGCACAAACCTGAAACCATCTGGATTGTTGGGTCTGGATGGGAAGGCAGCTTTTCGCTCGAAGATACCGTTTGTGCAGGCGCGATCGCCCACGGACTACAACAGGAACTCGGCTGTTCGCTGGATGATCTGGCGGGCAACGATGAAGCGATCGCCGCCGTCAGCCTTTACTGTCATTGGCAAGACGATTTGCTGGGACTGTTTCATCACGCCAGCCACGGCAAGCGGTTACTGCGTCTCGGCATCACCGAAGACCTGACGTATTGCTCACAGCTTGATACGTTAGATGTTCTCCCTATCCAGCGCGAACCAGGCGTGCTAGTCAGGCAAGCCTAGCAGAAGGCGGAAGAAGTTGGTGGTGGTTAGAAAAAAACTGACCGCTGACTGCTGACTGCTGAAAGCTAATCAGATCATCGATCGATAGCGGTAGCCATCCAACAAGGTGAATTTATCGTCTTCCCACAGGCATTCCAGTTGCCAAAACTGACCAGGCTTTGGTTCTGGCAAAAAGCCTGATACCTTAACTGAAAATGGCTTTTCAGTCGAATTCGCTTGATTGCGGTGAAGCCGTATTAACTGCGTTGAGCCTTTCGTTGCGACTAATTGCCCATCAATACTAAACACGCCCAGTTCGGTTGACGGGGTCGCTGGCTCAAAAGACTTTAACCAGAACGTCGTGCCGCTCCGGGTGGATTTGGGATACAAACCCCAATAGCCTGTTAACGGTAGCTCCTGCGTGTACAGCCAACGTTGTAACCGATCGCTGCAACCAGTAATGGTGAGCGGTTGGTCATTCACTAACAAGGAGTATGGCTCCTGCGCTGTGGTCAACGTGCCAGCTAAAAAGCCAAACGCCTGGTACTCAAAGCCTTGCGGCGGTGGCAAAGAAGGCATCTGGGTTGAACGCTGCGTGGATGGGTGGCTACGCTTGGGGACGGATGAATTTGGCACGGGTCAATCACGAAAAGGGTCACTGGCTACAGTGGCAGACTCAATCTATCGAGCCTACCAACACTCTCTAATCTAGGTGACTGGCAGGCACGATCGCCCGTACTTTGCCCGAAATCTACCTGAAGACCGAATGTTAGTATACGCCGAGAAGGACAGCAGCGAACGCCGCAAACACACGGATATAGTCTTGCTTGCATCGCCGCCGCGCCAAGGGCGCTAACTCAGCTTAGAACTTTGTACAGCGTGTTGGTGTGATCGTGCCAAGCAGTGCGCTAGAAAAGATGATTTTACGCATCGCTGTCACGGCGTTGGGGTAAGGCACGGCTTCTGCGGACGGGCGATCGATGCTTATACCAGTTCTCAGTTTTAAGTTTTGAGTTTTGAGTTGCAGAACCTGCATAGCGTCGCTGATTGGAGCGCATCATCTGTAGCTCAACTAAAGGGAAATGGTATTACCCCTCTTTTGTTACTACGGTGGAGGAGAAGAAATTCAAGTCCCATCAAGCTGC
>NZ_JCACKR010000155.1:0-17269 GCF_059505485.1 Stenomitos rutilans
ACTCTGGGGTGGGCAATGTAATCGTCATTCGGTCTAAATAATTGTCGCGCCATACTGCCAAACTGCGATCGCGGTATAGCCTGGTGGGATTGCAAGAGGCGATTGCCCACATTCACTTTCCTCCCAATCAACCCAGTCTTGAGGTTGCTCGTCACCGACTGGTTTTTGATGAATGCTTCTACCTACAACTGAGGTTACTGCAACGTCGGCACGCCTTGCGCCAAATACAACGAGATGCTCTGTCCACTCAGGGTGCTTTGTTGGAGCAATTTTATCAAATCCTGCCCTTTCCACTGACCAACGCACAGCAGCGAGTCATCGCTGAGATTTTGCATGACCTCGCTCAGCCCACCCCGATGAATCGTCTAGTACAGGGTGACGTGGGTTCGGGTAAAACCGTTGTAGCGGTGGCGGCAATCCTGGCAGCGATTCAGTCTGGGTGCCAAGCTGCCTTCATGTCACCCACAGAAGTTCTGGCAGAGCAGCATTATTGCAACATTGCTGAATGGTTCAAACCCTTGCATCTCCCGGTAGCATTGTTGACAGGTTCCACATCCCCAGCGCAACGACAGGAGCTTCATGGGAAACTGCGATCGGGTCAATTGCCGCTACTGATTGGCACCCATGCTCTGATTCAGGCTTCAGTTACATTCCATCAATTGGGTCTGGTGGTCATTGATGAGCAACATCGATTCGGTGTACAGCAACGGTTGAAGCTGCAACAGAAGGGCAAGCATCCCCACATGCTCAACATGACTGCCACGCCCATCCCTCGCACTCTGGCACTGACCTTACACGGTGATTTAGATGTCAGCCAGATTGATGAGCTACCCCCTGGTAGACAAGCGATTCAAACGCAGGTGTTTGCAGAGGATCAACGAACGAAAGCACATGATGTGATTTGGGAACAAGTGATGCAGGGACATCAGGCTTACATCATCCTGCCGCTGGTGGAGGATTCTGAAACGATGGATTTGAAGTCAGCCGTGAGTGAATTTCAACACTTGCAGGCAACCATCTTTCCTGAATTTCGGCTTGGCTTGTTGCATGGACGGATGAGCAGCGCCGAAAAAGATGCAGCCCTGAAGCAGTTTCGCCATTGCCAAACTCAAATCCTGGTATCGACCACGGTGGTGGAAGTTGGTGTGGATGTCCCCAACGCCACTGTCATGCTGATCGAACATGCCGATCGCTTTGGGTTATCCCAACTGCATCAGCTTCGCGGACGGGTTGGACGAGGCGTTGCCCAAGCCTACTGCCTGCTGATTAACACCTCCAGTGCTGAAGCAACCCAGCAACGTCTTCAGGTGCTGGAACAGTCACAAGATGGCTTCTTCATTGCCGAAAGGGATTTGCAGCTACGCGGATCGGGTGCAATCTTGGGCACCGCTCAAGCGGGGATGCCCAAGATTGCGCTGGCAGATCTGGTCAACGATGCTGGGATTCTGGAGCAGGCACGAGAAGCGGCTGAATTGGTGATGCGGAAGGGGCATGCCCTGCGGTGCTGGGAGAGTTTGATGACAGAAATGGAACGACGCGATCGCCATTTTCTGGATGCTGGCTCAGCGCTCAATTGATGGTTGGAATGTGGTGGACGATCGCCTTCTTCCCAGTATCACTCTAACTCAACTGCCCCTAAGGCAATCAGTGATGCCTTCTGAGCTTCTGTTAAGCCAGTAACACCTGCGATCTTCATACCTTCGTAGGGTTGAGGAACTTTCAATATTTTCAACCATTTACCCGTCCTAACATTCCACAGCTTAATCGTTTCATCTTGGCTACTAGTTGCAAGAGACTGACCGTCAAAACTGAAAGCAACGGAAAGGACTCCGTCACTGTGTCCTTCTAAGCTTTGTAAGAGTTGACCTGTATGTATATCCCATAGCCTGACAACACTATCAGAATGATCGTTACTACTACTGGCTAAAGTTTGACTATTGGGGCTAAGAGAGATAGTCCACACCTCTTTTGTATGTCCACTTAGAGTTCTCAAGCAACGGCTATTGTAAATATCCCATACCTTTATGGTGCAATCTCCACTACCGCTAATGATGATGCGCCCATCGGTACAGAAGGCAATTGATCTAACTCGATTGGTATGACCTTGTAAGGTGCTGAGGCATTCACCCGTATAAAAATTCCACAACTTCACGGTTTGATCTTCACTAGCACTAGCAAGGGTTTGACCATCAGGGCTGAATGCAACAGACCACACCCATCCTGTATGACCTTGTAAGGTGCTGAGGCATTCACCTGTACTAACATTCCATAACTTCACAGTTTGATCTTCACTAGCACTAGCAAGGGTTTGACCATCAGGACTGAATGCAACAGACCATACCCATCCTGTATGACCCTGTAAGGTGTTGAGGCATTCACCTGTACTAACATTCCACAGTTTTACAGTCCGATCTTTACTTCCACTAGCAAGGGTTTGACCATCAGGGCTGAATGCAACAGACCATACCCATCCTGTATGACCTTCTAATATCTTTACGCACTGACTTGTACTAAGGTTCCACAACCTTAAAGTTTGATCTTCAGCGCCACTAGCAAGGGTCTTGCTATCAGGACTGAATGCGACTGAGCAAACTTTATTCGTATAGCCTTGCAAAATCTTTAGACATTTTTCAGTGCTAGTATCCCACAACCTTACCGTTTGATCATCACTACTACTAGCAATAGTATGATTATCAGGACTAAAGGCTACTGAATAAACTTGATTTGTATGCCCCACTAAAGTGCCAAGGCACTGATCACTGTGAGTATCCCACAATTTTATAGTTTGATCCTCGCTACCACTGGCAAGCATATAACCATCCGAACTGAAACCAACCGATCTTACCCGACCAGTATGCCCTTCAAAACTTTTAAGATATTGACCAGTAAGAGCGTTCCAGATCATGATGTTACTTCCACTGCTACTAGCAAGTGTATAGCCATCAGAACTGAAAGCTATTGAATGGATCTGATCATTATGCTCGTCCAGAGATTTGAGGCACTTACCTGTGTCAATACTCCACAGCTTTATACTGCGGTCTTCACTGCTGCTGGCTAGCATCTCTCCATTAAGGCTAAAGCTAACTGAACGTACTTGATCAGTATGATGTGTCAAATTCTTCAAACATTGTCCCGTGTTGACATCCCACAGTTTTACTGTATTATCTCCGCTACCACTTGCAATTTTGCTACTATCGGGGCTAAAGTCAAGCGCCCAGATCCGACCTTCATGTCCTTGTAAAGTCTTCAGGCGTTGCCCGGTTTGAGTATCCCATAGCGTTATTGTATGGTCACTGCTACCACTACCTAGAGTTTTACCATCAGGGCTGAAAGTAACGGCCCAAACCCAACTAGAGTGTGCTTTAAAGGTGAAAAGTAGTTTGCCATCTGAAACTTGCCATATCCGAACTTCACCGTTGGAACTACCAGCAGCTACATACCTTCCATCTGCACTGAATGCCACCGTCAGGCTTACACCAACTAATTCAGTAAAAACAGATTTAGTTAAGTCTGAGTGAGCAAAATTGACACCGTGCAAATTTATCCCTTGCAAGTATGCTTGCCAAATTGTCAGATGCGAAAAATTATAACCAGCCAAATCAATTTTCAACCTGGTCAATAAATTAACTATATTGCCTCCCACATAGCCAGGTCCAATTTGGAATTCATTTTCACGAAGGTCAGATAGAATTTGATCTAGTTTTTCCTTTAATTTTTTTGTGCTGCCAAAAGCAACACTCAACCTATCTATTATTGGCTTAATTATGAGACGAAATTGGATCTCTCTAACGTACTCTTTTGACTGAGCTTTGACAAGAGAATACCTATTAAAGAGAATGATATTACTTCTTTCGATTTCCCCGCAGATCTCTGGAATTATTACATCTTCAACAAGGTATTCCATGATCATAGGTTGCAATGTAAAAAGCGGGAAATGCTTGTTATATATCGTAATTCGCTCAACTAACGAACGTTCTATTAGAGATTCTAAAGCAGCCAGCAGATTTCGTTGAGACACCGGCGGCATAATATCATTCTGTAGTTCTTCTATGGAATTGGGTTCGCGATTGATTGCCAGCCAAGCAACGATCTTTCTCTCTAAAATTGAGCAGCGTTTACGTTGCTGATCTAAAAGGTTACGAACACCGTCGACGACGGTTATGTTTTGTTCTATAAAGTTTGATATATTGCCTTCAAAGAAACCTGTAATAGTCGTAGCAACTAATTTCAAAGCCAAAGGATTACCTTTATATAAACTAATCAGAGCTTCTTGTTCCTTATCTGAGCCTAAAACTCCCTTTATTTTGAGAATTTTTTGTGCTTCCTCCTTTAACCCGCTCAACTGTAGTGACCTGCCTGGCAGCATCTCTCCTTCTAGTGGTGTCACTTCTCTAGGCTTTTCTCTGCTAGTTAATACTAAGCAACTTTTATGCACTGTTTCACCAACTCGTCTCAATAAGTCACCGTAATTTTCATATCCTTCACGATAGACTCCAACGTAGGTATCTTCCTGAAAAACTGATTCCATGTTGTCGAGTATGACTAGACAACGATGTTCCTGTAAGCAGGTGATGAGTAGCGAAATTTTCTGGTTTAGATTTTCCGGTAAGTCTGTCTGCTGCCGATTCGACAAGAATTTGGTTAGATTTACTAAGATTTCTTCGAGGGGTGGGGCATTGCGAAGACTTCGCCATACTATATACTCGAAGTCAGTTTGAATCTCTTCTGCAAGCTTTGCTGCTAAAGAGGTTTTACCAATTCCGCCTGTCCCTAAAAGGATGAGTAGACGGCAGCGCTCTTTTTTAATCCAATTTTTCAAAGTTTTAAGTTCTTCAGTACGCCCAAAAAACACAGAAACGTCAGGCACCTCTACCCAATCGATATTTCGTGTAGAGTCTGAAATGTGAAGGTTAGGGGGCGAGTCTTCTATCCTATTTGGAGATAAGTTAGGGTTGTAGTAGTCATTTTCTGTCAGTTCCAGGTTAAAGGCTTGGAAGAACCGCTCTAGCGTGCGACGGTCAACCCCTTCTTCACCGTCCAGAACTTTAGCAACCGTGCCTGCATCCAGCTTAGTGCGATCGCCCAGCGCCTCGATCGTCAGCTTATCGCCGCAGCTGTCCTCTTCCTCCCAGGCTCTGATTGCGTCCTGGAGCTTCTGCCGTCCCGTGGCAGTGAGTACAACACCTCGTTTGCGTCTGGGCTGTTCTACAGTCATAGCGATTTTCAGTAAGAGATTCGGGTTGCCGAAGTTAAAACCCGACCTTCGGGAAGATAAGCGGGTTTTTCCGATTTTAAGCGGATTCAACTAAGGGTGGGGCTAAATTCTCCGATCATTGAAAAGCGGACGCGTAGCGTGGTGGGGTTGTTTGCCAGGAGAAAGGCTTAATTTCGACGCTAACGACTGGTTTTTCCCTGGTTGAGAACGGTTTGGCATCGCACACTGAGTGCATCAAACCGAAACAAGAAGAGAGTTCCAGCGATGAGCCTTACAGTTGCACCAGAGACTATTGAGTTTTTCGCTCAAGCCGCGATCGGTGAAGTCGAGCAACCGATTACACTGCACCAACGGGGACGAGTCAAGTTTATGGCAACTACCTGGTTTGCCCGGTTTTACCAACCCCATGCTCAAACGCAGGCGTTGCCAGGTATGCGTGTGAAGGTGATTGGTAGAGAAGGGTTGACGCTGCTTGTGGTAGCTGTTAGTGATGGCACTTATCAACGACAGATGCCTACTGAATATCCTGAAAGCTCTCCGTTGGGCTTGTTGGGCTTGCTTCAGCAGATGGGTGCCTGGTTTGCTGCTTGACCAAGTTCGTGGAGGAAAAAGCATAATGCACAGACCAAAGCAGCATAGCTGGTTACTGAGAGTTGCCAGCAAAGTGCTCAAATCCTTTCTGCTCAGCCTTTTTGGGTTGCTTGTTGCGCTCCTGCTTGCAGGTATCGTGGAAAGCTTGCCACTCATCAATCTGTTGCTGAATCTACTGGAACTATGTTTGCCAAAAGCCATCGCCCTTGTGCTCTGCATTGTCGGTGTGGCTGTGGTGATGGAATCCCTTCGGTAGCCGTTTCTCAGTCGTTCACGAAGTTTCCTGGAACGAGAATCGCTCCCAGTCCCGCACCTCTTGCAAGAGAGCATTCATTTAATTGGTAGTGATTGTGTTTTCGGTACACATCCAGCCTCCGTGTTCGGTTTTACATTGATTACTTCAATCTCGCCGTCAGCTTCAGCCTTTCAATTTCAACTCACCAGGTGAACCCAGGGTAGGCGCGATCGCACGGTATTGAACAGTCGGCGATCGCCTGTCCAAAACTCAGTCTCTAACCGCTCAGCCAGAGCAAGATAGTGAGCATCATACGCCGCAGGTAAATTCTCGCGCTGGGCAATCTTAAGGGCTTGCCGATGCAGTTCAGAATCACCATAGCTTCTCAGATCAAACCCTAAAACCCGATCCAACAATGCTTGTACTTCTTGCTGAGTAAGCTGTCCTGAAACGGCATACCGATGTAGAGCATTACTAACCTCATAGAAAAAGAGTGTAGGAACTACAATAGTAGTCTGGGACTGTTGCTACTGTTTCCATAGCTGATCAGCAGAGGAATCTGGATTCTTGCCAGTGATAAAACGAACAACAAAACTAGCATCAATACAAATCATTTGAGGCACCGTAGAGCTAGATTGAGCCATTGAATCAAGAATCTTGTAAAGATTGCATTATTTCTGCTGTTCGTTCCTCACGCATTTGCCAGATTATTTCATCCGGCTCTGGCGAAAGCGGTTGACCATCCCGACGAGCAAAGATTCTTTCCCTCAGTTCATTGAGTTCCTGATATGACTGTCTCCAATCCTTCTTTGGTGTCGCCTTTAATCTCTCTTCCAGAAGTGTTTGCTCTTCTGGAGCCAGGGACTGAATAATTTGAGCCAAAGATTCGACCAGTTTAGTATTCATTGCTTGCCTCCATTTGACTTTTATTTTGTAGACACCTTAGAGTTTCCCTAAAGGGAATTTTGCATTGACCGCCGCACTTTCTCCACCTGCTTCGGAGCTTCCATCTCACCAAACAGTCGAATTGCTTTTTGAAAGTTTTCATAGCTCTTCTCAGCATCACTCATAGCTTGATAAGTTAAGCCAATTTGATAGTAAGCTTCTGCCAAATCGCATTTAGCTCCCATAGCCTCTAAGATTTGTATTGATTCAAAATGATATGGAAATGATTCCTCAAAACTTCTGTGTTCCCTATGGAAAAATGCTATACCGTTTAGAGCTTTAGCTCTGATATGCGGAAAATCTGTTGCACTTAAATTAGATAAGGTTTTAACATGAAGATCAAGTGATGCTTCGAACATCCCTAACTTTTGATACATACAGCCTAAAGACACAAAACTGAATGGTTTAGCCCATAAGTTTAAGCCGTTTTGATGATAAATTGAGGCAAAAGCCTGTTCAGCATAAAATAATGCCTGTTCAGCATCATGAATTTCTGAATATAGAAATCCCAAATGAGACCAACTACAAGACTGAACTATCTGGCAGAAGTCTTTCTGAAACGGTTTACATTCTATGTTTATCTCCAAATCAGAACTACTGAGTAATTTTTCCAGGCTAGCTAATGCTTCTTTAGTGAAAAAGATGGCTTCTTGCAATTGCCAAAAATTAGCTTTACACAATCCTATATTAAATAAGGATTCAATTTTCATTGCTTTAGTCTTAAAAAGACTACAAGAATCATCAGTTTCTTGCCTCTTTAGTATTTCATCTGCTATTTCGCCTGATTTTTTGTAGCATTTTTCGGCGTAAACTATAGAGCTTAATGAAGACAAGTCTCCTAGAAAATGATACATCTTACTCGAAGAAAAATTATTTGGAATTTTGTTAATTATTCCGGTTATTGCAAATATCATTTGTTGTGTTAAACCTAATCTATAGAATGTACCTCCGAGAGCTTCGCCCTCTCCAAAAGATATATGCTTTTGATTAGGTCTTGGACTTGTAACTATATAAGAAGCTGAAGAGAAATCGTCGATTTCTACATAATGGTAGTAAGCTTCTAAAGCAGTAAGAGCATCGTCTATATTTTCTATATCCTTTGTGGTCTCTGTCCAAAATTCTGCCGCTTTGCGATTAGTTAGCTCACTATTATCACTCATCCTTAATTGTGAAACCGCCTCTGCCCTAATAACTGGATGCAACCAAAACTCGCCATCTTCGAAATCAACGAGCGATCGATCCTGCAACGATCTAATCACCCGTCGATGGCGATTCTCCGGTACATCCCATAGCAGACAAAATAGTCCTTCAATTGGTACGGTTGGCACATCTTGATAGCGGTAGCATCCCATTCGGCAGAGCAGTTTGTACGCATCTGGATCAAGCTCTTGCAAACGATTAAACTGTTTTATGACTAAATCTTCCAGATCTCGCTCGATAAATAAATCGCTTTGATTCACCTGCCAGTAAGCTTCAACATCACCAGAAAAATCCTCCAAAACAGTACCGCTGATGATATCCATTGCTTTGGCGTTTCCACCATATGCATCATGCAAAGTAGCCAAAGCAGGTGTATCCGTATTGATGCTGCGACTCTGGAAAAACTGTTCCCACGCTTGCACATCCAAACTTCTGAGCGAATAATGCTGTACGGTGACATCGGCTTCTCGCAGGCGTTCGCGACTGGTAATCAACGTAAGCGACTGCACCGTTGGATCACTCAGCACTCGCAGCAGTTCCACATAACGACGGTGCGCTTCAATAAATTTGCCTGCCGAGTCCAACGCAGGTTCCAGGTTGTCAATCAAAATCCCAAGGCGTTCCGCTTGCAGTTTGCGCTTGAGCCGATCGAGTGACACTAAAAATTCTCGTCCGGGTTCTTCACCCAGTTGACGCAGCTTTTCTTCCAGCAGTCCCTCGATCGACGCAATATCCTTCGTCTCCTTCGCAATCGGAAACTCCAGGAAGGAGCCAAATGCCTGCTGAAGATACTTTCGTGCCAGTGTGGTTTTGCCAACGCCACCCCTTGCCTGAATCACAATCACTTTGGCATTGCGGCTGACCAGCGTGCTCAAGTCTGCGATCGCCTCATCGCGTCCGACAAAATTCGGGTCGGCGATTGCGGTTGTCTGAGTGGCTGGAATGTGGTCGCTATCGTTCAACGTCAACCCAAAGTTTTCAAAGCAACGGGCGATCGTCCGTTTGTCGGAGCCTTTGCAATCCAGGACATTCTTCACCGTCTCTGGGTCGAGTCCAGTCAACTCACCCAGGCGCTCCAGCGTGTACTTGAAGCCTGCATTCTCCCTTACTTCATGCGATCGCACCCGTTCTCGGAGCTTTTGCAGACCTTCCGGTGTGAGTACACGAGCGCGGCTACGTTTGGGAGCGTTCATACGTCTCGGCTGAATTGACTCTGGCGTTATTGCTATTTTGGCGGACTTTACGGCAGATAAGCATCCGCAAGGCGTTCACTTCGATCAAGAGCACCCAGTTATACGCCCTCAAACCATGACGGGCAAAGGGATTGAAGCTTTTAGCCTGCCTCCACTAAATTCGGGGTTAACCGCTGGATTTTCCCTGGTCGAGAGCCAGCCGAACCAGGAGACTATAAGTACAAACGTTCAATCGGAGGTTGGCTATGGTTCACGCTTGCCAGTTCGTTCTAGCACCGCCCCCATCATCCTCAACCACCAGTCAAACCATGAGCCAGATGAATCCGGGTGCTGCCATTCCACCACCGACACCGCCAACGGTTGCTGGCACCGATGTGTTCTACATCATCATTGCCCTCTCCGTTCTGGTGCGGGTCATTGTCAGCCCGCCCGACCAGCGCCAGAAGTAGCATCTACCAGTAGCGTAGCCTCCTGAAAGACCCATCAGGAGGCTTTTCTTTGCTTGCCGTGAAAGAGCAATAGTGTCTGCACACCATTCCTCACCAGCCCAATCTTATAAGCCAAAAACCGGGACAAAGAGGCTACCGCTCTGTTGCAGTGACAAGCGCTCCAAGGCTAACTCCATGAACCAATACCTCAATTTCACCGTAATCGGCGAGGACGGTCGCTTTCATGTCCTCTTGCCCTGGCAAAACGTTCATACCGTTGGGTTTAATGCGATCGACACTCACCTGCAAACCATCGTGCCCGAAGCAGTGTTCGATCGCACCCGACAACTGAAAGTCTCAGAGCATCAACCCGAAGCCGACAGCAGAGATTTTCATGTATGGCAACGACAGCAGAAATTACAGAGTTTGGGTGAGTCTGAACAACAATTCCACAAACTAATCGGCGGCGTGGTGCAAAGAACCGGGATCAATCAGGACGGGCAACCCTATCTCATCATTACCAAACTCGACACGCAGCAAGTGTTCTACGTCCTGGCAAACGCAAAACTGGCACCTAACCCGATCGGTGCTTTAAGCATCACTGAACAGCAGGCGACTCCAACGGATGAGCAACCACCCGACGCCTCTAGTGCTGCGTAAGGCGATGCCTCCAGCTTCCGCTCTGTGAGCCGTTGGTGGGTGAGCAATGCCGCCAGGTAAGAGCACCTTAAAGCTTGCTGCCCGCAATTCCTTAGAGCGGAGAGCCTTATGCCTGAATCGATACAGCCAGACCAACCGAACTTTGCCGTCGTCCAGGTGGATGAACCCTTGCCCTGGTCGGAGCCAGAAATGTTCTACGCCATGCTGCCCAGAGAGGAACCTCACACCTATGCCACGCTCCAAAGTGCTGCGGCACTGGTCGCTTCTCTGATGGAAGACTTTGGTCATACCCCTGAATCCACCCGCATCTATCGCCTGGTTCCTCTTGCAGATCAAGACGCACTGCCCTTGATTCAGCAAGCTTTGAGCACTCTGAGACAAGAAGAGGAGCAGTGATGGTTAGAGGCGCTGCTGCGCCCCGACCGTGCAGTGATGCAAGGAGAGCACTATGCCAACACCCATAGAAGCAAGCCAACCCAGCAGTCGCACTGAGGCTGTTGCTGATTTTGATGAAGCGATCGACTCAACTATTGAAACAACCGAGACGACACAGGATGCTTTGCCAGCAGAGGCGCGATCGCTCCTCAATCTAGCCTGTGACCATCAAACAAGGCAGGACTATTACCAAAACTGTGGGAGGTGGTAAGCATGAAGCCTAAATTGTCTACCACACAACCCAAACGGCAAGCAGCGCCTCCATCTGTGATGCTGCAATCGCTCAAAGGAGTCAGTATCCTGGCAGCCCAAATCTGGCGACGACTTCAGGGAGCCGAAACCCCAGAGCAAGAAGACGACATTTTGGTGCAACTTTGGGAATTACAGGCTAACCAGGAAGCCTTGATTGATGCCCATGCTGAACTGGCAGACCAGATTGATGCCGAGCTTGCAGCCGTCAGAGCAAGGATGGAACTGCTGGTGAAAATCCACGTTGCCGAACTGGAGCGACTAACGCGCTGGCGCAATGGACTCGACCGCACCGTTTTGCAACTTAACGATGCTGGACTCATCAGCACCGAAGCCGCCGGACAGACTCGCCGGATTCGGATTAAGCTCAATCCGCCTTCCTGTGAAGTGTTGGACTTGAGCCAGGTGCCAGAGGACTACATCACAGTGAAGGAAATTATTGAGCGGAAGCCGGATAAACAAGCGATCAAAGCTGCCTGGAGCCAGGGTCTTCCAGTGCCGGGTACGCACGTTGATCGCAAGCGCAAGGTGGTGTATGAGCTTGCTCCTACTAGCCTGGAACGCATGAAAGCCACTGCTTGAAGCGTCGCCATAGTCTGTTGTTGAAGGGGTATTGGACGCTATCTGAGACCTCTTTTGGTACTGTTCTAGATCTGTGGCTTTGAGGGTGCAAATTTCCACAACTTTGGGTTCATGAACCCGAAGTTGTGGAAATACAGCAGCGCATGAGGCACAGCAGTCCGAATGGGCGCTGTTGAGCGAAGCCGATCGCGCCGCGTGTGATGCGTAGCGAAGTGATACTCCGTTCGCTTGCGGCGGAGACGTTCATTGAGGGAGCCAATTTGATGGGCGGACTACAAGACTGGAGTAAGTAAGTAGTCAGACAAAATTAATGACGTATTTCTCGCCAAAGCCGCTGAGTATTGACTCGACCTGCTCCACTAAACTGAGCCAGCACTTGTAGGCACTGGCATCGAGCCATGTGTACTTGATAAAACGCCAGAGAATCTCAATGAGATTAAGTTCTGGCGAATAGCTGGGTAACTCGAAAAGCTCAAGATTGCGCTCGGCCCACTCCTCACGCTTATCTTGCATAGCGTAGCTCGTATGAATCGGCGCTTGGTCCATCACGATGATGGTTCGTTTATCAACTTTGGGAAAGAAGGTCTCGATACAAAGAATCACCACATCGCTGTTGATGCTCTGTTCTGAGGTGTAGGCTTTGAGATCATGATGACGATTCATAATCCCAAGCACATTCAATGACTGACTGCGACTTGAGGGGATGGTCAAGGTTTCACCCACTGGTTGCCAACCGTAAGGAACACAGGGGATGAGGCAAAAGCCGGCTTGATCAAGGTAATACAGGTCGATCACTCCCGCCGCATCCAAACCTTGCAGTTCCCGCAGCTGTTCTTGCTTAGCGGCGTATTCTTGCGGATCTGGCTGTCCCTTGGGAACGCGGCGAAAGCGATGCCAACTTAGACGTAGCGCTTTGAGCACGCGTTTGATGGTTTTGATACTGACAGTCACCCCCCACTGTTCGCGAATTTTGTTCAACACCTGTTTCAGTTGTTTGGGGTGCTCTTGAGTCCACCGCCGAATTTGGGCTTGTTGTTCAGCCGTAAAGGTTGCCTTACGCCCTTGTCCTGGGCGTCGATACAAGCCTGGAAAACCTCTCACATCCCATGCCTCTAACCATTTATAAAGGGTCTTACGACTGACCTGAAACACTTTTATCAATTCCGTGATGCTGAGTCCCTGATGTTTCAGAATGAGGCACTGCGCTCGCTGGCGTACTTCGTGATGACGGCTATGCCGATAAATACGGTGCAGCAGACACAAGGTTTCGGGATAAATGTTACGGATTAGGGGGCGGGTGGCGAGACGCACTGAACGGCTATCCTTGAGAGCTACATTGATACGATTAACCTTGGCACTTAATTTTGTTCACCTACTTATTACCCGAGACACAGCTCGGAATGAGTATAAGCGACTGCTTCATTCGTACGGACTACCACAACATTTTGGGGCGATCGCTCTAAAAGTCTATAAGTCGGATGACTTATAGCTGTAACTTACCCGTCATGATCATTGTCACGTGATACTCTCTTTGATGACAGGATCCAGCAATACTGGCACTTCGCCCAGGTCTGGGCAACATGAGATCTGCATATGGAAGAGAAACTTGAACTGACACAACGCTTGGTGCAGGAATATCGCACGTTCTATAGAGTCCATGTAGCGAAGTCAACCCACGCTAATCCGTGTTGAACGGCTTGCGCGCTGTTTTACCTTCGGTGTTGATGACTAACTGCTCAAGAAATGCGTCAGTGTGTTTGCCCACGCGGGAAGTCAGAATTAACCCACTCGAGCAGGCAAGGCTGAGACCGATCCAACAGTCTCCCCCCTCTAGTTCTTGGGCACAACATTGCTTTTGTTTTTTGAGACGAATGACTATATCTCATCGGTACTCACTTCCTCTGGTTGCACCGCTTGGACTACCCCGTTGTATGACAGTTGTGTTTTTTTGACTAGCAGCGCGAACAACGCTCACAACGGATATGATAAGCAAGCCCAACGGTACGAATGATGCCGGGCATTCCATCGTATGGCTTCCAGTGGAAGATCACTTCTACTCTGTCAATTCCACGCTGAACTGACGCACTACCGACTAGACGATCGCCTGCTCCATACTTACTCAGTTTTACACAAACTATTGATCAAAATCCCTCTTTTTAGTTTTTAGGAGTGTGAACGGCTAAGCCAATTGGGCATAGATAGCTTCTGCAACTCAACCAACAAATTATGTCGTTCGATGCAGCACAATACTATGCCACTGTGCTTTTCCTCCTTACTTTGGGATATATTTTGTAGTAATTAATCATGCTTTCCCTTCACCCACCCACCATCATGAAACCGCAAGACGTAAGACCAAATTGTAGAAGGTAGTTTAGAATGAGTTACCCAGATAACTGAGGTGCCTGATTCAATAATTTTCTCGACAATCTTAACGACGGTATAAGCTGTCTCAGGGTCTAAGTTGGCTGTGATTTCATCCAGCAGCAGCAGTTGAGGGGAATGGACAAGAGCGCGGGCAAATGCCGCTCGCTGCCTTTGTCCTCCTGAAAGTTGAGTAGGATAATCGTACGCTTTTTCCTCAATTCCTAGCCGAGCTAACTGTTGCTTTGCAATCTCATCTACTTGTTTTTTGCTCTTACCACTCCGCAAACGCAAGGGCAATGCAACATTTTCCAGTATGCTCATGTGAGACCAAAGATACAGTTGTTGGAAAACCATGCCAATTTCTAGCCGACTGTCTGCGCGATCGCGCTTAAGCTAAATTGCTCCAACCCAAAGGCATCCTGCACATCGCCTAATTTCAGCACATCACCCAGGGCTGAGCCTGGTTGCCAGCTTCGCGAGGAATTGTAGCCTAGCTGATTCGCCACGGCTTGAGGAACTTGAAGCTGTCCGCCTTCGTTAATGGCTGGCAGTGAGGCGAAGGAGATTTTGTCCCAGGCAGGAACCGGGACGCCGTTGTAGGTGTTGAGGGAAATGGGGGAGGGGAGTCCCTGAGCGAATCTAGGTGGAACGATGTCAAAGACGGTCGCGATCGCCCACAGAATTGCAATGAGAAAACGAATCCAGAGTGCCAACATGACCACTGACCAGGAATGGATCGAATGGTTGGCACTGTAAAAGGTGGATCAGCAATCCATCAGACATTCAGCGGCAATCGATGTGACAATCAGATATTCGCTGGGTATGTAACCTGCCTAAATGTAAAGAACTTTGTTTTCGATTGCATTGGCTGAGGAAGAACGATTGAAATGGTCAGCAGCAGTGCCCACCCAATAGTTGCAAGAAAGTACCACACATGAGCCAGTTTATTATGTAGGATTTATATGCTGAGTCGTTAGTTGAGATATGGGTAGGGTTGCTTGTAGAAAAGTCAGTGCTGAAGCAGACAAATAATTTTTGCAGCCTAAATATTTTGAGGGCTTGAAGCTCACTTTAATGACTTTGACTGCTTAACGTGTGTTACCTAAGAACTTTGGATGTATTTCTTACTACTTCCTTACTACACTCCTAAATGCTGAATTTGACAAGCTCGTTGCTAATCGCATGTAAGGAATCAAGTTTATAAATGATACGAAAACCACACTTAGATTGTTCTACTTGGATGGGAATCTCCTTAGCGTTTTACTCATTCATCGTACTTGGTGTCCTTGAGAGTAGCTATGGAGTGCTCTTACCTTCCATAATAGCGACCTTTAATTTAAACTCTGCAACTATTACTTCTCTGTTTCTGAGCCAGTTCATTGGTTACATTGGAGCAGCCCTTGTAAGTAGTTCACAGAGTAATCATGTTGGTTATATTAGAATGTTGTTACTAGCTTCAATAGTATTGATTTTTGCATTAGCGATATACATAACCACTCCCATTTGGCCTCTAATGATTGCTGGAGGGGTGCTATTGGGTTCAGGGATGGGGCTAATTGATGTTAGTAGTAACACTTACATTGCTAATGATGTAGACAATGCCGACACGATTGGCTACTTACATGGCTTCTATGGAATAGGTGCTTTACTCGGACCTGCTATAGCCACTTCACTACTGAATACAGCTTTGAATTGGAGGCTTGCTTATCTAATTTTCATATGGATGGTAGTTCTATTAGCTCTTGGAACGCTTTTTTCGGAAAAACGTAATTATGTTCCGTTAGTTAAACAGAAAGTAGAGCCTAATACAAACACATGGCAACATTTACGTGAAGTGTTATGTAAACCTGTCGTTTTTATCTCAGCATTTTTTCTATTAGTTTATGTTGGCACTGAGGCTTCTATTGGATATTGGGCATATAGTTTTCAAACATTAATTCATGATATACCAAAAATACAGGCGGGCTATAGTGTTAGTGCTTACTGGATGGGGCTAACTCTTGGACGTATGGGAATGAGGCGCATGGTAAGAACAGTTGGTGCAATCCGCACGACTGAATTCTCGTTAATAATACTCATTATTGGACTCCTATTTTGGTGGTTTGTACCTAGCCAATTAATAAGTCTACCAATCATGGGTTTAGCACTTGCTGCTATTTATCCAACAATAATTCTGCTAGCTTCTCAAAGCGTACCTACCAGATCAGTATCAAGTACAGTTGGTTTTTTAAGTAGTGTTGGAAACTTAGGCTCTGCAATATTTCCAACATCTGTGGGAATATTTTCAACTTGGATAGGCTTAAAAAACCTTCCCATTATGATGTTATCTCTTTCAATTCTCATGATACTACTTAACAGGTGGTTAATTAGGGAAAGAATTGTTTGCGACTAGGAAAATATAAACTTAAAAGTTTTAATTGTAATAAATAAGGTTTGAAATGATCTACTTTAATTTAATCTTCATCTTCTTCAAAGATTATCCTGCCTGGAGAATTTTCAAATATTCCTCTGCGAATTTGCGTACTAAGTATGTCTTCAATTTCAGCCCAATGTTTTGTACGGGGACGAGGAAGCGAGAAAGTAAGAGCATCTCGAATTATTGAATAATTCTTTTCCCAAAAGGGACTTTCTTTTAATTCTTCTGTTTTAGTGAAGTTTTTAAGTACAGGGATATTACCTCTTTTGGCTAGAAGAAGTTGAAAGAATGAATTAGTAGCTTAGTACAAGCAATACTTGAATTGAATATTTTCTACACTTAGATCTTGGCTCTTTTGGTAAGAAGAGCGACCATACACCCATAAGAGGATGTTTCGTAAATTGTTTTAATTCAATCTTATTAAGAATAGATAAATTTTCATTGAGAGCAACACTAAGCCATCCAGGCCAAGCCAGAGCAGCAACAATATCCGTTTTTTCTACAAGCAAAGACGATATTAACGGGTCAAAGCTCTTTTTATCAGTAAACTTATTCATCCAAAAACGTGCTTCTCTAGCCTTTTTCAAGTCAATAACGACGGCATCACCTTCCATTTTATCTTTATAATCTAGTGCGCGTAGAACTGCCCAAAACACATCAATTCCATTATTGTCAATATCATTACAAATTCGCAGAGGGATAAGTTTTGGGTAGTGCGTCAAAGAATGGTGGGTCGAGTAAAGTAGGGAGACCGCT